>CAXBLN010000146.1:0-10040 GCA_963976555.1 uncultured Gammaproteobacteria bacterium
TATCTGCCAAGTTCTCTAGCAGCCAGAGAAATTGCCGGTCCGGAATCGCTAAGGGGTCGCCTCCACTAAGGATGACCTCCTCGATACTGCTATCGCCAGCTATATAATCGAACGCGGCCTGCCACTGTATGCGGCTGGGGGAATTGGCCCGATAGTCGAAGTGGCGCCTAAAGCAGTAGCGACAATGAATCGCACAATGAGGGGCTGCGGTTAGTAGTACGCGGCCGTGGTATTTATGGAGCAGACCAGACAGGGGATTGAATCGATCCTCTTCGAGGGGGTTGGTGACGAAACTCTCGCTGTGCGAGTCTTCCTCCTTTGACGGCCATATCTGTATCAGCAACGGATCTTTCCAGTTACCCTTTTCGAGGCGAGCCACAAAAGGTCTTGGAGCCTTCAACGGGAACTGATCAAGTGCCTCCAGACTATAGGGACAGGTGCTAGCATCTAGTTCGAGTATTCTCAGCAACTCGCTTGGGTCCGTAATTAAATCGGAGAGTATCTTCTGCCATTGCTCAGATTGATCCGATCGAATTAGCGATACAGCTGGGTTATTCATCTATGTCCCGAAACTTAGTTTGTTTTTGCAAAGGCAGTTGTTAGTATCCGTTTCCACATCATAGCAACATAAGGCCAGTGGCTTCGATAGATTGTTAATCGAGGCTGGAAGCAACAAAGCGAATCGAATTGAGGCCTGTAGGCAAAGAGGGCATGAGGAAAACATGGCGACTTACTCCACCAGTGAATTTAAATCGGGGCTTAAGGTTCTGATCGACGGCGAACCTTGTTCGATGATAGAAGTTGAAAAGGTCAAGCCCGGCAAGGGGCAGGCATTCGATCGCGTCAAGCTGCGTAATTTGGCCAATGGCAGAGTCTGGGAGCGCACCTATAAATCCGGAGAATCCGTCGAAGCTGCCGATGTGATGGAAGTAGAAATGGAGTTCTTGTACGCAGATGGAGAGTTCTGGCATTTCATGAAGACCGACGACAGCTACGAGCAGGTTGCCGCCGATGAAAATGCCATCACCGATGCAAAGATCTGGCTAAAGGAGCAGGACAGGTATCAGGTCGTACTCTGGAACGACGCGCCGATCTCAGTTAGCCCACAGAATTTTGTAGAACTCGAAGTAACCGACACCGACCCAGGCCTGAAGGGTGACACGGCGCAGGGCGGAACCAAGCCAGCTACCCTAAGCTCTGGTGCCGTTGTAAAGGTACCTCTGTTCGTCAACATAGGCGATGTGCTTCGAGTCGATACGCGTAGCAGTGAATATCAGAATCGAGTCACTAAGTAGCAGTTTAGATATCCGCATAAGCTTTATGCAGATTTTGATAGGATGATTTCATGGTTGCCTGGAAACCAAGTGCTTCCTTACAAAACCTGCAGCAGCGGGCTAACGCCCTCGCTCAGATTCGAAGTTTCTTCCAGGAGCGCGAAGTTCTGGAGGTAGAGACGCCCCTACTCGGTCGACACACCGTTCCCGATGTCTATATAGAATCCATTGCCGCCGCGGTGAGCGATGGAACCTCGAGCCACGAGCATTTTCTGCAGACTTCACCCGAATTCTTCATGAAGCGCCTACTTGCCAGTGGCAGCGGCTCTATCTATCAGATAGCCAAGGCGTTCCGACAGGAAGAGCGAGGTAGCCGACACAACACCGAGTTCACATTACTCGAATGGTACCGAATTTCCTTCTCACTGGAAGAGCTGATGAGCGAGTTAGAGCTGCTGGTCCAGCGACTGCTGAGCTGCGGCCCGATCCTGCGCCTCACTTACCGCGAAGTCTTTCAGCAGCATCTACAGATCGATCCTCACAATGCCACGCTAGAGGAGTTGCAGACATTGGTACGGGGAAAAATCGAGTTCAGTGGTGAAGGCCTGAGCAGGACCGACTATCTACAATTACTGCTTGCACACTGCATAGAGCCGAAGCTCCCGGGCCTCTGTTTCATTCATGACTACCCTCATGAACAGGCAGCATTGTCCACGATTGCCGAGGATGAGTTCGGCATAGTAGTTGCGAAACGTTTCGAGTTGTTTGGTCGCGGTATGGAGTTGGCGAACGGCTATCTCGAGCTAGTTGATGCCTCCGAGCAGCGCGCGCGCTTCGAATCGGATAACGATACCAGGAGAGAGAAGGGGCTTAGGGCTTACAACATTGATGAGCGGCTGATGTCCGCTCTGAAGAGCGGTTTGCCGAGTTGTTCCGGTGTTGCCGTGGGTGTGGATCGTTTGCTGATGCTGTTGACTGATGCCGAACATATTAGCGAAGTTATTAGCTTCGATAGCAACGGCGCCTAGTCTCTACTCTGCGTTGCGTGCCTCTTCCAACAAGCGCTCTATGTATAATGTTCTGAGCTTACCGGTCAGCTCGCCCGGCTTACCGTCCGCGATCTGCTCACCATCGATGCTTACAACTCCTAGAGTAATTGTTGTGGCGCTACTAATGAAGGCCTCGTCAGCCTGAAGCGCTTCCTCAATAGTGAACAGCCGTTGTTCGATTTCTATCCCTTCCTCCTCTGCCATCTCGATCAGCGTGCGACGACGTATGCCGGGGAGTATTAGATTGGAAAGTGGGCGTGTGATTATCTTATTGTCCTTCACTATATAGGCACTGGAGGTTACGCCTTCGGTGACGAATCCGTCCTCGACCATCCAGCCCTCAAAGGCACCCTTGCTATGCGCATCTTGTTTCGCAAGGCACTGAGCAAGCAGATTCACCGACTTGATGTCGCGCCTCTTCCAGCGAATATCTTCGCTTGTCGCGATAGCAATGCCGGTCTCGGCGCGCGGATTATTGAGCAGATCCATCGTTGCTGTGAAGGCGACTAATGAGGGCGCTGTATCGATGGGGAAGACGAAATCCCGGTCGGCGATGCCGCGGGTGACCTGAGAATATACTATGCCTTCGACTAAGTTATTACGCCGGATAAGCTCCTGCATGATGTCGAGATACTCCCGCTGCGAGCAGGGCCAATTGATACTCAACTCTGACAACGATCGCTCTAGCCTTTCGAGGAAGTAGTCGCAGTCAACTAATTTCCCGGCTACAACCGGAACCACTTCATAGACGCCATCGCCGAAGATGAAGCCGCGATCGAAGACGGATATCTTCGCTGCTTCCTCTGCCGCGTACTCACCATTTACATAGACGATTCTACTCACACTTCCCTCAACTAATCTTTGTTTTCTGTTTTTTCTAAACAGGCCTATTTAAATTGCTGCGCAAAATCGGACAACTCAGTGCCATCTAATCTCTGCACGGTCCAGCCATCCATCGGGGTGGCTCCTATAGATCTGTAGAATTGAATCGAAGGCTCGTTCCAATCCAGCACCGACCATTCAACCCGTGTGCAGTTGCGCTCGACTGCGAGTTTGGCGATGTAGGCTAACATCAGTTTCCCAAAGCCCTTGGCGCGCATCTCGGGCTTCACATAGATGTCTTCGAGATAGATGCCGGGCCGGCCGGTGAAAGTGGAAAAATTATGGAAGAACAGGGAATAGCCTACGGCTTTCCCTTGATATTCGCCGATTGTCACCTCCGCGTAGGGCTTGTCGCCGAATAGCGTCTCCGCGAGGGTAGCCTCAGTGGCAACAACCTCATGGCTGAGTTTCTCGTAGTCCGCCAACTCTTGTATAAAGCTGAGGATTAACGCGCAGTCTTCTGCAGTAGTCGAGCGAATAGTAAAATCCGGGATGCTAGTGCTTAGTTTCATAAATTGTCGATTCCCTTGCTCAGGGCGGCAGATCAACTATAAAAGAATAGTCGATCCTTGTGCATAACAGCTTGCACCCACTCAGTTTGAGCGAGCGATTATACAGCACATCAGCGCTCCTGAGCATCCGTGTCCTCTGTAAGTTTTAGTGCCTGACTGCTATAATACGCGCCCTTTTTGCCT
Organism: uncultured Gammaproteobacteria bacterium; assembly: GCA_963976555.1. Taxonomy (GTDB): domain Bacteria; phylum Pseudomonadota; class Gammaproteobacteria; order Pseudomonadales; family Pseudohongiellaceae; genus UBA9145. The sequence continues at coordinate 3,901 of CAXBLN010000146.1, forward strand.
CACGGCAGAGGCAATGAACCAACATAGCACTAGCCCGGCTAGAACGAGTCAACATAAGGAATCACGATGTCAGACCAGAAATCTACGATCATATATACCGAGACAGACGAGGCGCCAGCCTTAGCCACCTACTCGCTGTTACCGATTATCAAGGCATTCACCGATGCCGCAGGCGTGGCGGTCGAGACTCGCGACATATCCCTAGCCGGGCGCGTTATCGCGAACTTCTCTGAATTTTTGAGCGAAGACCAGAAGCAGGCAGATGCGCTGGCCGAACTCGGCGAGATGACTCAGGATCCCATGGCCAACATCATCAAGCTGCCCAACATCTCGGCATCCTTGCCGCAGATCATGGCCGTCATCAAGGAATTGCAGGACAAGGGCTATGCGCTGCCTGAGTACACCGAAGACCCGCAGACCGACGAAGAGCGCGACATCAAGGCTCGCTACGACAGAGTGAAGGGCAGCGCGGTAAACCCCGTGCTGCGCGAAGGAAATTCAGATCGTCGCGCGCCAGCCTCCGTGAAGTCCTATGCGAGAAAGAATCCACACTCCATGGGCGCCTGGTCCAAGGTCTCGAAATCGCACGTCGCCAATATGGAATCCGGCGACTTCTTCGGCAGCGAGAAGTCTACAACTCTGTCCGCGCCGACGACGGTTAAGATTGAGCATCGCGATGGCGCAGGCAATGTGACGACACTTAAGGAAGGCATTTCCTTGCTCGCCGGTGAAGTCATCGATGCCTCCGCCATGAGTGCGACAGCACTGCGCGCATTTCTGGCAGAGCAGATAGACGACGCGAAGAGTCGGGGCGTTCTGTTCTCTCTACATTTGAAGGCCACTATGATGAAAGTGTCGGACCCGATCATATTCGGCCACGCTGTCACAGTCTTCTACGAAGAAGTCTTTACGAAACACGCCGCTGTATTCGCGGAGCTAGGCGTGGAGGCAAACAATGGCGTCGGCGATGTCTACAGCAAGATCAAGTCGCTACCGGACGCGCAGCGTAAACAGATCGAGGCAGACTTGCAGGCTTGCTATGCGAACCGTCCTGATATGGCGATGGTAGATTCTGACAAAGGCATTACCAATTTACACGTACCGAGCGATGTGATCATCGACGCATCGATGCCCGCCGCGCTTCGTACCTCCGGTCAGATGTGGGGTCCAGACGGCAAGTTACAGGATATGAAGGCCGTGATTCCAGATCGCTGTTATGCCGGCGTCTATCAGGAAGTCATCGACTTCTGTAGAAAGAATGGCGCGTTCGATCCTAAGACCATGGGCAGTGTGCCTAACGTTGGTCTTATGGCGCAGAAGGCGGAAGAGTACGGGTCGCACGATAAGACATTCGAGATCGCAGCAGGCGGTACGGTTAGTGTCATCGCTAGCGACGGTAACACGCTGCTCGAACATGAAGTCGAGAAGGGCGACATCTGGCGTATGTGTCAGGCCAAGGACGCACCCATTCAGGATTGGGTTAAGCTGGCTGTCACTCGAGCGAGACTGTCTGATACCCCGGCAGTATTCTGGCTGAATGAGAACCGTAGTCACGATGCCGAGATCATCAAGAAGGTGAATAAGTATCTTGCAGATCATGACACCGATGGCCTGGACATCAGCATCATGACGCCCGAAGCGGCGACTCGTCATACTTTAAAGAGAGTAAAAGCGGGACTTAATACGATCTCGGTAACTGGCAACGTACTTCGCGATTACCTGACAGACCTTTTTCCGATTCTGGAACTCGGCACCAGCGCGAAGATGCTCTCCGTCGTTCCGCTGATGAAGGGCGGTGGGCTCTTCGAAACCGGCGCAGGCGGTTCTGCTCCCAAGCATGTTCAGCAGTTCGAGAAAGAGAATCACCTGCGCTGGGATTCGCTGGGCGAATTCTTAGCCCTGGCCGCATCGCTGGAACACCTGGCTAACGTTACCGACAATGTTCGAGCGAAAATTCTCGCCGACTCTCTCGATGCGGCTACCGGAGACTTCCTCGATAACAATAAGTCTCCTTCACGCAAGGTGAATGAGCTAGACAACCGCGGCAGCCACTTCTATCTAGCGATGTATTGGGCACAGGCTGTGGCGGCGCAGGATGACGATGCCGAGCTGAAGGCGCGTTTTACGCCGGTCGCTCAGGCGATGATCGATAACGAAGCGAAGATCATCGACGAGCTTAACTCTGCCCAGGGGCCAGCTATGGATGTCGGTGGTTACTACAAGCCGAATGCAGAGAAGGCTGATGCGGCTATGCGTCCAAGTGCTACGTTAAATGCGATAATTACGGCGGTCTAGGCGCCAACGACCCTCAATCATTCTCGGCGAGTAAGACGTAGGCGCCGAGAGTGATTAGAATCGTTCCGGAGAGTTTCTCCAGCTTAGCTCTCACGGACCGATTGCCGCGAACCAAAGTTGCCGCCTTGTCTGCAAAGAAAGTAACGAACAGATCGCAGGGAATCGCGGATAGTGTCACGATCAATCCTAGCAGGAGAAATTGCGGTGCCGCCGGCCCTGCATCGGGCACGACAAACTGCGGTAGTAATGCGAGGAAAAACAGAGCAGTCTTAGGGTTGCTTGCCTCGATGATTACACTCTGGAAGAAAATTTTCCTTATCATTAGCTTCGCTATTTTTTTCTGTCCGATCTCACTGTCTTCCCGACTCTCCTCGTCGTTCTTGCCGAATAAGCGAATACCAAAATACCCCAGCCCAAGATAAACGAGATAGCTCGCTCCGACTATTTTCAAAATCGTATAAGCGAGAGGTGAGTAGGTAAACAACACAGAGAGGCCGAGCACTGCGGCCATCACATGCAGCAAGCCTCCTACTGCCAAACCTGCGACCGCGGCGAGCCCGGCGGGGATTCCCTGCGCGATGGTTCGGGCCATCACGTAGAAGTTCGCAGGACCCGGCGAGAGGTTCATAATAAAGGCAGCTGCGGTGAACAGCAGAATATCATTCATCGGTGGCATGTTTTCTCCGGAGCAAAAAAAAGCCCACCGTTTGCGGTGGGCTTTTCACGTTCTTCTGCCTTCGAACCAGGTTCTTAAGCGTGGTGTCTATTTGACGGGGCGAACATAACGCTTGATGCCACCGACCGGGCCAACTTCGGCGCCGAAGATATTGCCGTGTGCATCGGCTACTACGCCTTCCGCAGTACAAGTACCACGACAGTCTGGCTGCGGGTCAGGAATCAGGAACTCTACCTCGCCGGTAATGGCGCTTCCGATACGGATACCGCGAACCCAGTCGCCATGATCGGGATTAACCGAGCCTGATTCTGAATCTGCGCCATAAAGCACATCATTCTCATCAATATAGATGCCGCTCAGACGGCTGAACTGATGCCATACGTCGAGTAGGTTTCCTTCCTGATCGAAGATCTGGATACGGTCGTTGCCGCGGTCTGCTATGAATAGTCGCCCCTTTGAGTCCATCGCCAAGCCATGTGGTTGACGGAAATTTCCAGGCTCAGTTCCCCATTCGCCGAATGAGAAAAGGTGATTTCCATCCGCGTCGAACTTGTGTACACGGTTAGTAGAACCTTCTGCGCTGGAGTGACCCTCGCCAACGAAGATAGATCCGTCAGGCGCGACGTGTACGTCGTTTGGTGTGTAGAAATACTCGTCGTCCTGACCGCCGCCTTTCTTGCCAAGAGACATCAGGTGCACACCGGTGGGGCTGAACTTATGGACTTGATGGCCATAATGCTCGCCAGTATAGCCCTGAGTCTGTTCAGAACCGCGGGCGTCAGCGACCCAGACATTGCCGTCGTGATCGACGTGGATACCGTGAGGCCAGGTGATGTAACCGGCACCGAAGCTACGAACCATGTCGCCGTTCTTGCTGAATAGCATGATTAGATTCGTGTCGGGCTTCTCGACGCAGGCATTCGCATTACCGCCGCAGCGCTCTGCGACCCAGATGCTCTCGCCATCGGCATCGATGTCTACCGTGCTGGAGGAACCCCAGTCGCGGCCTGCAGGCATCTTAAAATAGCCAGACTGAGTGAGATAAGGGTTTTCCAGGTCGTTCGTAGGAGGCATGTCAGCCTGAGCGAAAACCACGGCAGGAGCTATTGCTAGTGCTAATAGAACCGATTTAATGTTGTTATTAGTCATCTTGTAGGACTCTCATTGCTCTATGTATTATTGGAGGTGGGGTACAAGAATAAACTAGGGGTAATAGCAATACAATTGGAATGTGTGCCAGTGTTTTACGGGCTGCAGCCACTTAAGGGAGGCGATTATGGATATCAAGACGGCTAGTATTTTTGTCGAGGATCAGAGTAAGGCACTCGCGTTCTACACTGAAATATTGGGCTTTAACAAAATAAACGACATAGACCTGGGTGAGTTTCGATGGCTGACGGTGTCCTCGAACGGCTCAGGTGAGACGGAATTGCTATTGGAGCCCAACGCCCACCCAGCGGCCATAGCCTTTCAGGCCGCGATCTATGCGGACGGCATTCCCGCTACGATGCTTCACAGCGATGATATTCAGGCAGAATACAATCGTCTATCGGAGCTGGGAGTGTCGTTCAAAGGCCAGCCTATTGAAAGCGGCGGCGTATGGATCGCCACCTTTGACGATGGCTGCGGCAACTGGATTCAATTAGTGCAAGTATAGTGGTGTCACTTGGTCGACTACGCCGCGGTGAGCGTCTTTTATTGGACTGAGCTTGTTCTGGCCAGCAGCCCACCGGCGCCGAGGTAGAAGGCTCCGCTGACTCCATTACTCAGCCTATCGATGTCTCTCGACTCCAGCAGCCATTTCAACTTGGCGGACATGATCGCGTAGAAGCTGTCGATTGTCACCGCCAGCAGCAGGAAGCTAGCCGATAATATCGCGATCTGTGGCAAGTAAACGCCGTGGGGATTCACGAACTGCGGCAGAAACGCGCTGAAGAATAAAATCGTCTTTGGGTTCGTCAAGGAGACCCAGAAACCTCGCTGCATAGAGTCTCTGGCGCTGGGCACTCTGGATTTCCTATGAGTGCAGAATGCGTATATCGAATTAACGCCAAGGAACAGTAGATAGGCGACTCCGCACCATTTCAGCCAGAGTAATCCCTGGCTAATCGTTGCAAGTAGCAGCGTGGTGCCAAGAGCCGCTATCGTAAGTTGAATAATCATGGCGAGAGTTGTGCCAACCACGGTCTGCAGGCCGCGGAGCTTTCCTGAGACGAGTGAAGTAGAAACGATGACGAGAATATTCGGCCCTGGTACGGCGATGAAGACCGCTGACACGAGAAGAAATGAAAAAATTTGTCCAAATTCCACAGCGATGAGCTCCGCTAGTCTCTGCTCGATACGCGTATACCAAACGGATCGATCTCAATCAGGACATTATCCATCTCGCTGATGTCCCGCGGCGGAGCCTTAGAGTCGTCGTGGTAGGCATACACTACAACTTTTACTGCGTCGGCGCGGCGGGCGGGCAAACTAGCCATCTCCGAGTCGAAGCCCTGGGGGATGAATACATTTACGATATCGATCTTATCCCCAGCGTCGCTGGTAATCTTTCTTTTGTTCGCGTACCAGGCGGATTTCGTGTCCGGCAAACTATCTGCAGTCTCTGCATCGTAGATAAAAATCACGTCGACCTCGGTGATGATGATCGCATTCGGGTCCAGCGTAGATGAAATAAAGACCGACTTGACCTCGGCGGCAGCGCCAAGAGAAAAGAGCAGCAGTGAGATCAGAACAGAAGAAGTTGTAAGAAATTTTTTGGGTAACATGATTGATTCGAAAAACACTGTTGTGGGGATGAAAAAAAACCAGAGATGGATAGTAACCCAACGCTGGTTTTTTTTGTATTTTCGAAACCTGCCAGTGGCTGGGATTCGGCTAATTGGTGGCCTCTATTCTTCGGTGGCAACCGTGCCAGTTTCGGATTTTGGTGTGCCGTCGCCATTCAGGCCCATAGACTCATAACGTCTCCAGCCGGCGAGAATCCCCTGCAATCCATGATTGCCTTCGTGACAGGCATACTCATAGACCGGATCTGCGGCGCGGCGCATTGGCACTCTGCCAGACCAGCTTTCATCCCAGGACTCGGGATCTTCGACGGTGAAGTCGTACTCAAGCGTATTCTCATCCACCCAGCTGAAGCGTTCCTGGATCACGGCCTTATCGGACA
>CAXBLN010000147.1:0-9938 GCA_963976555.1 uncultured Gammaproteobacteria bacterium
TTGGAATGCTCAATTACGAAAATCAGGCCCAGAGGAGGAGCCTAAATCTTGCGCCAAGTTTATAAGTACAGTGTGGGGGCGATGATTCGCCGATTAGAGAACCGATGAATCAAAAATAGCGTACTCAGCCCATTTCGGTTGTGTGATGGAGCCTTGAGTAATAGCCTGTTAGCTTGGATCTCTCTTGGAGCCCCGACATTTTTCAAGCCGATTACTTTTCTCAAGCAGTGCTGAGTTCAGAATCGATGAAAGAGGTTGAATTGCAGTTGTCCCTTGCCCAGGTTGTCAGTCTCCTGATGCATATAACCGAACTGCAGGCGCACATCGTCACTGAGGCTATAGCCCAGTGCTACATAGGATCGATTCCTGTCGAAGTAGTCTACACTGCGATTGTTGCCGATGCTTTGTTCCAGATTGACGAATAGCTCGTTATAGAGTGAGAGATAGATAGCGCCTTTGCCCAGGCTATCCTGATTGAAGGGGTAATTCAGCCCAATGAAATAGCGAAATCGATTGCGCCTGTCCTGACCATCAACATCGCGTTGCTCGAGTCGTAGCCGATGGCTGAGATATACACGCGATCCCAGGCGCTGCGGAATCAACGCCTCCTGATAGATTCTATGTTCCCGGCTAGAGCTATTACTTGAGCCGAACGTGCCCGATTCGATGTTTGCATAGCCTAATGTATAGGTGTTGTCGGAATTCTCTGGCGACCAGGTGAGGCCGCCACGAATTAGCAGCTGCTCCAGGTCGCCACCACGATCCCAATTTCGATGCTGAATATCTCCCTGCAAACCGAAATTGCTGTTGCTGAATTTCGTATTCCAAAAATACATATACCAGGCGCCGAGTTGGTCCTCATCGATTTGTGCCTGCACACTGCTCACAAAGAACGAGATTGGAAAAAGTACGAGGAGCAACAAAAATCGCTTTAGCATTCTACATGCCTCCAAAAATACACAATAGATTGGCCTGGAAATCGGATGTAAGTAATTTCAGCGACCGAAACAGGAAAGCCTACATGAGAACAGCGATTAGCTGTGATGCGAAAAAATAAATTAGCCCATCAATAAAAGTTATAACCATGCAGTGGCTGTCACAACAGCGCATACAGTGCGGTTTCAGCTCAGGCTATTGTTCCAGGAATTATCGCAGTCCATTAAGCGACTTTTGACGCGCGCTAACGGAAAACTGTCGCTTCGCGATCTGCGATTGTATGTCCAGCGAGGTTTTTGTTGGTAAAGTTTTCGTTTTAAAAAATACAACGAAAAATAATGCGATAGATCAACATTATGATTGGCTGCCAATAGTTTATGTACTCCGCATCGATAGAATAAATTAAACTTTCTTTTCAACTAATTCTCATAGGAAAAGATAATGGCTTCCGTAGATCATGTTTTGCTACCCACTGATGGTTCTGAAGGTGCGCTGCACGCAGCGGCTTTTGCCGGTGAGCTCGCCAGAGCGCTGCGGGCAAAAGTCAGCGTGCTTCATATTTTGAGCGACGATTATCTTATGACCCATTCCTGGGGTTCGGATGGGCTACTGATTGGCAGTCCAAGTGGCTATGTGCTCGGTGAGGCCGAAGGGATGAAGTCAATAGAGGAGATTCGCAGTTCACTTGAAGAGCAGGTGCGCGGTGAGGAGCTCGCAAACACTGTAGCAGCGTTAGGTGATATAGGCCAAGAGCCGAACCTTGTAACAGCTTGGGGCCATGCGGCTGAAGAAATAACACGTTTCGCAAAAGACAACGACGTCGGACTAATCGTGATCGGATCGTATGGCAAATCGAAACTTAAACGCGCATTTTTAGGTAGCGTCAGTCAGGCTGTTGCGAATCAGGCACCCTGTCCAGTCACTATAGTCAAATAGCCGAAGTAAGGACTGTCATAATTCCTCATAAAAAAGAAGCTAATCGGATAATCGACTAGCTTCTTTTTTTGGTTCTCTGTTTTGCTGCCTATGCAATGCAGGAAACAGGGATCGCCTCAGTGGCGCTTGAAGATGGAGTTGCCTGTAGTCTTCTTGGGTCTTCTTTCGGAAGACTCATCGTCAGCAATAATCTCAACTTGCATGATTTCGGATTGCTGTAGCCGTTCTACTTTTCGCTTGAAAGGGGGCTTGCCCCGAAAGTCTACGGTTTTGACGTCGACCCACACCGGATCAGAAGTCACGATCTCCACCTCAGCTATATCGACCGCAGGCAGCACTTCGACTCTTCGCTTAAAGGGAGGCTTGCCACTAAAGTCTGTAACAATTTTAGTCACACAATTTTCAGTACATTCCCCAGAGCCGAGTACTGAATTGCTAGCAAAAACAGCTAAACCAACAGCAAATATTTTCAGGGTACGCATCGGATTTCTCCCTCATTAAAAGTAGTTATTGTGAAACTGGAGAAATTTTACAAGAAACGAAGCTCATGAGTAATAAGGAAAGATAATATTAGTTATAGAAATCCCTTATCACTGTGAATTTTACTTTTAGGGATAAGTAGTGCGTGACTTGCACTATTTTGATGCGATGAGCGCACTATATTGGTGCGTTATTAGTAGGGAGCCTGCAATACATGCCGAAAATAGGGGCCTGAGGAGGTGGCCTGTTTATTGCTAGATACATCGATAACAGATAGCAATTAGATTACTAACCATTCGAGCCTCTATGCGCGCACTATTTAAAAGCTCCTTAAGCATGGTACTGGCAGTGCTCTCAAACTTGGCGCTGGCGGAGGATTTCGAATTCAAAATTCCAATCACTCAGCAGAGTTCTGGAAACTATTATGTCGCAGGGACCCTGGAGAACGATGATAAGGTAGAATTTCTTGTCGACACCGGTGCCGGCATGGTGATCCTTGCCGAGAAAACATTCAAGGCACTTAAGGATCCATCTAACAAGAAGCCGACCAAGCGCATTGCGGTGAGAATGGCCGACGGCCGGACCAAAGCCGTTAACGTCTACACGCTGAATCAATTGGTGCTGGGGAATGAGTGTAACGTCGGCCCACTTGAAGTAGCCGTTATACCCGGTGCTGCAAATAATATCCTTGGGCTGAACATACTAAAGAAGGCGGCCCCCTTCGCTATCTATACGTCTCCGCCCTCTCTGGCACTAAGTAACTGCACAGATTTGCTGTCTGGGGTGGCCGAGGCTGATGTAGCTGATTCCAAAAGCAGCGATTCGTTGTCGCTATTCTCGCAATTGATCAGCCAGTCCGGCGCTGATTAACGATGCTTTGGGGCAGACCAGCTAAAATTTGAGTAGTCGCTAAACAGCCTAGGCCTTGATGGGCGATACGAAGCCCTCCGGCTTAACAGTTAGTACTGAACAGTCCACATTGCGCAGAATGCTCTCCGCCGTATTCCCTACGATAAAACCTTCAATACCTGTGCGCGCCACCGTACCCATAATCACAAGCTCTACCCGTTGTTTCAGAACTAGCTCTGGAATCACGCTACCGGCATCTCCCTTGATCAAATGCACCTTGAAATCTATGCCATCGAAATCATGAAGCTTCAATAATTCCTCTAGCAACTGACGGTGTCTATTTTCAATGTCCACGAGGATCTTATCTACCTCTTCTTTTTCTATGCCTGTTCGCTGACTGCGAAGCGTTTCTTCGCCCTGTAAATGCCAGGTATGTACGATATGCAGCACGCTGGACTCCTGTCGTGCAAGGGAAGTGGCAAGTTTTAGAATCGACTCATTGAGCTTGGCGTTTTCAGGTAGCTCTGGGTCTGGATCTACCGCAGCAACTATGCCCGAGTATTCACCTGCTTTTTCTGGTTTGATAATCCAGACAGGGCAAGGACACTTGCGCATCAGGTGCATATCCGTTTCCCCAAATAGGTTGCTGAATGCTCCGCCTCTTCCCTTGGCGGATTTAATTACCAGGTCATAGCTACCGCGTTGCACTTCTTTTATTATCTCTATAAAAGGCGTGCCGCTGAGTAATTTAATTTCGGTCTTTACGCCTTCAATGTCGACACTATCGAATTTTGCAGTTAACTGACGCATATATGCCTGATTGAAAATGCTTTCCAGGTCGGGCAATGTTCTTGGTAGTTTTTTGCTCGCATGGCACAGGACTAATTGTGCGCCATTGTTTCGCGCCAGTTGGGCTGCACGCTCCGGGGTCGCGGTCGCAGTGGTATTGACCTCATTAACGAAGAGTATTTTTTTGAAGCGCTGCATCTGCATTTCACTCCTATTACTTGCCTTGTTAGTGTTCTCAATTAGAACCCCTAACAAGCCTTTTAAGTTTCGATTCTGTAGTTCACAGCTTTATTCAACAATCGTTAGTTTAGGTTCTGGAAGAATCTCAAACTTAAATTTCGCACATCAGTAAGCAGACGGCAGCGGGCTATTTTGTGTGACAGAATAGAATCCCGCCAGTTTAAACATGAGAGCCGGAAGCCAACAGCTTACAGGTCTTTCGACATAGCTAGAACTGCCTCTCCGATAACGATCTTTCCTTCGGTTATTTCTTTCTTTTGCGTTAAACCACTCTAGTTCAGTCGGTAGTTTTCTGATTGATTTCTGTCAATCTTTCGTTCGAATAGCTGGGTATATTGTTAGGCGTATAGCGATGTTGAAATAGAACATAGGGCGCGTAGTAGTCAACTAATTGATCGCATTCGATACCTGTATGTGATGCATGGTAAATCGACTTGTTCGCCCGAATGAAATGACCAATACAGGTTCTCCTGCTCGCTGGCTCAAGTGTCCTATGTTCTATAGAATGATCGTGATATCAAACAGGAAGCTCTCAGTGCATACCGGATATTTGATTGACATTATTATTCTTCTATCGGCGGCTGTTATCGCCGTACCTTTATTTCAGTACTTAAAGTTAGGTGTTATACCAGGGTTTTTAGTTGCTGGAATAGCTATCGGCCCCTCTGGATTTGCTTACATTGAGGGTAGCGATGAGATTACACATCTAGCAGAATTCGGTGTGGTGCTGCTGTTGTTCGTGATCGGTATCGAGATTAATCCGGCTCGACTCTGGAACATGAAGCGACTGGTATTGGGGCTAGGCTCGCTCCAGGTCTTGGTAACTGGTGGCTTAATTACAGTGATAGTTCGGCAGCTGCTGAACGTTGCATGGGATGTTTCTATCCTGATTGGCCTGGCCTTGTCGCTTTCCTCCACTGCTTTCGTGCTGCAACTGCTAACGGAAAGAAAACTCCTCGCTTCAGAATATGGTAAGCCTTCTGTCTCGATACTGCTGCTACAAGACTTGGCTGTTGTTCCGTTGTTGGCATTAGTTTCTTTGATGGTGGCTCCAGAGTTGACTGTGGCGGAGGATGTCTTCTTTGCAGCAATCGAAACGCTCTTGATTCTTGCCCTTGTTGTTGTTGCAGCCAGGTATATTCTGAATCCGCTGCTTAACATTCTTTCGCGCTTTGGTTCTCCTGAAATTTTCACCGCAACTGCCTTGCTTTTGGTTCTGGGTACAGCGCAAATTATGGAGAGCGTTGGTCTCTCATTGGCCATGGGAGCGTTTATCGCAGGACTTCTGATCGCCGATTCTTCCTTTCGTCACCAGATAGTCGGTGAGATCCAGCCCTTTCGCGGTCTGTTATTGGGCCTTTTTTTTATGGCCATGGGGATGACTCTGAACTTGGAGCTATTCTTTGAAAGTCCATTTTTACTCGTAGTTTCAGTGGCTGCTCTGATTCTTGTGAAAGCGATGACAATCTGGATTTTGTCTCGCGCTTTTGGCATCAATAAGCAGACATCGCTGTCCGTTGCTCTATTATTGGCGCAGAGTGGTGAGTTCGCGCTGGTATTGTTTACTTTGGCCAATAGCCTGGGTCTTTTGGATGAAACCCTATTTCAGCAACTTCTAATCATCGTCATGCTGAGCATGCTGCTAACTCCAATTCTGGAGAAGATGGCTCACAAAATATTTGTAGCTTCGCGACATTCTGCAACATCTGGGATTCTTGAGAATGAATTAGATGTCTCCACGCTGGAAAGCAGGCCGGTGATTTTGGCGGGGTTTGGCAGGATGGGTCATAGAATCGCCCACATATTGAATTTGCTCGAAATACCCTATGTAGCAATAGACCAAAACCCTGCAGTAGTTAAGCGTGAGCGCGCCGATGGAAAGTCTGTCTTCTTCGGAGACGCACAACGCTCCGAAGTTCTGCGTGCCGTAGGGGCAGCCGACGCTCCCTTTGTCGTAGTTTCCATCGATGATCTTGAAGCCGCAGAACGTGTCGTCGCCACTCTTCACTCAGTATTTCCACATACTCCACTCTTCGCGCGCGCTCATGATTTAGCCACGTGTCGCGAACTGAGCACACTCGGCGCATATTTTACCGTTTCAGAAACGCTGGAGGCTAGTGCAGAGCTAGCCCGTGCGGCGCTGCTGCATATAGGTACGGAAAGCAAGGAGGTAGAAGTTGTCTTGAATCGGTTTCGCAAAGATTACTATGAGCGGATTGATGAGTGATAGGCGCATGGGAGTAATGCGCGAGTGCTAACAACTGCATATCCAGATAAACCAAGGACTTCTTTTTTTCTTTCCTGAATACAAGGATTGTATCTGCAGACTTGAGCAATAGTGGGAAACTCCAGAAAAAGTCTCGCCATAGACTCATCGTTAGTACTTAGATACGAATAGCTCATCGGAGGCGCTACAAAAGTCGGTGGCTTAACTTCTATCATAATTCCAAGCTTATAGGCATCGCTTGCAGATTTTTGGCATTGGTTGGGGCAGGGTAAGAATTGCCCTTAAGCGGATGGAAGTTTATGCGGTAGCCATAGCGTAGCGCTGGGTATTCAGCTTAGCTGACCGCATTTTTTGTTAAAATGCCCAGACCGCTGTCCTCGCAGCTTGTTGAAACTCTCGTATCGATAGATAGCTTCTTTCAACATCATCACGGCCGCGTTCCAATTGCAGCCCAATGATGACTCATGTATAAACACCTCTTCAGATATGAGGAGCAACAAATGATGAAGAAGGAATCCCTTGCGATCCATGCCGGTTATGAAACCGACCCAACAACCAAATCGGTAGCAGTCCCCATCTATCAGACCGTTGCTTATGAGTTTGATAACGCTCAACACGGCGCCGATCTGTTTGATCTAGCCGTGCCTGGCAATATCTATACGCGCATTATGAATCCTACGAACGATGTGCTGGAGCAGCGCGTCGCTGCGATGGAAGGGGGGCTCGCCGCGTTAGCCGTGGCGTCGGGTATGGCTGCCATTAACTACGCCATTTTGACCATCGCCAAAGCCGGGGACAATGTAATCTCCACGCCGCAGTTATACGGTGGCACCTACACGCTGTTCGCACACATGTTGCCAAGCCAGGGCATTGAGGTGCGCTTTGCAGAAGACGATTCTGCGGAGGCGATCGAGAAGCTCATCGACGACAAGACCAAGGCGGTGTATTGCGAGACTATCGGCAACCCCGCAGGCAATATCATCGATCTGGAGGCGGTCAGCGCTGCAGCCCATAGACACGGTGTCGCCGTGATCGTGGATAACACCGTGGCATCTCCGGTGCTTTGCAATCCTATCGAATTCGGCGCCGACATCGTCGTGCATTCATTGACGAAATACATAGGTGGGCACGGCACCTCGGTTGGCGGAGTGATCGTCGACTCGGGCAAATTTCCCTGGGCCGGCTGAGGCGGCCTATATAGGTCGCGCGCGAACCGTGCCTCTGCGAAACACAGGCTCGGCACTATCACCGATGAACGCCTTCCTTATATTGCAGGGACTAGAAACTCTTAGTCTGCGCATGGAGCGTCATTGTAGCAATGCGCTTGCCGTCGCCAAGCACCTGCAGGCGCATGACAAGGTTAGCTGGGTTAAATTTGGCGGGCTCGAGAGCGACCCGAACCATGCGCTGGCGAAGAAATATTGTGGTGGTACGCCGGCATCTCTACTCACCTTCGGTATCAAAGGTGGGTTCGATGCGGGGGTTCGCTTCTATGATGGGCTGGCCATGATCAAGCGCCTCGTCAATATCGGTGACACGAAGTCCCTGGCCTGCCATCCTGCCTCGACTACCCATAGACAGTTGGAAGAGAAGGAGCAACTAGCGGCAGGGGTGACACCAGAAATGATACGCCTGTGCATAGGTATCGAGCACATTGACGACATCATTGCCGATATCGAGCAGGCGCTAGCGCTGGCCTAGTAGTCAATTAATTGAGCGGTCAGGCCCGTATTTGGGCGATGGCGCAATTTACCCCACGATAATATCGTGCTGCCTCAAAGGCATTCGAATTCTAACTGTCACGCCATTGGGGTGAGCTATACTCGGCAGCAGGCTGCGTAAGGCGATAGCCTCAGTCTGCTAGCAAGTTATGATTATTGGTCGCTGCGAGACGTGACTTACACAGGATAAAATAGGATATGAGAAAGATAGTCACAGTTTTAACATTGGCCGCAACGCTCGTTGGCTGTGAAAGCCTTTACGACAATGGAGGCATTGAGGATATTCGTTCGCAGAGGCAGGTCGATGCTTACAACCTAACTGTCAGTTCAGAGAGCGAGAAATTAGTCTGTACGCGGGAGAGGCCTTTAGGCAGCAATATTCCGAGGTTTAGCTGCATGACTGTTGCCCAGAGAGACAGAATGGCTCAGGAATCACGAGACGACTTAAATATTCTGCAGAGAGGTGGGGGCGGCACCACGAACTAGCACTCATGGTGAATTCTGCCGCGGCGATACAGACTGCCCCTTGCGCTAGTGAAATCGAACGAAATGCAAGATGAAAAAGCCCGGCTATAGCCGGGCTTTTTCATCTTTACTTATCTGCTTTGCGCCAACCTGATGACAGGATCAAAGAATTTGACCAAGCTCATATCGCAAAGACGTCTCGGTCTCGAGATAGAATTCGATCGCTAAAAGGCATTGCTTAGTTATTTTCCAATAATCTATATACGAATCAAGCTGACATCGCACTTGGCATTGTTGGCGACACCGGTGGCAGTAGAGCCGATCGCTGCTTGCAAACCCTTCTTCGAGTGTGTGCCAATAATTACCAAATCAGCCTTTCGCTTTATAACCTCTCTGCAGATCAGCTGATAGGGTTTGCCTACCTTGATGATACAGGTCTTCTTCGTGATGCCAAAAGGGGCAGTGATCTTCTCAAGCTTTGGCGCGATGTCTTCTTTCAATTTTCTCTGATAGTTGGTCGGCAGAAGCTTATAGGGAAGCACATGAATGGCGATAAGCTTGGCTCCGTATAGTTCAGCGAGCTCGGCGGCTTTGGTGAGTACCATCTTTCCCTCTGGTGAAGCCTCGATGGCGCAAAGTATAGTCTTGTACATGTGTTTTCCCTCTCAATGAATGTTGCAAGCCGGTCAGAAGGCTGTGCAACGAAATAGTACGATATCGATACGCATAGCCTAACATCAAGAGAGCATGCCGACTATTGAGAACGGCTTACTTTCTGATCTGGAGCAATAAAAATACTTTATATTCTGGTTAGTCGCCTTATTCGCCCTGCCCGAGAGGCGCTTGCCCTTGATGAGTATCTAGCTGTTGGCCCCGAAGACAGCATAGCTTCTTAGCTGCATTCAACTACTTCTGGGCTTGCAAGAACTCTTGCTATGATTTTGTCACCAGCCATAGTGCGTGGACTATGCCGGGTATGTAAAACAGCAGGCAGAGCAGTATGTTGATAGCCAGGTCTTTATTTGCGCCAGATTTTAGAAAGACGGCAATGGGAGGTAGGAATAGAGCTATGATTATTAGTACTAATTTGTTGTCCATAGAGTTTTCCTCTTGTTGTTATTATTTGAAACTATTAACTGCTTGAATTGTACGCTCTACAATTCACTTGCTAGCGTTCTGATTGGCATTTCCAGCAGAAGTCGAAGCTGCCGTCGTTCTCTTCATTGCAGTTTGCACAGGTCCAGGCTGTTTGAGGTACTGGGTTGGTGATCTGTTTTTCTAGAATCGCTGTGGCC
>CAXBLN010000148.1:0-9875 GCA_963976555.1 uncultured Gammaproteobacteria bacterium
CCCAAAAGTAAATCTGCCACCACGGCGTTGTATTCGGCCGCTCCGGTTGGGCCTACATAGCTTTTCGACATCTGAGTATTCAGAATCATGTCTTCGGCTTTCTTCACCGCAGTCATGACGGGGGTGTCGCCGCTTTCATTTTTGTAGACGCCTATGCCCAGGTCGATCTTCTTTGGGTTGTTGTCGGCGCGGTAGCTGGCCATGAGTCCCAGGATAGGATCTGCGGGAAGCGCTTTAAGTGATTGAAACATGATATTTACTCTATCTTCTCTGGTGGGCTTTGAGGGTGTTTTGCAGCAAGGAGGCGCGAGTCATTGGCCCCACTCCTCCGGTGACGTAGGTAATGTAGGAGCACTTTTCTTTCACGTTCTCGAAATCGACATCGCCGACGTTTCTGAATCCGGACTTCTTGGAGTCATCGGGCACACGGGTCTGGCCGACGTCGATAACGACGGCGCCTTCCTTCACCATGTCGGCGGTAACAAATTCTGTCTTGCCGATAGCGACGATTAAGATGTCGGCACTGGCGCAGAGCTCGGCGAGGTTCTTCGTTCTGCTATGGGCTATCGTGACGGTAGCGTTACCAGGGTTGGTATTGCGTGACATGAGAACTGCCATAGGCGTGCCTACGATGTTGCTGCGACCCAGAACTACACAGTGTTTTCCTTCGGTTTCAATCTTATAGCGCTTGAGCAGTTCCATGATGCCGTTGGGCGTCGCAGATATAAAGGTGGGCAGTCCAAGATTCAAACGACCCACGTTTTCGGGACAGAAGCCGTCGACATCCTTCGCCGGATCGATGGCCAGGATAATCTTGTTCTCATCGATGTGCTTAGGCAGGGGCAGCTGCACGATGAAGCCATCGATGGCATCGTCGTTGTTCAGCTCGTCTACCTTCGCCAGTAACTCTTCTTCGCTTGTCGAATCTTCGAGGCGAATGGTTGTAGAGTCGAAGCCTACCTCCTCGCAGTCCTTTACCTTGAAGGCGACATAGTTTTGCGAGGCCCCGTCGTTTCCTACGAGTACTGCGGCAAGGTGGGGGACGCGATCGCCCCGCGCCTTAATTTCGGCGACGCTGCGCGCTATCTCCTGACGAATTTGTTCCGAGCAAGACTTGCCATCAAGTAGTTGCATGTAATCTTTCCAGTAGTAGTTATAGAGCCCGTTCTGGCCCGAGTGCTCTAGCGCAACGGTGTCGGCTATTGCTGGGAATTGTGACTTTCGAAGTGGCTGTATGATAAACGAGCGGCCAGTCTAGCTCAAGCACGACAGCCGCTTCTCGCTACCATTTGCCAGTATTTTCCATGCTCTTCCAGGGCTCCTGTGCGGGCAATGGGTCGCCACGCTGCAATAGTTCGACGGAAATATTATCCGGTGATCGAACAAATGCCATATGGCCATCGCGGGGAGGGCGATTGATGGTGACTCCGGCATCCATTAATTTCTGGCAGGTGGCGTAGATATCCTCTACGGCGTAGGCGAGATGCCCGAAATTGCGTCCCTCACCGTAGGCTTCGGGATCCCAGTTATAGGTCAGTTCTACCTGCGCGTTCTCGTCGCCCTCGGCGGCCAGGAACACTAAGCTGAATCGGGCTTCCTCGAAATCGCGGCGGCTAAGTTGCTTGAGCCCCAGGTGCTCGCAGTAGAATTTGAGGGACTCGTCCAGATCGGTTACGCGAACCATGGTGTGTAGGTATTTCATAATTTTTGCTCTGTTGCTGGTGGCTGAAATGTCTAAAAGAGTATGACTGATCGAATGCTCTTTCCCTCATGCATCAGATCGAAAGCCTTGTTGATATCTTCCAAAGGCATGGTGTGAGTAATGAGTGGGTCGATCTCGATCTTGCCGTTCATATACCAGTCGACGATCTTGGGTACATCGCTGCGTCCGCGCGCACCGCCGAAGGCTGAGCCCTTCCAGGCGCGTCCGGTGACCAGTTGAAAAGGTCGCGTCGAAATTTCCTGCCCCGCACCGGCTACGCCGATGATGAATGACTCCCCCCATCCCTTGTGGCAGCACTCCAGTGCCTGGCGCATCGTCGACGTATTGCCGATACATTCGAAGGAGTAATCGACGCCGCCGCCGGTCATATCGATTATCGCCTGGGTAACGTCGTCGACGTCCCGTGGATTGATAAAGTCGGTCATGCCGAAATCGCGCCCGAGTTTCTCGCGATCCGGATTCAGATCTACGCCGATGATTCTGTCGGCACCGACCATGCGTGCTCCCTGTATAACATTGAGACCGATACCGCCGAGGCCAAATACGGCGACGGTACTGCCGGGCTCTACCTTGGCATCAAATGCCACGGCACCTACACCGGTCGTGACTCCACAGCCGATATAGCAGACCTTGTCGTAGGGTGCATCAGGTCGAATCTTCGCCAGCGCGATTTCGGGGAGCACGGTGTAGTTGGAAAACGTAGAGCAGCCCATGTAGTGCAGGATGGGCTTGCCGTCCAAAGAGAAGCGACTGCTACCATCCGGCATCAATCCCTGACCCTGTGTAGCGCGTATTGACTGGCATAAATTTGTCTTAGGGTTAAGGCAGAAATTACATTGCCGACACTCGGGTGTGTATAGAGGTATCACGGTGTCGCCGACTGCCACGGAGGTCACGCCGGGGCCGATTTCCACAACCACGCCAGCTCCCTCGTGCCCGAGTATAGCCGGGAAGGCGCCTTCGGGATCGTCGCCAGAGAGGGTGAATGCGTCTGTATGACAAACGCCGGTCGCCTTGATTTCGACGAGTACCTCGCCAGCTTTTGGGCCCTCTAGGTCGACTTCGACGATCTCAAGAGGCTTGCCTGCTTCGAACGCAACCGCAGCGCGTGATTTCATGGAATACTTCCTTGGGTTTGCTGAAAACAAGCATTGTATGAGGCCGAGGCGGCAGCGGCAACTCATAGACGCAGGAGCTTCAAGCTGGAGCTTGCCGGGAGATGCGGGTATTATCGTTCGCTCATTGTCAGGCCGAGCAAGAAGATGAGCAGAAGCGCTGTTTTGCTGTCACTCCTTTTAGGAATTTCGAGTTTTTCTGCTCCACGCTTTGCCACTGCGGCCGAGGTGGATGACAGCGTAGTATGGATTGATGTGCGTACGGCAGCGCAGTATCGGCGCGGACATATCGACGGGGCGATTAACATACCTCACGGCGATATCGGCCATAGGATATTAGTCGAGGTGCCGGACACCTATAAGGAAGTGCACGTCTATGACGGCAGTCAGGGAACCTTCGCAGGCATTGTTCTCGAAATGCTTATGGAGATAGGTTTTCAGGAAGTTGTCAACGAAGGCGGCTATGAGGCCCTGCTTGAGAAAAAGGGCACAAGCAAATAGTAGTTTAGCCGAAATTCTTCTATCACCGAGTATTCCCGGAGCTAACTTACTCTGACAGCCTGCCGCGGCAGCGTTATTTTGTGCGTGTATTGATCTATGGAAATCGCAATAGCAGCATTTGTCATATTTGTTGGCTCGTTCATTCAGAGTTCGATCGGTTTCGGCCTGGCGATCGTCGCGGCGCCTGTGCTGTTCTTCATTGACCCGTTGTACGTACCTGCCCCCATCACGATCTCGGCGCTGACGCTGTCGGTCGCGAATTCCTATAGTCACTGGCGCTCAATCTCATTTCGTGGCCTGCGCTATGCGATTCTGGGGCGGATTCCAGGAACTATTTCTGGTGGGTTCTTACTGCTCTGGATCAACCAGCAGGCACTCGCTCTCTGGCTTGGGCTCTCTGTGCTCGCAGGAGTGGGGCTTAGCATGAGCAATATCGTCTTCAAGGCTAATGGCAGGTCGCTCTTCTGCGCCGGTTTTCTCTCCGGCTTTATGGGAACGAGTTCTTCCATTGGCGGTCCGCCTATGGCGCTGGTGTTGCAGCATCAGGAGAATGACTTCATCAGGGCGAATCTCGCCGCGTTCTTCGTGGTCAGCTGCCTTATGTCGCTGGTGATGCTGTCGAGTATCGGGCGCTTCGGCATGGAACATCTTATGATCTCCTTACCCCTGATGCCCGCAACGCTGGCTGGCTATTGGCTAGCGATGCGCACTATGCACCGCATCTCCCACCGAAACCTGCGCCGCTTCTCCCTGGGTCTGTGTGCCATTGCTGGAAGCGCAGCCATCGCCTCCTATTGGCTTTAGGACCGCGAGTGGCTAGCAGGGAATCCAGCCGATATTCTATTTAATCCCCAATCTATAGGTTACACTCGTTCAGTTGTCCCTAATTCAGTCTGTTCTTGAGGAAATTGCTATGAAGTTAACCCTAATAAGAAACGTCATTTTGCTGGCACTGCTAGCGAGTTTTAGTCAGTTCACCTTCGCTGATAACGCCAGCGCGCAGAAGACTATTGCCGGCGTACTGCACAATTTAAACCATTTCCCGTCGGATGCTGACAAAGCCGCGCTGATGGCGATTAGCGAAGATGAAAGCGTCGGCCAGGGATATCGTGCCCTCGCAGGAGCGGTAGCCAATATTAGCCATGGCGCTACAGCCGAAGGCAAGGCCGTTACGGCGCGCATTATGGAGGCGTCACAAGCTCCAGCCGACCTAAAGACCCTGGCGGGTATCGTAGCGAGTCTGAACCATACGGCGAGCGCCGATGCGAAAGCTACTCTAGCTGCGATGATGTGATCGCTTGCCGAAATTAATCGGCACAAGATAGGCATTCAACTCAGAGGCTTCTATATTTTGTGATAGAAGCCTTTTTTGTGGTTAACTATTGCTCCAATGTACGTAGCAACTCTCAACGGTTTGAGATAGAAAGTTGATTGAAAGGAATTTGATATATGGCAGTTTGGCCACTTGAGATTAGCGCAGAGACCTTCGACGAAGCCTGGAGCTTTGAGGGAGAGGCGTTCTGGCGCAGCGTTTTTGAGATGCACAAACATAAGATGGAAATTAAAAATCCCAGAATCGCTATTGGAAATCTCGAAAAAATATTCGCAGCCACCTTTGCCTTGGCAAACAGCAAAGGCTTTCAGGCGATGAGTCTCAGAGATCTCAGCCGTGAGACCGGTATTAGTATGGGAGGCTTGTATGCCTATATAGGTAGCAAGAACGATCTGGCCTCGGTAATCGAAGGGGTGTTAAGAAGCACTATCGATCAGATCATTGGTGGCCTGGCTGAGCATAAGTTGCAGCCGCTGCAGAGTCTGCGCGCGATCGTATATGGTGAGATCTTTGCCATTGAAAAGCTCAGTCCCTGGTACTACTTCTGCTTCATGGAGTTGAAGGGCTTGCCGAGGGAGCAACAGCAACAAACCCTGGAGCTTGAATTGCGCTTCGAAGGAATCGTTATGGATGCGATAAAGGCGGGAGTGGCCAGTGGAGAATTCGTCTGCGCTCAACCCGAACTACTAGCCTCCCAAGTAACTGCACAATTGCAGCAATGGCATCTGAAACAGTGGAAGTTTAAGCTACGTGAGATCGGTACTCAGGATTATGCACAATATGTGTTTGAGAGTTTGTTGAAGAGCCTGGAATATCCGGCGGCGAATAGCACAGTGGAGCGCTCGGAGAAAAGATGAAACTGGGCTAGGTGTTTTCCGCGTTTAGGCCCTTCTTCTCGGCATAGAAGGCGCGAATTTTTTCCATGTCCCCTTCGAGGTCGCCAGAGGGGTAAAAGAAGTCAGCAAACCCTCCCTCCTTTCGACTCGCGTCTACAAAGCCCATCAGAATGGGTACCCCGGCATTGTTTGCTATGTGATAGAAGCCGGTCTTCCATTTTGTCACCTTGCTTCTCGTTCCCTCCGGTGGAATGAGTACTACAAAATCTTCCTGCTGCTTGAACTGACTGACCGTCTGATAGACGACATTATGGGACTTCGATCTATCGATGGGGATTCCGCCAAGCCATTTCATCAGGCCGGAAAAGGGGAAGGGGAAGAGCGTATGTTTGCCCATCCAATAGACTTTTAGTCTTAATTTTAATACTACGAGCAGCATCAGAGGGAAGTCCCAGTTACTGGTGTGCGGCGCGCCGATGAGTACGTACTTGGGAACCGAGACGGTACTTCCAAGAGCCTTCCAGCCTATAAGCTTGAGAATCAAGATAGCCATGAAGCGGAGTAGGGGCGTGACTATCGGAGTTGAAAAAACCGTGGTTCTCATCGCGTGTCTGTTCTGAAAGGACGGACAGGAGTATAGCAGTGCTTCGCCAGGCGAATCCATAGTTCGACCTGACGCTGAAGCAAGGTCGAATCTATGTGCTTAGGCTAATCATAGTGAAAGGTCACGGTAAAGTATTCCTTTCGCTTCGCCTTGACGCTGATGTAGTCGACGTATCCCCTCGTGCCTATGAACGGGCTGGGATGATAGAGGCTAAGAGAATATCCGCGATGACTGATAAGCCGCTTGCGCGGGTAAGTTATAACATCATTTATATGGACGGCATCGTGATCGATGCCGGTGAAACTAATGCCGGAGATCGGTCGGCCCGGATATGGGTTCTCGATGATTCGAGTCCGTCTCGAACTACCTCCGCGAATCGGTGCGCTGGTAAAGCTGGCAGCAAATCCGTGGCGATTAGAATTCGATTCGTGATGCTTGCGTGATGGCGTAAGGCGTCCGCGATTGCTGTCTCTGTCAATGGAGTAGTTATAGCCACGATCGTAACGAGAACGGCTGCGCCTATCTTGGTCGAGATGGCTCACAACATTGCTGATCCCAAAGGAAGAGGCGATGCCGAGCAGGAGCGCAGTAGCATCGCTGTCGCGCCGACCATGGTCTGCAAACGCCGCTGCCGAGCCTACGCTCAGGCAGGCAGACAGGGCAATGGGTGTGGTTCTGAATAGTAGCGTCATAGCAGTTCTCCTCTTGCTAAGACCAATACTACGCCTGAGACATGAACTACAAATGAATGAGAAGAAACTTTCTGACCAGTCACAGATGCCAAGCTAGCACGGCGCAGTCCAGTTAAAATTAGCGGGCAACATCCGAAACAAGACTCTCAGGCGTCATCGCCGAATAGCCTCTTTAATTCCGAGAGGGCCTGGTCCGCTTCGGAAGTTGCGGTTTCACTCTCTTCGGCAGGCTCGCTGTCTTCGCCGAAAAGTTTGGCGAGATTGGCTTTTGCCGCCTTCGCTGCGGCATCGTCTTTCTTGTTATAGGCTTTTGGGTTTACTTTAAAGAAGTCGCAGAAATTGGCTTTGTCTTTGTCCAAGACAAAATCCGCGCGGTCTTCCATGCAGCCATCGGACAGCTGTGCTGCATAGTTCTTGCAAGAGATGCAGGCGTGCAGATCTGCTTTGCAGGTACTGCACTCCTCGTAGCGAGAGAATGGCAGGAGTAGGTTGCGCAGCGTCGTGCCGCACTTCCAGCATTGTATAGTGATGCTGCCGCTGGCCATGGTCTGTGCTCCGTGTTACCAGTCTTTAAAATAGGCTTTGATATCGGAGTCGCAAAGTCGCTTGGTACCGCCGTCTATCGTGCCTATGTAGAGGAAACCAATGATCTTTTCCGCCTCGCTAAGGCCGAGACAACTCTTTACGACCGGGTTGTAAGCGAGCGAGCCGGTTCGCCACATGGCGCCCAGGCCCTGCGCGAATGCGGCAAGTAACATATTCTGAGTTGCTGCCCCTGCAGACAGGTCCTGTTCTATCTCGGGAACTTTGGGATGTGGTCTGTAGCTGGAAATACAGATCAATATCAGCGGTGCACGCATTGGCTTGTGGCGCAGCTTCTCTATAGCAGCAGGCTCGAGTGTTGAATCTATCGACAGGCCTGCCTGAACGAAGACTTCTCCCAGACGTTCGCGTGCATCCCCTTTTACCACAAGGAATCGCCAGGGCCTTAACACAGCGTGATCCGCCGCCCTGAAGGCGGCTTTGTAAATATTCTCAAGCATCTCTTCGGTGGGAATAGGGTCGCTCAGCTTGGGAACGGAACTTCTCAGGTGTAAGGCGTCTAATGCATCCATAGCTTTGTTGTTTCCAGATCGGCAGCTGTCTCTTGATAGGCCTTCTCTAGCAGGGGCCAGTCGGCTTCTAAGCGAAGCATAAAGCAATCAGGCTCCACTTAAAACTGCCTCGAAGAGCCCCATTACCCATACAAAGTTTGGGGGTAAGTGTGGCGCAGGTCATGATACTTTAGGGCAATACTGGTATACTTTCGCGCTATTCAGTCGATAGCAAATGAATGAGCTGCAATTGTTCGCGCAGCAACACTAATCTAATATTTGAGCCGGCATTTTGTGGCGTTGGCTCCTCTTAAAGAGTACTCAGGACTAAGTTATGAATTCCAAGGCAGATGTTATAGCGGTCGGAAACGATCGACCGACATACCCTCAGGATAAATCGCGCTGGTTTGGCAGCGTTAAAAAGAAAACGCTGCGCTTGGCATTCTCCTTCTATTCTCCGGACGGCAACGAGATAGCTATGCCGATCGCGAGTATGTCTGCTTATTTAAAGCGTGACTTCCCGAATGTCGAAGTATTGCTAGAGCCGGTTTTGATACTGCGTGATGCTGAGAAATATTCACCAGAAAACTATGCGCGAATGATCCAGGCCCTCGATGCCGATGTGATCGCCTTTTCTATCATGAGTCCGCACTGGTATCCGATGGAACCTTACTTCGCCGAAATTAAGAAGTTAATGCCGGACATGCCACTCGTGATAGGTGGTTATCAGGCCATGTTGTCGCAGGAACAGACTATCGAGAGCCCGGATGTCGACTTCATTTGTGTCGGTGACGGTGAATATGCGATTGGCAATCTCGTGCAGCATCTGCTGGGAACGAAGCACGGTGCCGCTGACGGTCTGTGGGAAAAGATGATCGACGGCTCTGTTTACGAGACCGAGCCGCATCAGATTGGCGATCTTGCGTCGCTACCCTTTCCCGACTACGACGTCTTCGCGAAGGAGGACGGCTTCAAGGATGTAAACTCCTCTATTTTTGGCCCTAAGGGTAAACTAGTCCTGCCAGTAATGACTGGCCGTGGTTGTCCATACCGCTGCACATATTGCTGTAATACTCCGATCCTCGAGGGTTGGAAGACAAAGAAGACGTTCCTGCGTAAATACGATCCGCAGGACATGGTGGACGAGCTAATTCGTCTGCGTGACAAATACGGCGTTGGCTATTTTGAATTTTGGGATGAGCTGTTTCTCTCAAATCTCAAGTTCGTGCGGACCTTCTTCGAGCTGTATAAAGACCAGATCCACTTGCCGTTCTCCATTAACTCGCGCGTCGAGGTCATGAACGAAGAATTCTGTAAGACTGCGGCCGAGGCTGGCTGTCACACGATCTGGTTCGGAATAGAGAGTGGCGACGAGGAATTCAGAGCCAAGATGCTCGGCCGTAAGATGACGAACAAGCAGGTTATCGAAGCCGCCGCCAATTGTAAGAAGGCAGGCATCAATCGACTCACATTCAACATCGTCGGCGCGCCTCTGGAGACAGCTGAGAATATGCGGCGCACTCTAGAGCTGAATAAGACAATAGCGCCAGAGCATTTCTTCTTCTTCCCTTATATCCCACTGCGAGGAACTCCGCTTTACAACATCGCGAAGGAAGAGGGTCTGTTGTTAACTAACAAGAGGGAGCTGCACTATCTTTCTGCGGCCAACGATCAGCAATTCACGCTGAATATGAAGGAATGCCCGGACTTGCTCACGCAGGAAGACTATAACGAGATTTGCATGGAGATGTTGGCCTTCCAGCAGGCTAACAATCGCCTGAGCTACGACGACGAGCCTGGCAGTGCTACTGTCGAGGACAAGAGTTTCAGTCTTGTTGACTCGGCAACTCAGGCCGATGCGAAAAGTGAAGCTCCTCCACCGGCGTCGAATTCGATCATGGACGGCGTTAAGAATTTGTTTCGTAGTTGAGCCACAGCTGGTAAGCAGAGGTGGGAACCACAGGCAGGAAGCGAAGT
>CAXBLN010000149.1:0-9840 GCA_963976555.1 uncultured Gammaproteobacteria bacterium
TCAGGGGGTTTCCTTTTCAGTTAATGAGAAGGTGAACATCGCCCGCGCGCTTCTGCAATCCCTAAAGGTGGATCGTATCGAGGTCGCATCAGCCTGTGTATCAGAGGGCGAAAAGGTTGCAGTGGCACAGATTACCGAGTGGGCAGATTCGGTTGGCCTGCGTGACCGTGTCGAGGTGCTAGGTTTCGTCGATCACAAGCGTAGCGTGGATTGGATTGTGAGTGCCGGTGGTAAAGTGATTAACCTGTTAGCGAAAGGCAGCGAGAAACATTGTCGCGAACAGCTGGGCAAGACCCTTGAGCAGCACGTGGCAGATATTGAGAAGACGGTCAGCTATGCTAAGGAGCAGGGCCTGAGTGTCAATATGTATCTTGAGGACTGGTCGAATGGCTACGCCAATAGTCGCGATTATGTGAAGGGCTTGGTGGATGGAACAAAGCACTGCGGCATCGGTCACTACCTGTTGCCAGATACACTGGGATTGATGTCTCCCGATGAGGTGACCTCTGCGCTGGGCGACATGATAGAAAGCTTCCCGGAACTGGAATTTGATTTCCATCCACACAACGACTACGGCTTGGCCACGGCCAATGTTATGGCGGCTGTAAATGCCGGAATTAACACTATCCACTGCACAATTAATTGCTTGGGCGAGCGTGCGGGTAATGCGTCTCTTGCCGAGGTGTCAGTTGCTTTGAAAGACAAGATGGGTATGCAGCTTTCCATCGACGAGACACGAATCGGCTTGCTTAGCCGCATGGTAGAGAATTTTTCCGGTAAATGGATAGCCGCGAACACGCCGGTTGTTGGAGCAGATGTGTTTACTCAGACAGCCGGTATTCATGCCGATGGAGATCTCAAAGGGGACCTCTACGTTACTGAGCTCAGCCCGGAGAGATTCGCTCGAAAGCGGGTATACGCCCTGGGCAAGATGAGCGGCAAGGCCTCGCTTATAAATAATCTGGATGAATTAGGCATTAGCCTATCCAAAGAAGATCAGGCGAAGGTGCTGGAGAGGATCGTAAAACTTGGCGATTCCAAGCACATAATTACCTCAGAAGATCTGCCATTTATCATCGCCGATGTTATGGATAGCAAAGACTTCCAGCACATCAAGCTTCTTAACTGTTATATAAACAGTGGCTTAAATGTCGAGAGCACTGCGAGCATTCGCGTCGAATGCGAAGGCAAGGAGTTGCAAGGCTCGGGTTCCGGAAACGGCGGCTTTGCTGCTTTCTTCGACGCGATCGAGAAATTATTGAAGAAAAAGAAATTTGAGATGCCGGCGCTACTGGACTACGAAGTGCATATTCCCCGTGGCGGCAACATCGATGCCTTGACCGAATGTATCATCACCTGGGAATGGCAGGAGCAGGAATTTAAGACTCGAGGCGTGGATTCGAATCAGGTTCTGGCCGGAGTAAAAGCTGCCATGCGCATGATTAACCTGCGCATGCAGTCCGATAGCTAGAGACACTCCTCTCTAGCCGGGCACAGGGGTCTTGTCTAACTCTTCAGCGACCAGGTCTCCAAAAGCCTGAGTGCTTATCATCTTCACACCTTCCCCTGGCTTGGAAAGATCGGGAGTAGAATTGCCCTGGGCGAAAACACTCTGCATCGCATGCCACACGTTTCTCGCCTCGGCCTCAAGCCCGAAGCTCATCTCGAGCATCATGGCGACTGAACCGATCATCGAATAGGGATTGGCAATATTCTGCCCCGCTATATCGGGAGCTGAGCCATGTGACGGCTCATAATAGGCCTTGTCAGGACCCAGGCAGGCAGATGGCATGAGGCCTAGGGAGCCGAGGATGCCTCCGGCCTGATCGCTGAGAATGTCGCCGAACATGTTTTCCATAACCATGACATCGAACTGACCAGGGTTTAGGCACAGATAGGTGGCTGCCGCATCCACAAGGATATGCTTCACTTCAACTTCTGGAAAGTCTTGTCCTACTTCTTCGAGTACTTCGTTCCATAGCACGCTTGATTTTAGAACATTGGATTTGTGGATGTTGTGCAGTACTTTTTTGCGTTTCATTGAAGTCTCGAACGCCACCTTGGCGATGTTCGCAATCTGGTCTTCGTCGTATTCGAGAGACTCGTTTACGTAACGCTTTCCCTGTTCGTTTATTCCAGTTTCTTTCTTGCCAAAATATAGGCCGCCCACGAGTTCGCGGATTATGATGAAGTCGATACCGTCGCCGATTATTTCTGGCTTCAGCGGAGAGAAGTGAGCGAGGGCTTTCGGCAAGTAGACAGGTCGAATGTTCGCGAAGGTATTATAACGGCGACGCAGGGGAAGCAGCGCGCCGCGTTCCGGTTGCATGTCCACTGGGATCTTCTTCGATTCTTCGTGATTCAATCCAATGGGGCCTTTTAGGATTGCGTCGGCAGAGTCGCAGAGTTGCTTGGTAGCTTCAGGAAAAGAATGACCGTGATCGAAGTACGCATTGGCGCCGAATGCGCCATGTTGCAAATCGAGATCCAGCTTGTTGCGCGTACCTATGAGTTTCAGAATCTTAACCGCTTCGGCTGTGATCTCAGGTCCAATGCCATCTCCATCTAAGAGTGCAATTTTGTATGCGGTCATGTTCTATCCTTGACTGTATTTGTCTGGGCTAGCACCCAGAAAGAATGAATGTTGAAGGCGACAGGCACTGTGCGAAGTAGACTGGCGGCTTCAAAGAGGCGCGTAATTTACCATGGGGTCCTTTTAGGGAACAAGTGGCTAGCGTGGTAGAGGTTCTGGTTGAGGCCGAATGCTTGTTTAGGCGAAGGAAGGGAATGCAGCAGGGGCAGGTGAGGTAGTAGCTTCTAGTTTAGTGCGGCAACTACTACGGAAACCTGGCGGATAAAGATCAAAGTTAGAATGATAACGACGGCATACACAGCGCCATCACCGAGCTCCAGGCCAAAAAAGGTCTTGGGCTTGCCGTTCTTCTCTTCTGGCTCATTGTTGTCTTCATCGAAACTCATTGCTTCCCCCTTCTAAGAAAAACCGCTATTGGCCTTCTCTCTGCTTCTCTCGATCTCGATAGTACTAAGAAATACTAACTTTAGCGCTGTGGCTATAGGGCTTCCGCGCTATCTAAGGGCTATATCGGCAATTGTTCTATGTACTTCACACCTGCTGTATTTAGCTAGGCTATTCGATTGGTACCAGTGGGCGGACTTGAACCGCCACTCCCGTGAAGGAACCGGATTTTGAATCCGGCGTGTCTACCAATTTCACCACACTGGCAATAATCGAAACTGCTTGGCCTAAGTTCTACCGTATAATCTCAGGGTAGTTTTGGGGCTGTGCAACACTCCAAAAACCATGCCTCGAATACCCGCTAGCCAAGCCAGCCGGGCATTATACCAATTGCGCTTGATCCTGCAATTGCTCGATTGCCAGCAAGGGTCGAAATTCTCTGCTGTCGCTCCCTGCGTCTTTGTGCTGACACTTTCCATGACGGGGATTATTCTATAGGCTTGCCATCCTTGAATTCTGACCAAACTAGTTGCGAATAGAGATGCAAATCAGCGATTTTCAGTATGACCTACCGCAGGAGCTTATTGCAAACTACCCCGCGCCGGAGCGCAGTGCCAGTCGGTTGTTGAGCCTGGATGCATCCAGTGGAGACATCCTTCACGGTAGCTTCGGTCAGCTGCTGGAGTTCGTGCAGCCTGAGGATCTCTTAGTCTTTAACAATACTCGCGTGATACCAGCGCGCCTGTTCGCTGTTAAGGAATCGGGTGGCAAGGTAGAAATACTGATTGAGCGCGTTCTTGATCAGAATCGAGTGATGGCACAGCTTCGCGCTAGTAAATCTCCGAAGCCAGGATCGCGACTTATTTTCGCAGAGCATAGGGGACAAAATCCGGCGGCGGCGATTCAGGGGCGAGAAAATGAGTTCTTCTTATTGCAGTTCGACCGGGATGTTGATCTACCGGCATTGCTGGTACGCGAAGGACATATGCCTCTGCCGCCCTATATCAGGCGCAGTGATGAGGAGGTGGATGCGGAGCGCTATCAGACCATCTACGCAGAGAAGGAAGGGGCGGTCGCAGCACCCACCGCCGGTCTGCATTTCGATGAGGAGCTATTTGCCACGCTGAAAGAGCGCGGTGTGGATATGGCCTATCTCACTCTGCACGTCGGTGCCGGCACGTTTCAACCGGTTCGAGCCTTGAATGTGTTAGAACACAAGATGCATAAAGAGCTGGTGGATATTGACGAGCAGGTCTGCAAGAAAGTCGAGGCATGCAAGGGCAGGGGCGGTCGCGTTATTGCTATAGGCACTACGACTGTGCGCAGCCTCGAAAGCGCGGCCAATAGTGGACGCTTAGAGCCTTTTCATGGCGAAACCGATATCTTCATCTATCCAGGATATAAGTTTCAAATTGTAGATGCCATGGTGACGAATTTTCATCTTTCGGAATCTACACTGCTGATGCTGGTGAGTGCCTTTGCCGGCAGAGAGAGGGTGCTCGGCGCCTATCAAGAGGCGATAGCGCAGAAGTACCGCTTTTACAGCTACGGGGATGCTATGTTTATCTATCATTCTCGTGACCGCAATGGGGCATCGATGTAGCGGCCTGCGCAGTCCCAGGGAACTAGCTGAGCGTCTCTCATATTGAGGTAGGTTCTGGTATACTGCGCGGCCCGAAGAATTCGAATATCGCTAATCTTATAACTATTAACCAGAAGGATTGAAACAGAAAATGAAAGCACCCGTGCGAGTGGCTGTGACAGGAGCAGCAGGACAAATTAGTTATTCTCTTCTATTCCGAATCGCCGCTGGCGAAATGCTCGGTAAAGACCAACCCGTCATACTGCAGCTTCTTGAGATCACGCCAGCCCTGGAAGCCTTGGCTGGCACGGTAATGGAAATAGAAGACTGTGCGTTTCCACTGGTTGCGGGCATTGTGCAGTCAGATGACCCCAACGTTGCCTTCAAAGATGCAGATTACTGTCTGCTCGTAGGCGCTAGACCTCGCGGTCCCGGCATGGAACGAAAGGACTTGCTCGAAGCCAATGCGGCGATATTCTCTGTCCAGGGGAAGGCTATTAATGACAATGCCAGTTCCTCGGTTAAAGTGCTGGTCGTCGGAAACCCAGCCAACACCAACGCCCTTATTGCCTATCGCAATGCGCCAGACCTGAAGCCAGGTCAGTTCACGGCGATGACCCGTCTCGACCACAACCGTGCGATTGCGCAGCTAGCTAACAAGACTGGCAAACATAATACCGAAGTGAACGGCATGATCATCTGGGGAAATCACTCAGCAACTCAGTATCCAGACATCAACCACGCGAGCGTCGACGGCACTAAGGCGACGGACCTGGTAGACGAGGACTGGACACTCGAAAAATTCATTCCAACCGTGCAACAAAGGGGTGCGGCCATCATCAAGGCGCGCGGCCTCTCGAGCGCTGCCTCCGCAGCCAATGCAGCGATCGAGCATATGCGCGACTGGGCGTTGGGCACTTCCGGCAAAACCGTCAGCATGGGAATTCACAGTGACGGTAGTTACGGTGTAGAGAAGGGGCTGATTTACTCCTTCCCCGTAGTCTGTGAAGGTGGAAATTACGAGATCGTTCAGGGCTTGGAAGTAAGTGAAGTTAGTCAGTCATTAATGGATAAGTCCGAGGCAGAGCTGAAGGAAGAGCGCGACGGAGTCGCGAGCCTGCTTCCCTAGCCAAGATTCTACTTAGGACTAAGAAATGCCCGGCTCGGCATGTCCTGTTACATGGGATAGGCTGAGTGAAATGCGAAGGCGAAAACAGCGTAGCATCAATTAATAAATACGTTGTTTTCGCTGCAACAGTTATCCCTCGCCATCGTGGATTTACTCAATGGTTATCGGTGTTCTGGACCTGATTAGAAGCAAGCAGTTCTGGGTGTTCCAGCTATTGGGTTGGTCTACCTGGGTGTTGATGTCGGTACTGCGAGACATCATCGTAGTGCCCCCCGAATACCTCTTTCCCAGAGCCCTGGTCTCAGGCGCTAGCGCGATTCCGGCTATGTTCCTGACGGCAGGCCTGCGCTATCTTTACAAGCTGGTCTGGGAAAGAGGCTTCGTCGTACGATTTCTGGTTGGCTGGTTTGGATCTTTTGGCGTTGCGGTTGTTTGGCAGCCGATTCGCAACTATATCTCCTACATACCCTTCGGTGAGATGCTCAGCCTTAGCGATGCGAGTGCTGCAGTAATATTCGATAACCTGTTCAGCAGTTCCTTTCCTCTGATTCTGTTGTGGAGTGGGCTCTATTTCATCATAAAGTACTACCAGTTATTTCAGGCCGAGAAGGAGAAGAGTCTCCGTTCGGAATCGCTAGCCCATGAGGCGCAGTTATTGATGTTGCGCTATCAGCTCAATCCGCACTTTCTCTTCAACACGCTTAACGCGATCTCCACACTTGTCTTGTCCTCAGCGAATGAGCGGGCGAATGAGATGCTCACTAAACTGAGCAAGTTTCTACGTTATTCGCTAGATCACTCCCCGCTTGATAAAGTTAGTCTTGCCCATGAGCTGGAGACATCGAAGCTGTATCTGGATATCGAGAAGGTGCGTTTCGCCGAGCGCCTTCGTCTGGACATCGATATTGAGCGGCGGGCAGAACTAGCCATGGTGCCAACGATGCTGCTACAGCCATTGATCGAAAATTCTATCAAGTACGCGATCTCGAAATCGGAAACGGGGGGGATCATCCGCATTAGCGCCCAGGTAAGAGACGCCACTCTGGTGCTGCAGGTTGCCGATGATGGGCCCGGTGTGCCGGAACTCAATGGTGAAAGTGACGGCTCGACGTTTTCTCAGGGCGTAGGAATTAGTAATATTAGAAACCGCCTGCAAGAGATCTATGCATCGGAGCACAAATTGATATTCAGCAACGCCGAGAGCGGCGGACTAACAGTAACGGTTGAAATTCCTTATGACAGAAGATGATTCAGGCAATTTGAAGGCGATTATCGTCGACGACGAAGAGTTGGCGAGGCAGGGGCTTGAGCTACGCCTCAAAGAGTTCGATCGGCTTCAGGTTGTCAGGAGCTGTGCAAACGCCAAGGAGGCTCTTAAAGCGATCTCGGAGCTAGAGCCAGACTTGGTATTCCTCGATATTCAGATGCCGGGGAAAACCGGAATCGAAATGATTAGGGAGATACAGACGGATATTCTGCCGATGATAATCTTTGTCACTGCCTACGATTCCTTCGCGGTGGATGCTTTCAAAATTCATGCTATCGATTATCTGCTCAAGCCTGTCGAGAGTGAGCGCCTGGCGGAGGCAATCGAAAAAGCACATCAGCATAAGTCACAGATCGGCACGGCTAGCGAGAAGCAGCGCCTATTGAATCTGCTTGTGAGTCTTACCGGCAAGTCGCCTACGGCGATAGGAGAGTTGCTCGATTCTGAGGGTCAGTCGCCAGAACATGCAGACAGGCTTGCTATCAAGGATGGCTCCTCCATTACCTTCGTGCCGATAAAGGACATCGACTGGATTGATGCGGCGGGGGATTATATGTGTGTGCATGTGGCGGGCACGACGCATATCATGCGTACTACGATGAAGGAGCTGGAGTCTAAATTAGACCCTTCAGTTTTTCAGCGGGTGCATCGTTCGACTATCGTCAATCTGCACAGGGTAGAGAAAGTTTCATCCCATATTAACGGTGAGTTCCACCTAACTCTTAGCTGCGGTTCCTCATTGAAGATGAGTCGTTCCTATAAAGAGAAGGTTAAACATTTTTTCTAGCAGGTATTTATCGTTCTTCCTCTAGAGCTCTGGCCAGAAATTCCAGGCGATCTTGTCCCCAGAATAGGTGCTCCTTGAATCGGTAGCTGGGCGCACCGAATACGCCGTCTGCAACGGCCTTGTCGCTATCGGTCGCAATCGTTTTCAGTGCTCGTTCCCTGTCGGCAAGCAACGCGCTTCCATCCAGGTTGTTTTCCGCTGCGATGCTGATTAGCGTATCGGAATCGCTTATGTCTCTTTCCTCTAGCCAGACAGCCCTGAGGCAGGCGCCGGCGAGCTGAATGGCCGCGCTGGCATCCTGCTCGCGAAGATTGACGACCATGGTCGCCGCGAGTTTGTCGCTAACAGGAAAATGCTTGGGTTCGAGGTTGAGGTCTATCTGCAAATGGTCGCGCCAGCGACGCAGTTCCTGCATGCGGTAGGCTTTGCGTTGCTCGGAACGCTTGGGTAGCGGTACGCCTCCGGTGCTGGGAAAAATAACCGAGAAGTCAACGGGCCAGATCGTGATGGCAGCATCGCTGCGCTGCGCCATCTGAACGAGTCTTTCATGACCTAGGTACGACCAGGGTGAAATGAGTGATAGGTAGTAGTCGATAGTTTTGGCCAAGCGATATTCTCCCTAGCTTGTAATATGGTTGAGAGGAAGCTCGGTGGTGCTGAGCACTTCTCGCAGGATGAAGCTTGAATGCACGTCGGTGACGCCTTCAATCTTCGTGATCTTGTTGAGCAGCAATTCCTGATAATACTCCATATCGGGTACTACGACTTTTAGTTGATAGTCGGCGGATTGTCCGGTGATCAACAGGCATTCGGTGACCTCAGGGAAGGTGCGTACTTTCTCCTCGAAGATCTCGAAGCGATCAGATGTATGCCTATCCATGCTGATCTGAATCAGCGCGATGAGTTTGAGCTCTAACTTGGAGGCATCTAACAGGGTGACCTGATTCTTGATGATCCCGCTCTCCTCTAGTTGTCTTACTCGTCGTGCGCAGGGAGAGGGCGACAGGCCGATCTTCTCGGCAAGCTCAAGGTTGGTGATCGCTCCATCGCGTTGTAGCTCCTGCAGAATCCTCTTGTCTAGCTTGTCCAGACGCATTTTGCGGCTCCATAAAAGTGAAGAAATTCGATGTTAATTCATTAATTGGCATAAATGAATATAAATATTAATAAAAATGGTGAATATCGCTAATATTGAGGCAAATTGAGGTAAATTAGGCGTAGAAATGCTAGGGCCGTTCCACT
Organism: uncultured Gammaproteobacteria bacterium; assembly: GCA_963976555.1. GTDB lineage: Bacteria > Pseudomonadota > Gammaproteobacteria > Pseudomonadales > Pseudohongiellaceae > UBA9145. The sequence goes on from CAXBLN010000149.1 coordinate 8,985, forward strand.
ATTCTATGCAGCCTCAAACACAGAATGTGCCGCTCACAAGGTCAGGCATAAAGCTTCCAAGTCTCAAAAGGACGAAATGAGCCCAGTGATTGAAAACCGCCCAATCCGGCGTTATTTATTAGATGAGAGAGGAAACACCTGTGTTCGATCATACAAAATACAAGCCGTTCCAGACTGTCGATCTTAAGGATAGGACCTGGCCAAATCAGATTATCAGCGAGGCTCCTCGATGGTGTAGTGTCGATCTGCGAGATGGTAATCAGGCATTGATCGAGCCGATGTCAGTCACTCAGAAGAAGAAGATGTTTGAGTTGCTCGTGTCCGTAGGTTTCAAGGAGATCGAAGTAGGGTTTCCCGCCGCCTCACAGCCGGACTTCGATTTTGTGCGCAGTCTCATCGAAGAGAATAAGATACCTGAGGATGTCACGATTCAAGTCCTCACTCAGGCAAGACCTGCACTGATACAGCGTACGTTCGAATCCCTGAAGGGGGCGAAGAAGGCAATTCTTCACGTCTATAATTCAACTTCGATAGTACAGCGAGAGAAAGTGTTCAAGACCGACAAGGCGGGCATCGTCGAGATAGCCGTCGCCGGTGCGAAGGAAGTACAGCGCTGTGCCGACTTGGCGCCAGATACGGATTGGACGTTTCAATATTCTCCCGAGAGCTTTACCGGCACCGAGATAGATTTCGCCGTCGAAGTTTGTGATGCGGTCGCCCGCGTCTGGAAGCCGACTACGGACAATCCCATCATTTTTAACCTGCCCTCGACGGTGGAGGTATCAACGCCTAACGTCTATGCAGATCAGATCGAATGGTTCTGCCGCAATATACAGAACCGAGAGGCGATCATCGT
>CAXBLN010000150.1:0-9784 GCA_963976555.1 uncultured Gammaproteobacteria bacterium
CTTCGTTAGGTATCTCGATTCTAACCAATTCCAGCGTACTTGAGGAAACAATTGCAATAATTGCCATTGCCAGGTTATCTGGGCTGGGCCTCCAGCAAGTAGCAATAATCGGAGTTCGGACGGTTAAAAAATGGGGCGCTAAAGAGCAACGGAGAGAACCCTGATTCGATAGCGCCCCTGTTTGCAGCTCTACACGAGGATGAGGTAGGCTGCAAGAACCGCCATCAATACAAGAGAATGGTTCAATTTTAACCGGGAGCGGGTATTATCTTTCATCAGTTTTCTCCATTTCATATTAGAGTGAGACAATGTAAGTCCACGGCTATTAGGCTAATCGACCATGAAAGTATTTAGTATGCGCCCGTCATTCCATGGATATTCATCCAGTAGTATTGTGGCCTGGTTTTACGAGCGGGCCTGGAACACGCTGACTGGAGCAAAGCGGGCCATAGTAGCGCGCGCTGTAGATCTCTATATTGCCGAGGTTTCTCCCGAATACCGCACTATCAAATTCAATCTCCCCGATAACCCAGAGGACGGTGATCAATTCCTCGAATGCAGCAAGAAGAACATCAAGATCATCGATGACTTCTTCGCCGACAATTCGGTTCGTTCCAAGCACTTTCGCGACAATATGGAAATTTTCGTGGCACGCGCCATCGATGAGATTTTCGAGGCAGAAGTTTGTGAAATATTGAAACAGAAATTGTTCCCCGAAGAGCTTGTGCCACATTCCGAGGATGAACTAGACGACTTATTAGTGGAGACGAATTCCAGCTACACCAATGCCGTCAACGAGTGTGTTCGCGTATTCAGGAACGGACTTTCTGACGACAGTGTAGAGGATCTGGAAATACTCGAGAGTAAGCTGCTCTCGGCCAGAAGCATGCTCGATAAGAATGTCGGTGCCATAGAGCATGAGTTGGATAAGCGCAAAGCGAAGAAGCAACAACTAGAAAAATAATCAGCTCGCGCCCGGCCGCAATCTGGACGCGAAGCAAAGAGGGTCCCCCGATGTCTTTCGACTCAACCATTACCCGTCGCCAACTTCTCGCCGCTATCGCCGCTGCTGGCTCTGCGCCCCTTGGCAGTCTATTAGCTGCTACACCCGGCAAGCCTTTGCGCGGGGCGCTGATGATTCTAAGTACACCCTATACCGAGTCGGGCGAAGTGGATTATGAGGATCTGGCAAAGGAAGTAGCCTTCTGTGATAGCTGTGGTGTGCAGGGCATAGTCTGGCCTCAGAATTCCAGCGAACAGCTGTATCTCACCAGGGAGGAGCGCATCCGTGGATTCGAGGTGATCGCCCAGGCGAATCGTGGTCGGTCCATGTCACTAACGCTGGGTGTCCAGGCGGATGACACGGCCGGTATGCTGGAATACGCACGCGTCGCCGAGTCGCTTGAGCCGGATGGCATGATTGCTATCCCGCCGACTACGGCAAGCTCACTCGCTCAGATTCGAGACTATTATGCGGCTCTATGTGATATCACTTCCCGACCAATATTCGTCCAGACTAGCGGCGGTCCTGAGATAGAACTGACGATCGAATTTCTCGTCGAGCTCGCCAGGGAATTTCCACAGTGTGGCTATATAAAAGAAGAATACGGCGACAGTCGACACGCGCGCATGCTCGCATTGCAGGCATTTCAACCCGACCCTATTCGCAGAGTCTTCGGCGCCACGCTAGGGAGAGGGTGGTTGTACGAGATGCGCATCGGAACCGATGGCGTGATGACAGGCGGTACGATGTATGGCGATGTCTATGCACGTCTGTGGCAACTGCATCTCGAGGGTCGTGAGGATGAGCTTAGAGAAGTCTATAGCAAGCTACTCTTGATCCAGAACCTGGACAACCTGATCCCGGGAGTACGCCTTTATGTTCTGCAGAAGCGCGGTGTATTCAAGACCATTAAGTCGCGTCGTGGGGAATATACTTTCTCCTCTCAACAGATCGCGGAGATCGACTACCGGCTGCAAGCGCTGCAGCCCCACATGTCCGTCTAGACCTCCCCAGATCGCAATCCGCGCTTTAAACTGCGGCATTCACGCCGTAATCTCAGGTTTTCGAATTTTTTTGCCTTCCAAGTGATCCGAATATCTAGCGCTCGCGTAACTTATGCACAATGTATAGAAATTATGAAGCACAACAAGGTTTTAGCATTGATAGGGGTCTAGCTGTTAGACTTAGCTCAATGGTAACCTCATCGCAAGATATAGACGTAGAAGCATCAGCTGTAAGCGATGAGGCCTTGCTTATCGCCGTGGGTAATAAGCAGGATGTCGAGGCCTTCAATCAGCTGTTTGAGCGTTATACGAAGAAGATTTTCGCTCTGGGCATGAAGCTGACTCGTAACGAGCAACTGTCAAAAGACCTAATTCAAGAAGCCATGTTAAACGTATGGCAAAAAGCTCCCCTCTACGATCTGGACAAGGGTTCGGCGCAGGGCTGGATCTATACGCTAGGTCGAAATCGCTGTTTCGATATGCTGCGCAAACAGAAGCGTCAGCCGAACTGCATTAGTGCCGACGACATTTGGCCGCCAGATTTTTCCGATGAACCCTCGATGGTGCACCAGGACACAGGTGGACAAGAAGTTGAGCTTGATCTGATCAAGCGTTACTTCGATGAACTGTCTGAGCCACAGCGAGAGGCGGTGGAACAAATATACATTAAGGATCGAACCCATGAGGAGGCGGCCGCGTATTTACAGATACCTCTGGGCACCCTCAAATCGCGTCTGCGATTGGCCTTGAAGAATTTGCAAAAATTAATTCAGGTCCAGACGTGATCGAAGTGATTAGAACCCATCAAAGATGTGACAAATATTTTGAAAGTGAGGAAGTTTGATGAACGCCGAAGTAAAACTGCATCCAAGCACTGAAATGTTGAACCTGTTCGTGCAAGGGGAACTGGCGATAGGAAATAGCGTCATAGTCTCTGCACATGTGGAGCTATGTGAAGCTTGTGGCGAGAGGGCAAAAGAATTGCAAGCCTTGGCAGTTTCCACGTGGGTCGATCCGAGTCTCTCGTCCGAGCCTGCTGAACTTGGTGAGGACTCCTTTTCGACGATGCTCGAAAATATAGTTAAGGCGCCGCAGCTCAAATCTGAGCTGGTAGTTGACTTGCATGAAGTAGAGTTCGAAGTGATGAATGCGAACATTAGCCTGCCAAAGGTTCTCGCCAAGGCTGCGGCAGAGGGTCTTAATTGGCACAAGTCGCCCGGAGGTATAAGCGAGGCGAATATCTTTCTGGATGACGAGACACAGTGTGAGTTCATCTATATGGCTCCAGGCAGTCGGGCTCCTGTGCACACTCATGAAGGCAGTGAGATGACTCTGATCCTGCATGGTAGTTTTTCTGATGACCTGGGCGAGTATAAGAAGTCCGATTTCATCGTGCGGGACAAGCAGCATCAACATCAGCCAGCGACTGAAGATGGCTGTCTCTGCTTTGCAGTCTTGGACAGCCCCCTGAAATTCACGCAGGGTTTGGCGAGATTTCTGAATCCCTACAATCGTTACAAATTCAAGAAAGCTGTTTCAAGACCCGCTTAGCTGATCTAACCCTCAGCACTAAGTTTTACGTCGCGCAGCGATATTCATCGCAATGGAGATGCGCTCGCGCTTACCGGTGTAGGGTCTCACTCCATGGCGTAACCACGCTGGGAATAGCAAGAGATTGCCTCGCGTAAGCGTGAACTCCACCTCATACTGTTGTGGCTCACCATCTACACCGATCATCCGAACGGCCGGGATGTGCATGGCGGCCATGGGGAATCTGGGGTCTTCCACATAGAAGGCTCCGCCGACGTCCTCGGAGGAATCGGGTTCATCTCCCATGTCGAGGTAGAGCACTGCCGCCCAAAGGTTTCCTGGGTGAGCGTGCATATGATTCAAGCCCCCCGCTGGAGTCACGTTGGCCCACATCCGCAGCTTCCACTCGAAATTATCCGCGCTTGCCTCCTGAAAATGGGTCATGCGCTTCGCGATATTGATCGTGGTTTCCGCGAGCCGCTCTGCCGATTTTCCTCCCCACTCAAGCATATCCGTATCTGAATGCCAGCCGCCAAAATTGGAGCGACTGAGGCCGCCAGTCTGCGCTTGGTTCTGTCGAATACTTTTCGTCAGTTCCTGTAGCAGAGGCTCACCCTCTTTTAAGCGGCAATAGGCCATCGGTGTTTCGAAGAAACCTACATGCTGCGCCTCGACGCGCAGTGGAGTTGCCTGTCTTGTATTCGTCATAGCAGAGCAATGTTAGTGGAGTAAACGTTACAGGATTATGACAGGGGTTTAATAAACCGCTCAGCTTCTCGTCAGAACAGATGCTTTAGGTGACTGTCACCGGCAACTGTAAAAAAACTGCAATGAATTCGTCGCATAACTGCAACATGCCATCTCTATTATTGCCCTACTGTATTTAGTTCTTAAAGAATATCTATCAATTAAGTAGACGAAGGAGTCGAAATGAATTTCAAGCATACTAGAATGAATGCGATTGCCAGCGGTGTGGCCCTGGGTCTTGCTGCTATGAGCGCGCAAGCGGCGGATCAACCAACACTAACAACCGGTGGAGCGCAGAGCAGCGCGGTATTCACTGGAGGTGCAACGATCAACGGCGGTGCCAGCTTCCTCTCTGCGGTTCCGGCGGACTCCTCTGTCGATCTGCTTGTAACTGTTAAGCCAGCGGCGGCCGATGTGGGCAAGGTCGGCAACCTGATTGTCATCCTCAACGTCCCCGGCGTCGGCTTTTTTATTCAGAACTCTTCGGGTGGATTTGCACCCTGGACAGAAGCGGATCCCATTGTAGCGGCGAGCACAAAGACGCTAACGGCATCTGAACCATTGACTATCTTCTCCGATCTGGTCGGAACTGCGATTGGCGTTACTGGCGTCGACGTGCAGGCCTTTGTCGGTTACTACACAGATTCCATCGCCAATCTGACCTACTCCTCGACTCCGGCTAGTTTCTCGATCGCAGCGGTTGCACCCTCCATCTGTCCGACGAACACCGCGGCAGTTTCGGGCACATTCAAAGGCAAGTCGGTCTGCGCGCTAAGTGGACGCATTGAGTCCGACACGCATCTTACATCTAACTTCTCATACATTCTCGATGGTGCAGTCTTCATCGGTGACGACGCAGTCAGCGGTGTAAAGACGAAGTTGACTATAGACGAGGGGACCTATGTCTTCGGTCAGCAGGGATTGAACTTTCTTACGATAGCGCGCAACGGCCAGCTACACGCGAATGGCAGTGCGGCCAAGCCGATAGTCTTCACCTACGAAGGCGACGATACGGCGACGGCTACAACAAGCGGTCAGTGGGGCGGCATTATACTCAACGGAAACGCGCCTCTAAACGTGAGCGGTGGCTCAGCAGAAGGCGAAGGCTCTACTGGTATTTATGGTGGACCTGACTCTGCGGATAGTAGCGGTGTTCTGACCTACGTACAGGTGAAATATGCCGGCCAGAACATCACGGAAGACAACGAGCTAAACGGTATTGCATTCCAGGGCACTGGCTCCGGTACGCTAGTAGACTATGTGCAGGTGCATAATAATTCCGACGATGGCATCGAATTCTTCGGCGGTACTACGAATGCGAAGCACATCGTACTCACGGGTAACGAAGACGATGCGCTGGATTGGACATTCGGCTGGTCGGGTAAGGCACAATTCGTTGCTATCAAGCAGAACACAGCGAGTGAGCATTGCATCGAAGCAGACAACAATGGCGACGACAACGACGCTTCGCCTCGCTCTAATCCAACGATCTCCAACCTAACTTGTGTGGGTGCCAGCACCGGTGGCGACGCAGGCTTCAGACTGCGTGAGGGTACTTCTGCAAAGATATCCAACGTCGTTATGGGCATGCACAATGACTACTGCCTAGACATCGATCAGACCGCTACTTTCGTAAACGCGGGCGGCTCGATTGCAGGCCTGAATGGTAATCTGACCATGACGAATTCGCGACTGGTCAGCGGCTGCCCTTTCAGCGCAAGTGAAGGAGACAACTTCTCTGTTGCCGACTTCTTCGGTGCACAATCCGGTAGCTCATTGGGTGAGGTCGACCTGATGGGTAGCATCGGATGGATAAACGGCCCGGTTCTGAACGCTATTACTCCGGCGATCCCTGCGGATTCTTTTTTCACTCAGGTCGACTACATAGGCGCGATCAAAGACAGCAACTCCGATTGGACGGCGGGCTGGACTTATTCCGACTAGAATTCATCTGGAATGAGAACAGCAAGGACGGATCAATCAATATCAATCGATCCATTTTTTGGGGGCACACGGTGCCCCTTTTTTTCTTTCGGGTGAAATCGATTGAGAATTCTCGATATTGAAATATTTTTGCAACATAACTGACATACCGCTGTCACAGAATCGCAATAAGATATCCGCTTCAAGAAGAAACTAATATTGGAGCGAAAAGAATGACCAATCCCGCGACGCCACTAAAATTCCTGGCTATCACCGTTGCCTCTGTGCTAAGCACTGTGGCTGTCGGTCAGGATGTGCCTCAGATAGAGGAAATCGCGGTTATTGGACAATTTGTTCCAGACGAAAAGCGTGCTACTTCTTCTGTCTCGAACGTGGTCGATAGCGAGCAGTTTCAGCGTTCTGGCGACTCCAATATCGCAGAGGGGCTGAAGCGCGTCTCTGGACTCAGCACCGTCGGCGGTAAATTTGTTTACGTACGAGGACTCGGTGAACGCTATTCGACTACATTGCTAAATGGTGCGATTCTGCCTAGCCCTGAACCGATAAATCGCGTCGTTCCTCTAGATCTATTTCCTACTGCCATGCTGGACAGCGTGCTGGTGCAGAAGACGTATTCCGCGCAATTCCCTAGCGAATTCGGCGGAGGTGTTTTGCAGCTGCGCACCAAGAAGGCGACGGACGAATTTTTCTGGAACGTATCGACTTCGGCGGGCCTGCAGCAAAACGTGAATTTCAAGAATGGTTTCACTTCGTCCGGTGGCAGCAAGTCTTGGTTGGGGTATGACGATGGCCATCGAGGCCTGCCCCAGCAACTGAAACAGGCGACCGCGAACGGTCAGGAATTGCGCAGAGAGAGTCAGTTTCTAGGCCGCGGCGGCTATTCCCCCGAAGAGTTGCAGACGATCGGTCGCAGCCTGAATAACGACTACAACCCAACTAGTGAAGCGCTTCCGGCCAACTACAATTTCTCGACCTCTCTCGGCAATTTCCATGAGCTCAACGATTCTGGCGCGCAGATAAACTACCTGGCCGCGGTCAACTATTCGAATTCCTGGGATATGAACGAGATCGAGCGGAAGAGCTATCGCACGAGCAACGCAGGACTGGAGATAGGAGACGACCTGGAGTTCGTAGGTACAGAACACAGTGTGGACCTTAGTAGCATTTTCACAGCCGGTATCGATTTCAACAGCAACCACAACATCAGAACCACCAGCGTAATGCTGCGTAAGACTGACGATACGGTATCGGAAACGACTGGCGATCTGGCGGCGGAAGATATCGTACGACTAACCCAGTTGGAATGGGTAGAACGTGAACTGTTCTCCAATCAGATTCAGGGCGATCACTATTTCCCGGACCTCAACGAGCTGGTCGTAAACTGGCGTTACAGCAAGGTGAAGGCAGAACGCGATGCGCCAGACGATAGAGCGTATCGCTACGATCTTGAGAACGATGGCAACTACAGATTCTCCACACGAGCCGACGGAAATGTGCGTCGTTTTAGCGTGCTGGATGATGATGCAGAAGATTTCGCAGTCGATCTAACCATGGTGTTCTACGGCCCTATGGAGTCGACAATCACTAGCAAGGTTGGCTATGTGCATAATGAGAAGCAGCGAGAATCTGAGGTGCGTCGCTACTCTTTCTTCGATCAGGGCAGCATCGCCTTCGACGAGGACCTGCTAACACTCTCGCTCGAAGAAATATTGGCGCCAGCGAACATCGGTCCAGATGGATTCGAGCTGCGCGAATTCACACGGCCGACTGACAATTACGATGCGATGAACGAATCCGATGCGTTCTACGCAGAGGTCGATATCAATTTCGATGATAGGTTCCGCATAAACCTTGGCGCCAGACAGGAAGACTTCAGCCAGAACGTTAGGACATTCGATCTGTTTCGCGATGTTGAAGTAAACGCCGCACAGAATAGCGAAGATATTCTTCCTGCTTTCAGTGGAACCTACATCAATGGCGACCACCAGTTCCGCGTAGCTTACAGCGAGACGCTCTCGCGACCAGATTTCCGCGAGCTCTCTCCCGCAGCATTTACTAATCCAGTTACAGGAAGAGAAGTGGTAGGTAACCCGAACCTCAAGATTGCCAATATCACCAACTATGACTTCCGCTGGGAATGGTATTTCGGCTTCGACGACTACATGTCATTCGGCCTTTTCTACAAGGAATTTGAGAATCCGATTGAGTCGGTCGTGCAGCCAGGTGCCGAGGCACGTCAGACCTTCACCAATGCAGAGGCTGGCGAGAATGCCGGTGTGGAGTTTGAGATTACGAAGCGTCTGGATTTTCTCGGGGATCGCTGGGAAGATTTCTACGTGCAGACCAACGTCGCGTTCATCGATTCGAAGGTAACTATCGCTGAGAAAGATCGCGGCATCCTCACCAGCACATCTCGAGCGCTGCAGGGACAGTCCGATTGGTTATTCAATGCGCAGATTGGCTATGAGCCGTTTTCTGGCACCACCGCCACCGTGCTCTATCACTATTTCGGCGAGCGCATTAGCGAGGTAGGTATCGAGGGTGCCCCAGACCTGATCGAGCAGCCCTTCGGCGAGCTCAACACGGTGTTCATCCATGAGTTTAGCGAGACCTGGAAGATGACACTCAAGGGCAAGAATCTGTTGGATGAGGAGAGTGAGGTAACCCAGGGCGGATTCGTAACTACCGGATTCAATCTAGGTCGAGAGCTTAGCATCCAACTGGACTACCGCTTCTAGGGTCGCCGTTTTCAAGCCTGTGGGCGGTGCAGGCGAAGACGGCGTTAATAAAATGTTATTAAACAATGAGTTATGGTCATTTATGCTGCCCCGGCCAAGCCTAATTAGGCGCACGCGTGTCACATAATTGTAATATACTGCTGTTTAAATGAACCTTGGTTTACGGTTTGTTAAAGGAACGTACTGGTACTCAAATGCCTGAATCCACAATTTTAATAGTCGACGATGAAGCTGCTATTCGCGACATGGTCGGTATCACCCTCGACCTGGCTGGCTTCAGCAGTATCACCGCAGCGAATGCGCATGACGCGCACGTGTCGATAATCGATAGGAAGCCTGATCTGGTGCTCTTGGACTGGATGCTCCCAGGCGGCAGCGGCATCGAATTGGCGCGCAGGCTGCGCCGCGATGAGATCACCAGCAACCTCCCCATCATTATGCTCACCGCCAAGGCCAGCGAGGACAACAAAGTGCAGGGCCTTAGCGAGGGTGTGGATGACTATGTAACCAAGCCCTTCTCCCCCCGGGAGCTGGTTGCTCGAATTAAGACCGTATTGCGCCGCGCGAATGGCAAGCAGAAGAACAAAGTATTGCGCGTCTTCGACCTGCAACTCGACCCCACTAGCCATCGCACCTCCATAGAAGAGCAGCCAATAGAAATGGGGCCTACGGAGTTTAGGCTTTTGAAATTTTTTCTATTGAATCAGGAGAAGGTCTTCAGCCGCGACCATATTCAGAATTCGGTCTGGGGCGCAAATGTCTATCTCGAGGAGCGTACAATCGACGTGCACATACGTCGCCTGCGCAAGGCCTTATCG
>CAXBLN010000151.1:0-9770 GCA_963976555.1 uncultured Gammaproteobacteria bacterium
TATGCTGGCTGTATGAATTGCCAATCATCAAATTGTGGGTGTCCAGTTTGGCTTGATTGACTGGGCTTATGTCGAAGCATTAGAGTATTGAGCAGTATGTCAGGGTTAGTTCCATACAAAGAGCAGGCTAGAGGCTGACAGACTGGCTGAAGTCGAAAGAGGTGACAGGATGAAGTTAAAGGTGTTTTTGAGCAAACTGACTTTGATTAGAGTTTGTAAACTAGGTTCTCCAGCATTCGTTTTTCTAGCATTAACCTTCCTCATCGCAGTAAATGATTCCGCGGCTCAACCCCCGGCCCAATTCTCTGCATTCACAACTTGCATCGATTCGGATGGAGTCTCGAGCCTCTGCACGCAACAATCATGGGTCATGGCAGAAGGGTTTTCCGCAGAAGAACAGGGCTTTCCTGCTTTGCTGGGAAATGGAATTTTCTCCAGCGATTCCGGGCAGGAGGCCTGTGCTAATTCACTTATCCCTGCTTCGATCGAAGTGAGTCTAGTGAATCCCAATTTGGTAATCGGTGAAAGGTTATATTTCGAAGACATTATCATTGAGGCGTTCAATGAAGATGGTGAATTTTTACCCTTCTTGCCCGTTATAATCGCTGCGATTTCTCAAGACGGGATGCTGGCATTTCAACCTAACTGGGAGTATGTGCAAGTTTCTTCGTTCGGTTATGCTACTTTGATGGCGAGTTTTTATTGTGGTCGGCTTGCTCAGGTAGTTGGTGATTTCACTCTTCTTGTCGCTCCCTAGAAGGGGAAGAAGATTCATTCACCAGCATGAGAGGTTATTACCGCTGGGATACCTCCGTTAGTATGTGGGAACAAAGCGAGTTTCCCCATTGATTGCCTAGATCAATGTAAGGATATTAATTACGTTGCTGGCAATTTCGGCTCGCGCCGTTGGGGGCTCTTTAGCAATACCTGCGAATCTGTTGGCTGTGGATAGGTAGACTGAATAAAACTATAACTACCTTGCTCCAAAATTTGCTGGCTCATATCCGTTTCACATTCATTGCACTTCAAAATTTATAATTTGCCCACACTTCAAACTCTCTTATGCTGTGATAGAACCGTGATATTCACGTGATATTCGTGTGAAGTCGACTCGATACGCTACTCCTCGTTAGTCAGTATTCAAACCTACATATTCGACAATTGAGGAATCACCATGAAGTTGTTTAATTTAAACTATAGCGCTTCTATGTCTGCAATTGCTCTAGGCGCGGCGTTTACTGCCTCTCCTGCTCTCGCCGACATCTATGAAATCCAGTTAACCAATGTGACTGCCAATCAGGCCTTTACGCCGCGGCTTGCCGTTACCCACACTCTGGGCCAGATTTTTACTCTGGGTGACCCCGCCCTCGACGAACTGGCATTGATAGCCGAGAGCGGCGATATCGCCCCATTGATGGCGCTGCTGGAAACCGGTGGTGAAATTGTTACTGATATTCAAGTTGGTGATGGACTCCTGATGCCGGGAGATACGCAAACAATAACTATCGATGGCACTCCAGGTACGCTTTTCTCAATGTTCAACATGCTAATTCCCACGAATGATGCATTTCTCGGGCTGAATGGTGTAATGCTACCAAATTCTGGCAGCGTGACTTACAGAGCAACCGTCTATGACGCTGGCTCTGAAACCAATGATGAAATATGTAGTAATATTCCTGGCCCTGTATGTGGTGGCGTAGGCAGCTCGCCCGATGATGCTGGAGAAGGGTTTATTCATGTTCATCGAGGAATCAAAGGCGGGGGTGACTTGAGTGCGGCAACTTATGATTGGAACAATCCAGCGGCTGTCGTGACAGTTACCAAGATATAACTCATTCAAAATTTCAGCCTGAGTGTAAGAGGGGCTCACTCTGTCAGTTAGGCAGAGTGAGCCCTTTTTATCTGGTTGATTTTACTAGGGATATAGCATTCAATTCCAGCTCCGGTTTTCTAAGGTTGACAGTAGACAGCGATGGCCATGATTTTAGTTCTGGAAGATGACTCTGATCTTTCCTCATTGATCTCCTCACATTTGACCGGCCTGGGGTATCAGGTTGACGTGTGTCACAACGGTGCGCAGGGTCTCTATCAGGCTATTGAGAAGAGTTATGATTTGATAATTCTTGACCTGGGTTTGCCGGAAATGGATGGTCTCGATATATGTAAACAATATCGAAAAACCAATGAACTAACGCCAATATTGATGCTCACCGCGCGCAACGCCGAGATTGATATGGTTCTAGGCTTGGAGATGGGCGCGGACGATTATCTCGGCAAGCCCTTCAGCATTCGTGAGCTACAAGCCAGAGTGAAAGCGATGCTCAGAAGGCAATCGTTATTGGGAAAGGAGCCGGGACTTAAAGAGGATTCGATTCTGAATGTCAGCGACGAGCTGCAACTCGATGCTGGTAAGCGCCAGGTAATTTGTCGAGATATGAAGATTGACCTCACGGCGAAGGAGTTCGATCTGTTGTACTTTCTTGCGTCAAACCCTGGCAAGGTTTATAACCGTGAGCAATTGCTGGATAATATATGGGGCTATATGAACAGTTACTTTGAGCACACAATTAATTCTAATATTAATAGGCTGCGCAGTAAGATTGAACGAGATCCTTCACGGCCCGAATATATTCTTACCGTGCGTGGCGTTGGATACAAATTCTATGAAGCATAACGATCTTTCGGCAGTTCAATAGAAGCCTGCAAGCATGTTTCAGACCTTATTCACCAAGATTACGTTGGCCCTACTAACCCTGTTTGTCGTACTGGGAGGGTTGCTGGTGATTCAAATAAATAGCACTGCTGAAGTATTTCAGAAAGAAACGTCACAAAAATTGCATCTCGACCTTGCTAACAATATCGTGAATGACTCAACGCTCTGGAGAGAGGGGGATATAGATCCGCAATCTATAGAGGACGCATTTCACATGATGATGGTCCTTGGGCCTGACATGGAGCTTTATGTAGTCTCGCCCGAAGGCGATCTACTCAATTACAGCGATCCGGAAGGTAAAGTGATAAGAGAAAGAGTTGCTCTGGAACCGATCCGGCGCTTTCTTGTCGACAATAGCGTTCTACCAATTTTGGGAGATGATCCTCGTTCGTTGAACGCTCAGAAAATATTCTCTGTCGCGCCCATCTTTGATACGAATCTATCATTGGGTGTCGCAGAAGTACAACAGCCGCGCGCATACCTGTACATTATTATCGGTGGCGAGAATTATGATTCGGTTGTTGGAATGCTTCGCTCCAGCCGAATAGCCTCAACGGGCACAAGCATCCTTGTTGCCGGGATTGCTTTTCTGCTCTCTGTAATTCTTCTCCTGTTTTTTTTCTTGACTCGTCCGATAAAAAATCTGTCCACTGCCATGACAGATTTTCGTAATAGTAAGTTTACGAGAGTTCCAGAAAATCTGGTATCCGACACGGGTATGGCTAAGGATGAGTTGCAGGCACTCAGTGGGATATTCCATGAGATGGCGACACGAGTAGTGTGCCAATTTGAGCAGATGAAAAAAAATAGGAACCTGCGACAAGAATTTATTACGCATATCTCCCATGACCTGAGAACGCCTTTGGCAAGCGTTAAAGGCTATCTTGATAGCTGGCAGATAAATCAGGAAACACAGTCGCAAGAAGAGGCACAGCGCTGTATTGAAATTGCCCTGAAGAACTGCGTGCTTTTAGAGCACATGGTTGAAGAGCTTTTCGAATTGTCTCGCCTAGAGGCAAATGAAATAAGTCCCGACTTAGAGGAGTTTCAGCTAGACGAATTGATCGACGACATTGCACAAAAGCTTAATATCAAAGCCATGGAGAAAAACGTCCGAATCGTTTGCCAAAGTCTGGAACGATTACCTTTCGTTATTGCCGACGTAAGTCATATCAACCGCGTTGTGACAAATTTGCTTGATAATGCATTGCGGCACAGCAAGGACAATAGTGAGATTCTCGTAGAGCTTAGTAAGGTACCCGAGGAACAAGCCGTTCAGGTAAGAATTTCAGATAAAGGCAACGGCATCCCAGTGGAGATGCTATCAAGGTTGTTTGAACCCTATTTCAGGGCTTCAAATCAAGAACAAAATTATACTCAGGGAACGGGTCTTGGCCTCGCTATCGCAAAAAGACTTTTGTCTTTGCAGAATTCGACAATTCGTGTGGAGAGCAAGGAAGGTGAGGGTTCTGTATTCTCCTTTTCTCTAACAAGTGTCGAAGATCAGAAAGGCCAGACCTAGTCAGCTAGGGAAACATAACAGAATAAGAAATTTGTGAAAATTATTGGCTGATCAGATGTCAATTTACTTGCTCAATTGAGTCCCCTTGCTTCGCAGATTCCAATTGAGGAAGCAAATTGCGTGTCAGGAAGCTTGCCCTATCCGTAATTCTTATGCCGGAAAGTTTGCAGTCAAGTAGTTGCTGTGTTCCACATCCCGCCTTCATATCGTCAGCTGCAATAACGATCTCGTTGATCTGCAAGATTTGAACTTTGCGCAACAGGCTGCTATCCAGCTTGAATATTAATGATCCAGTTACCTCTATCGGCTGACCAGGTATTGCTACGAAACCTTTCACAAGGATGGTGTCCGAATTACTGGGTTGGCGTGCTTGCGTAGCTAGTATCGCCGCTCTACCGTCTGCTCCCAGGATAAGAACGTTAGAGGGCTTCGATCGAAATAGTTGAACAATTTTGCGAAGCCCCAGAACAGCAATCAGACTGACGCTTGATGCCAGGACGATGACACTCCCACTAAGTCGCAAGTAGGGGGCAAGAGTGAATAGGACATACACTGCCACGCTTCCTGCCAGTAGGCACACACAGAACTTTAACGCTACTGTGATGATATGCGGTGTAATGCTATTGCGATCATCATGATACAGCCCCAAGCTCACCATCATCGCTAAACAAGTTGTAGCAAAGACGAAGGCGTTAATCAAAGTCGTAGCTATGGCCAAATAGAAATTGCTCCGAGGGCTTTTGAAGACGTCGTCACTGATTGCCCATGAAAAAAAGAATACAGCGAAAATGAGCAAACCTTCGCCTGCCAATAGAGTTTTTCCTGGAGAGCCTGCAGAGTCGGACAGATTATTAGTTTCCATAGCTAGAACTCATTTTCTTACATCCTCTTGAGAGCACTGGAGGATATTTTGCTTGTGTAGAATACATAGTAATGAGCGAATCATTGGAGTTATATGCGTTGGCTGAACCATGTATGGGTATACAGGCGTTCGCTAATGGGAAGAATAAACGGCATAGGTTGAAGCGTAAGTAGGAGGAGCGTAAGAAGGACACCCACATTATTTCTAGATTGTCCTCCCTGATTCTCCAGCCCAAATCTGTGGATGTCCGATTTGTTTTCGATTTGTTTCCAGTGGCGGACTGATAGCGTCAGCTTCAACAGAAAAGCGGGCTACAAGCGGAAATCGAATTAGCAGGTCGGAATTTTATTGACCTAGTTCACAATCTGACCGGATTCGGGAGAGTATTCAGCAGCGGGTTGTCGTAATAGATAATGACTACTTAATACGGATCGAGAGAATATTGTGGTATCAATTATCCAAACAGGCCTAACAGCCATTCAAAGAGGGGCACAAGGCTTGCAAAATGCTGCCGCAGAGATCGCGTCGGTGGGTCATTTCAACCCACAGAGCCTCGAAAACCCTCCCAAAGCAATTGTTGAATCCCTCTTAGAAGCGAAGGTCGGTTCGCATCAAATTCAAGCTTCATTTGAAGTAGTAAAAGCAGGAGATGAAGCTATTGGGGCGATCCTGAATGTAATGGCTTAGTAATAACAAACCGGAGATCCACTTCTCAATGCAGGCCAACAACTCGAGTTAGCTAGCCTAATATTGAGGGTGTCCAACTTTTCTTTTTTAGAAGAAAAGAAGGAAAATTAATGGAAGCCAGATACTCAAACCCTGAGCTTGGAGATTCTGAGTCAGGTGCTCTCAGCAGTACACTTTTCAGGGAAGAGAAATCACCCATTCGATGATGGGGGTCGTTAGTTCCAGCCGATTTATATCTCGATCGAAAGCCGTGCAAATGATAGAAAATACTTTGTCATTGTCTGCGGTAGTCAGTGATGGTTTCATCCGATACTGGGTATTTTCACCCACGCTGCCGACCACTTCGAGCAATGCCTCTGGGTCAAAGAAGTCGCACTGGATTTCCAAATTTCCAGCTTGGGACACTGTGATACCCAGCAGCATAATGCGCCGGGCTTCAGCAACGAGGGTATCATTATAAACAAAATCTCTTGGATAGCTGTTAATACCAGCGCGAACTGCAAAAGTATCTCCCTCAAAGGAGGGGCGTATATAGAGACGATCTTCAGCTTTCAAAAGTACAAAATCGACCGGTCCGTCTGATGGTATAGTGGCACGCAGCTCTATGGTATAAAAACGATTTGAGTTTTCCGGCGCGTTGCTATCCGACTCTGCGGACTCGGTTGAAAACATCGCAACATTGCCATCGATCGTTAAGGTGTCGAGGCAGCTCTCAGGAATTTCGTCAAATGCCTGAATGGGTTCCACTAAACGTAATGCATCATCTATCAATTGCAGGTTCAAAGCGAATGCTGGCGCGAAACCAGGAATTGGCATCCCAGTGCCATCTTCTAACACAGCACAGGGAATACGTAGTGTGGCGGCCGCGATGTCGAAAGTTGTTCGAGCTAGCCCGTCCCAGATGCCGGATTGGGCGAAGGTAGAGGGAGCCGAAAATGTGAGCAAAAGAGCGGCGAGAGTTCTTAAAGTTCGCTGCATAATTAAATTCTTCCAAGCTGATTGTGATGAATATACTAGTATACGTCTCGACCTGTGCGATAGGAGAAAACTTTCAATTTATACGTATCTTGAAAATAAATCCGTTCTTGTGTGGGACGAATAATTGGGATCAGATAAAAAAGCGAATAGAAAGCCGGATTAGACACCCAAATGTTTACGCTAGTTAGGAGCGAATAGGGCGCCAATAAATTTACGCCCATAATTTGGGCGTTATTCTGAGTATCACCTATAACTAAGGATGTAGCTTTTTTTTCAAGGAGGGTCCAATGCCCCAACCTCGCTATCGTCTAGTGGATACACAGACCACACCGTACTACCACTGTATCTCGCGTTGTGTTCGCAGTGCCTTTCTTTGCGGTTATGATCGTGCTTCAAGAAAGAACTTCGACCACCGAAAGCAATGGATACTGGATAGAATCAAAGAGCTATCTTCAATCTTTGCTATTGATGTCTGTGCCTACGCCATTATGTCGAATCACTTCCATCTGGTTCTGCATGTCGATACAGTGGGGGCTAAGCAGTGGTCTTCCGATGAGGTGATTGATCGCTGGCTTCAGCTCTACTCAGGGCCTGCAGTTGCCCAAAAGTACAAAGCTGGGGCGACTCTGGCCACATCGGAAGAGAAGACGTTAGCGGGCTGTGTTGAGACTTGGCAAGCTCGGCTGTCCGATCTGAGCTGGTATATGCGTTGCCTCAATGAAACCATTGCCAGAATGGCCAACAGGGAAGATGACTGCAAAGGGCGGTTCTGGGAGGGAAGATTCCGCAGCCAGGCGCTATTGGACGAGGCCGCGCTCATATCCTGCATGGCTTACGTAGATCTCAATCCAATCCGGGCAAAATTGTGTACAACACTCGAGCAATCCGAGTTTACCTCGATTCAAGAACGGCTCAGTGCATTCTCTAGTAAGCAGAAGAAAGCTAATTCAAGCTGGTTAGCATCCATGGGTTCGGGCAATACAAGTGCTGCAGGTATGCTGCCGATCCGGCAGGCAGACTACTTTGCGCTAGTAGACTGGACCGGTCGAGCGATCAGGGCAGACAAACTGGGTGCAATACCTGCAACTATAGACCCGATCTTACAACGGCTGGGAGTTGAACAGAGTAATTGGGTTAGGAGCACTCAGTTCTTCGGTAATCGATTCAGGCGTGTATTGGGTCGTATCGATCAGATCAAGACATTTGCCAAACGTATAGATCAAAAATGGCTGGCTGGCTTGGCGGAAGCCAAGGCTTTCTATAGATAGCACCCCTCAAGTTACAAATCTCTTCCTGTCAGACAATTCTTTCTGAGCGCAATCTACACCTCAAATAGACAATTTCTCATAGTTAGCCAATGTTGAGCCTTGAAATTTAGTTCCGCAGTAAGTTCTCATGTCTCGAATATTCGGCGAATACGGGTGAATTGGGGCAAGGATAAAAATGATTCACCAATGATCAATTTTTTGGGTGTCCTATTTATTCTCTACTCATGTCTCGAATATTCGGCGAATACGGGTGGATTGGGGCAAGAATAAAAATGATTCACCAATGATCAATTTTTTGGGTGTCCTATTTGCCCTTGCATAGTTAGCCAATGTTGAGCCTTGAAATTTAGTTCCGCAGTAAGTTCTCATGTCTCGAATATTCGGCGAATACGGGTGAATTGGGGCAAGGATAAAAATGATTCACCAATGATCAATTTTTTGGGTGTCCTATTTATTCTCTACTCATGTCTCGAATATTCGGCGAATACGGGTGGATTGGGGCAAGAATAAAAATGATTCACCAATGATCAATTTTTTGGGTGTCCTATTTGCCCTTCCATTTGTGGGTGTCCT
Source organism: uncultured Gammaproteobacteria bacterium (assembly GCA_963976555.1). Lineage (GTDB taxonomy): Bacteria > Pseudomonadota > Gammaproteobacteria > Pseudomonadales > Pseudohongiellaceae > UBA9145. Next base: position 8,604 of record CAXBLN010000151.1, read on the forward strand.
ATTTATTCTGTTCTCTTCTGGAATCTCCAATTTGTGGTTGTCCTATTTATTCCCCTATTTATTCCTCTATTTATTCCTTTCTTGACCACTTCAGTTGCCAAACTCATGTCTTGGTATCAATTTGAGAATCTGCGAAAGGATGGTGCTAGAATGTGCCATGGCTTAAATCTCCCTTGTTATGCAGTGTTTGGCCGCACAACCATTTTAACAACAACACGAGACCTAAGCCTTTTTAATGCTCTTTGAGTGGGACAGCAAGGACTCTGACTCTCTTCATTTCTTTTTCAGAATAATCTGGCGCCGAATCTAAATGTTACAACTCCTCTACTCCGGGCAATACATCATCTTCGGCATTATCCTGGTGACGATAGTATTTTCACTCACCTTGCACGAATTCGGTCATGCCTCGGTAGCAAAATTGCTGGGAGACGACACGGCACAAAGAATGGGGCGCCTAACGTTGAACCCTGTCGCGCATATCGACCCGGTGGGGCTGGCCATGGTGGTGTTGGTTGGTTTCGGTTATGCCAAGCCTGTGCCGACCAATCCGCAAAATATAAAGGTGCCATGGGGAGGTGCGGCGGTCGCAGCCGCAGGCCCGCTGATGAATCTGGTGCTGGCGATACTGGCTATCAATGCCTTGCAGTACATCGCACGCAGCGAAACGCTAGCGGTGTCCGAGCAGCAACTACTGTTTCTATCCTTCATGGCGCAAATAAATCTATTGCTGATGATATTCAATTTGATCCCGTTCGGCCCCCTCGATGGCCACTACATCATGTCCTGGGCCTTGCCGCGGCGACTACGACAGCAGTACGACAACTACAATGGCAAGTACGGTTCCCAGCTGTTTATCGTCTTGATACTGCTGAGTATATTAGGCATTCCAATATTCAGTTTTCTGATGGACTTCAGCCGGGCTCTGGTGCCCTATCTGGTGTTTGTAGGTTGAGCAACTGCATATCGGAGCTGCTAGAGTTTATGGATATTGAAGAACTCTGGCTCCTTCGATTCACGTTTGATGCCGAGATACTTTTCTAGCGAAACTGAGCTCAGCTTAGAACGCTGACGAGGTAGCAAGACCAGCGGTTGTCCATATAATCTTCTGTTAGAGGCCGCTATTTTCCTACTGAATTGGCGGCTGGCGATAAGAGCGGAAAGTGCTTG
>CAXBLN010000152.1:0-9729 GCA_963976555.1 uncultured Gammaproteobacteria bacterium
GGATTCGACCCCGTACTTAATCTAAAGCTCAGTGACGCTAAGGCCATTTTGACAAGAGAGTTAACCGAACCAGGAGCGGAACGAATCTGGTATATCGCGGATGCCTTTCGAGCGGGTTGGCCGCTGGACACAGTACACGACCTAACGGGCATCGATAATTGGTTTCTTGTACAGATCGAAGACATTATTAAAGACGAGAAGATGCTCGCTGAGAAATCGCTAGACGATATAGACAGCGATCTCATGCGCAAACTCAAGCGGAAAGGCTTCTCTGACAAGCGCATGAGTCAGATTCTGGAAATACCCGAGTTGTCCGTACAGCGTAAGAGACACGAGTTAGGGATCCGTCCAGTCTACAAGCGAGTAGATACCTGTGCGGCTGAGTTTGTTTCTTCGACTGCATACATGTACTCGACTTACGAAGAGGAGTGTGAGGCCGCGCCTTCCGACAGGGACAAGATAATGGTTTTGGGTGGTGGGCCCAACCGTATCGGGCAGGGAATTGAATTCGACTATTGCTGTGTACACGCTGCGTTAGCCATGCGCGAAGACGGCTATGAAACCATCATGGTCAACTGCAACCCGGAAACCGTATCAACCGATTACGATACCTCTGATCGCCTGTATTTCGAGCCGGTTACCCTGGAAGATGTACTGGAAATCGTCCGTGTCGAGCAGCCCAAGGGTGTGATCGTGCAGTACGGTGGTCAGACGCCATTGAAGCTCGCGCGCGCTCTGGAAGAAGCGGGTGTGCCTATTATCGGCACCAGCCCTGAATCCATCGACCGTGCGGAAGATCGTGAGCGCTTCCAGCAGATGGTTGAGCGCCTCAATTTGCTGCAGCCGCCGAATGCGACCGTACGCAGTGACGAAGAAAGTATTGAGGCCGCAGAAAAGATAGGTTATCCCCTGGTCGTACGTCCCTCCTATGTATTGGGCGGACGAGCCATGGAGATCGTCTATAACTCAGAAGAACTCGGCCGCTATATGCACGATGCCGTTAAAGTATCCAATGAGAGTCCTGTGTTGCTGGACTATTTTCTGAGCGCGGCGATCGAGATTGATGTTGATCTGGTTTGCGATGGAGAGCAAGTTGTAGTCGGTGCCATAATGCAGCACATTGAACAGGCTGGTATCCACTCCGGTGATTCGGCTTGTTCCCTGCCTCCCTATAATTTGGCAGTTGAGGTGCAGGATGAGATTCGCAAGCAAGTCACAGCACTAGCTTTGGAATTGGGTGTTGTCGGGCTAATGAATACGCAGCTGGCCTATCAGGATGGAACGATTTATATCATCGAAGTGAACCCCAGGGCCTCACGTACCGTACCGTTCGTTTCAAAATGCATAGGCTTGTCGCTGGCGAAAGTAGCTGCGCGTTGCATGGTAGGCACATCTTTGAAGGAGCAGGGCTTTACCAAGGAAATAATACCCAAAACCTTTGCGGTCAAAGAAGCCATATTCCCATTTAATAAATTCCCAGGAGTCGACCCGATACTCGGGCCGGAAATGAAGTCTACCGGTGAAGTCATGGGCGTGGGAGTTACATTTGCTGAGGCCTATGCGAAGGCTCAGATGGGTGCGGGAGAGACGTTCGATAACAAAGGCAATGCCTTCTTGAGTGTGCGCGATGCAGACAAGCCCTATATCGCCGAGGTGGCGAAAAAGCTTATCGAACTTGGCTATTCAATCGTAGCTACCCACGGGACTGCGGCAGTGATAGAGGATGCTGGTATCGAAGTAGCAGGTGTCAACAAGGTCGCTGAGGGTAGACCTCATATTGTCGATATGTTAAAAAATGACGAGATACAATTGATCGTCAATACCACCGAAGGGAAACAAGCGATAGCGGACTCGTCAATAATCAGGCGCACCGCACTTCGGCACGATGTATTCTGCACGACGACTGTCGCCGGCGCCTTGGCAGTTTGCGAAGCATTAGCTTTCAGTGGCAATATGTCGGTGTATACAATTCAAGATCTTCACGCAGCACTGAATTAGACCAATCATTAGACAGTAGAACGGTAGCTTAGTTAGAGGCCGTTGCCCCTGTTTTTCAGCTTTTTCACCGTGTTAGTGAAAACCAAAATGGAACAGTTATGCCTAGAGTACCAATGACAGTCGAGGGTTCTGAGAGACTTCGCGTAGAACTCAACGAATTGAAATCAGAGCAGCGTCCAAAGATTATCAAGGCGATTGCCGATGCGAGAGAGCATGGGGATCTTAAGGAGAATGCCGAATACCACGCCGCGCGAGAGCAGCAGAGCTTTTGCGAGGGACGCATAGCTGAGATTGAAGGTAAACTTGCTGATGCGCAGGTAATCGATATCAGCAAGATCGATGCTACAGGAAGAGTCATCTTCGGCACTACTGTGACCCTAGTTAATATTGAAACGGATAAGACTGTTGTCTATCAGATTGTAGGTGAGGACGAGGCCGATGTGCCTAAGGGAAAGATTTCAGTAAGTTCGCCCATCGCGCGTGCCATCATGGGCAAGTCCGAGGGAGATGAGATTGTTGTGAACGCGCCCGCGGGCGATATCGAATACGAGATCGAAAAGGTTGAGCACAAGTAGTGGCGCAGGCTTAAACCGGCTATCGCTTTATGTTCGACAAGCGCCCTTCATGCTTTTTGGCTCTTCTGTAAAGCAGCGCCATGTGCCCAATACTCTGCACGCATTCGGCCTTGAACTCCGCGCAGATAGTCTCAAGTAGCTCCGACTTGGCATCGCGGTCTGCGGCCAGTAGTTTAATCTTGATGAGTTCATGGTCAGTTAGCGCTCGTTCAATCTCCAGTCTTACATTCTCGCTAAGTCCCTTTTGGGCGATCGAAACAATTGGATGTAAGTTGTGTCCAATTGTTCGGTACTGCTTCTTGAGTGCGTTACTTAGTGCCATGTGGGTACCATGCTGGTTCAGTGTTGGCCGATTTTGGCCGTAGTCATGAGGGAAGCGGATTCTAGCTGAACTTAGGTAATTAATAAATGCCACTTCGATCAGCCCTTTGGTAATGACGGAGCTTTCTCGGATTCAGGTAAATGTCACGATCGAAAACCAGCAAGCATTGGCTAAAAGAGCATTTTGACGATGTCTATGTGCGAAGGGCGCAGGAAGAGGGTTATCGTTCCAGGGCCAGTTTCAAGTTGCTGGAGATCCAGGAGCAGGACAAGCTAATCAAGAGCGGAATGACCGTAGTCGATCTCGGTGCCGCGCCCGGCGGTTGGTCGCAGGTCGCAGCCAATCTTGTAGGCAGTAAGGGGCAGGTAATAGCGAGTGATATCCTGCCGATTGATGGCCTGCCGGGCGTAGAGTTCCTGCAGGGCGACTTTACCGAGCCGGAAGTTTTGGACAGCCTCCTCGGGCTGCTTAATGATCGGCAGGCAGACCTTGTAATCTCGGATATGGCACCCAATATGAGTGGTATGAGAGACATCGATCTGCCACGAGTAATGTATCTCGCTGAACTGGCTCTAGACCTCGCCAGGACTGTCTTGAAGCCCGGCGGAGGCTTTCTTGTTAAAGTTTTCCATGGAGAGGGATACGAGAACCTTTCGAGCGAGTTGAAAGCCAGTTTTGATGGCTTGAAGGTCAGGAAGCCCAAGGCTTCCAGGGCTAGATCGAGTGAAATCTATCTATTGGCCGCTGGTTTTCGGGGCTTGGACTGAATTTACGTGCAATAATCTCTGTGTTCATTAGAATTGGGCCATAGATGAGCCCGCTAGACAGTTCGCCTGCAGACGTTTCACCACCACTAATTTATAACCACTGGGGGATAAACCCTTGAATGATATGGCAAAAAACCTGATTTTGTGGGATTATCGCCGGAGTGCTACTCACGGTGTTCCAGAACATCAATCAGGAACCTCGAGAAGACAGCATTAATTACTCCGAATTCATCCGGGAAGTACGTGCGGGTAGGGTTCAGCGAGTCGAACTCGCAGGTATCAACATTACGGGTATTCGCAATGACAATACTCAGTTTCGCTCGGTCATGCCGCTTATCGGCGACGACCAACTCTTAAACGATCTGTTTGAGAACGACGTTGAGGTGCAGGCGAATGAGCCAGAGCAGCGTAGTATCTGGACAGATCTACTGCTCTCAATATTCCCCATACTCATAATAGTTGCGCTATTTCTGTTCTTCATGCGCCAGATGCAGGGCGGCGGTGCCGGGGGCAAGGGTGGTCCCATGTCCTTCGGAAAGAGCAAGGCCAAACTATTAGGCGAAGACCAAATTAAAGTAACGTTCGCAGATGTGGCGGGCGTAGACGAAGCGAAGGAAGACGTACAAGAATTAGTAGAGTTCTTGCGTGAACCCGACAAGTTTCAGCGACTGGGCGGCCGCATCCCTCGGGGCATCCTGATGGTGGGTCAGCCGGGCACGGGTAAAACCCTCTTGGCAAAAGCCATTGCCGGCGAAGCGAAGGTGCCATTCTTTTCTATTTCAGGCTCCGACTTCGTGGAGATGTTCGTGGGTGTGGGCGCCTCCCGCGTGCGTGACATGTTCGATCAAGCGAAGAAGCAGGCTCCATGCATTATCTTTATCGATGAGATAGATGCGGTAGGTCGTCATCGCGGTGCCGGATTAGGTGGCGGACATGATGAGCGCGAGCAGACGCTGAACCAGTTACTGGTAGAGATGGATGGCTTCGAAGTAAACGACGGTGTGATAGTCGTTGCCGCCACAAATAGGCCGGATGTATTAGACCCGGCACTATTGCGTCCAGGTCGATTCGATCGGCAGGTCGTTGTTGGCTTGCCAGACATCCGAGGCCGCGAGCAGATTCTAAAAGTACATATGCGTAAAGTGCCTATCGACGACAACGTAAAGGCTGGATTGATAGCACGTGGCACGCCGGGATTCTCCGGAGCAGATCTTGCCAATTTGGTGAACGAGGCGGCACTGTTTTCTGCACGATCGGCCAAGCGTCTCGTTACTATGGAAGAGTTCGAGAAGGCGAAGGACAAGATCATGATGGGCGCAGAGCGCAAATCCATGGTGATGTCGGAGAAAGAAAGAATGAACACGGCCTACCACGAGTCGGGTCACGCTATCGTCGGTCGCATGGTTCCAGACCATGACCCTGTCTATAAAGTCAGCATTATTCCGCGTGGGCGTGCGTTAGGCGTAACTATGTTCCTCCCCGAGGAGGACCGCTATAGCCTAAGTCGTCAGACTATACTGAGCCAGATTTGCAGCCTCTACGGTGGTCGAATTGCCGAAGAGATGACGCTAGGGAAGGACGGTGTAACCACTGGCGCCTCGAACGACATTCAGCGAGCGACAGAGATGGCCCGAAACATGGTGACGAAATGGGGTCTGTCAGAAGAATTAGGCCCGCTTCTGTATTCGGAGGATGAAGGCGAAGTTTTCCTGGGTCGTTCCGCAGCCTCGCAGTCAAAATCTTTTTCTGGTAACACAGCAATCTCGATAGATGTAGAAGTTCGCAAGATCATCGATGAATGCTACTCTCGAGCAGAGAAGATCCTCGAAGATAACAGAGAAAAACTGGAATTGATGAAAGATGCTCTGATGGAGTACGAGACGATCGACGCCGATCAGATCGATGACATCATGAATGGGCAGAAACCAAGGCCTCCAGCCGACTGGTCCGACACTGATTCCAGCAATACCGATGGCGGCTCCAGTACTGCTGAGGTGAAAAGCGAAGATGTAGACAAGTCGGGTAAAATTGGTGGCCCAGCCAGCGAACACTAGCCCCAAAATCAGGCTCCGATCTAGTGAATGATTGCCTTGCAGCAGGAGAAAGACGCATCGATCTGTCTTCTCCTGTCTGCATGGGTATCATTAACGCTACACCTGACTCCTTTTCAGATGGGGCCGAACTAAAAAAACCTGGCACCGAATCCTTCCAACTCGATATCGACAAGGCGCTTTCCCGTGCTACGGTCATGGTGAACGATGGCGCGACATTCGTCGATGTGGGCGGAGAATCGACTCGTCCTGGTGCTGCCGGCGTGTCTCTGCAAGAAGAGCTCGATAGAGTCATCCCCCTTATTGAGGCCATCCATAACAGGATAGATGTCTGCATATCCGTAGATACCAGTTCGCCGACCGTCATGGTTGAGGCCGTAAAGCAGGGAGCTGAACTAATCAATGATGTTCGTGCTCTATCGTCCCCGGACGCGGTAGATGTAGTAGCGAAGAGCAAGGCCGCCGTTTGTCTGATGCACATGCGGGGCAAACCTAGCACTATGCAAGAGCAGGTGTCCTATGCGAGTGTCGTGGAGGAAGTCTTTGAGTTTCTTGAGGCGCGAGTAGAGCACTGTGCCCGAGCAGGAATAGAGCGGCGTCGCATGTTGATAGATCCGGGTTTCGGTTTCGGAAAGAGTGTTCCCCATAACTACCTGCTGCTAAAAAACCTGGCACAGTTCTCTCGGCTTCAAATACCTGTGCTTGTCGGAATATCGCGTAAATCCATGATCGGCGAAGTCGTTCAGCGGCCGGTCGATCAGCGTCTAGCAGGCACTATAGCGGCAACTACCTTTGCGCTCAGCGCCGGGGCGCGTATTATTCGGACGCACGATGTTGCTGCCACGATGGACGCAATTAGAGTAAACTCAGCCTATTCAAGCGCGAAGTAGAATTTATTATGACAAAAAAATCAAAACAGTATTTTGGCACCGATGGTATTCGTGGAGCTGTCGGAACAGCACCGATTACGCCAGATTTTATGCTCAAGCTCGGCTGGGCAGCGGGAACCGTATTCGCAAAGAAAGGCGGAGCGAGAAATAAAATAATTATCGGAAAGGATACGCGTATTTCCGGCTACATGTTTGAAGCGGCGCTCGAGGCCGGCGTGACTGCGGCCGGCGTGGACATCAACCTCCTCGGTCCTATGCCCACTCCAGCCATAGCTTATCTGACGCAAACTCTCCGTGCTCAAGCCGGTATCGTCATAAGTGCCTCACATAACTCTTTCGAAGATAATGGCATCAAATTTTTTGCGGGAGATGGCACAAAGTTGCCGGACGACATCGAGTTTGCGATAGAGGAGCAACTCACAAAGTCAATTTCGACAGTTCCGCCCCAGTCCCTCGGTAAGGCTTCACGTATTGCCGATGCCGCAGGCCGGTATATTGAATTTTGTAAGAGTCGGGTCGATTCGAATCTTACTTTCAATGGGCTGAAGATAGTGCTCGACTGCGCTCACGGTTCTACTTACCACATAGCGCCTGATGTGTTTCAGGAGCTGGGTGCTTCGGTTACCGCGATTGGCGTAAGTCCGGACGGATTGAATATTAATGAGAACAGTGGTTCTACATCCCCGGAGAAATTGGTGGAGGCTGTGCTCGCAGAGAAGGCAGATATTGGTATCGCCTTCGATGGCGATGGCGATCGTGTGGTTATGGTAGATCATCTAGGCAACATCGTAGACGGCGATGAGATTCTTTATGTTATTGCGCGAGACAGGCGCCGCCAGAATATCGATTTCGGCGGTGTCGTCGGCACAACTATGAGTAATTTGGGGTTGGAGAAGGCGTTAGACGCTCTGGATATTCCTTTCGTTAGAAGTGACGTAGGCGATCGCTATGTGATGCAGGAGCTTCTCGCAAAGGGCTGGAGCCTCGGCGGCGAATCTTCAGGCCATATCATCTGTCTTGATAAGACTACAACGGGCGATGGCATAGTATCGGCTCTGCAGGCCCTGTCTGCTGTCTCAAGCAGCCAAAGCTCCCTTGCCGAGCTTACGTCCAAGCTGAATAAATACCCACAGTCGATGGTGAATGTACGAATAGCCGAGTCTGCGAATTTGAAGGGCAGCAAAAAGGTTCGGGAAGCAATATCAGATGTGGAATCTCAGCTCGGTTCTCAGGGTAGGGTGCTGCTGAGGCCTTCCGGGACTGAGCCCGTTGTAAGGGTGATGGTAGAAGGCGAGGATGCTGAAAAAGTGCAGGCACTTGCCCAGGAACTGGCAGAAGTTGTTAGAAGTGAAGTGGGGACTGCGGCCTAAGGTCGTTAACCGTGTTGCAACACCCCAGTATCTTGGTTAGTATTGGCGCCCGTTTTGGCAGGCTGTTCTAGAGAATCGGCCAAGCTCATCCTTCTGGATATGAAAGCATGCGTCAGAAATTGGTAGTCGGAAACTGGAAGATGCATGGCTCCCGTACTAAGGTGCGGCAGTTAATAGAGGGAGTGGCTGCAGGCACGGCAGACCTAAGCAAGGTCGAAATAGCCGTAGGTCCGACTCTTCTTCATCTTGGAATAGCCGCCCAACTATGTGCTAGCCAAGGCTGTCAGCATATAAGGCTAGCGGCTCAGAACCTGTTCGGTGAGCCGCATGGAGCTTTTACCGGCGAAGTCTCTGCGCCAATGCTGGCAGAGTATGGAATCGACTACGTGATGGTCGGGCACTCTGAAAGGCGGGAAATATTCTTAGAGACTGATGCTGTAGTTGCCGCGAAGTTCATGGCAGCACAGGCCAGTGGCTTGACTCCCATTCTCTGTCTCGGCGAATCGCTTGAGCGGCGAGAAGAAGGAACTAGCGAAACGGTCGTGTTAGCTCAGTTAGATGCGATAATCGCTGCTGCGGGCATAGAAGCGTTAAGATCGGCAGTTATCGCCTATGAGCCTATTTGGGCGATTGGAACTGGCAAGACAGCCAGTCCAGAGCAGGCGCAGGGAATGCATCGAGTCCTGCGAGAGCATATAGCGAATTTAAACTCGGCTATTGCGGAAGATATCAGAATTATCTACGGCGGCAGTGTCAAAGCGGCCAACGCAGAAGAATTGTTCAGGCAGGCCGATATTGATGGCGGCCTGGTAGGTGGGGCTTCTTTAGAGGCCGAAGAATTTATATCCATTTGTAAAAATGCGGATTAGGAATCATGGAAACCATAGTTGTTGTTGTTCACGTAATAGTAGCCGTTGCGATAGTGGGTCTAGTCCTGCTGCAGCAAGGTAAAGGAGCTGACGCCGGTGCCTCATTCGGTGCGGGTGCTTCTCAGACGGTATTTGGCTCTTCGGGTAGCGGTAATTTTTTGGTTCGAGCTACTACGATAGGTGCCACGATATTCTTCATAACCAGCCTGTCTCTGGCTGTGTTCGCGAAGAACCAGTCTGCCCTGGGCGGTGCGGCGAACTCGCCGCTGGCAAACGATGCGCTGCTGCAGGAAATGCCGGCACCAGCGGCTTCCGATGTTCCGCAGCTGGATGCGGCCCCTGCGCCAGTATCCGATGAAGAAGATGTGCCTAGCCTTCCAGGCAGCGATAACTAGGAATTATTAGAATTAGCCGAAGTGGTGAAATTGGTAGACACGCTATCTTGAGGGGGTAGTGACCCTTGGTCGTGCCGGTTCAAGTCCGGCCTTCGGCACCAATATTAGAAATCGGTCCCTCAAGCCGAATTCGACCCCCTTTCGCGGGAATTCTTCAATTCCCGCGAAAGCCGCGTAAAACCTTGACCTTAGCCCCTACTAGTCCTTATAATTCGCTCCCCTTGATTAAGAGGCCAGCGGTATTTTGGCCGTAGAAAAAGTTCTTTTAAAACAAGGGGTTATTGGGACGGAGGCTTAGCTTTCTTTCTGATGCCAGGTGAAGATTTGTTGCGGGGATAACCCGTTACGTCAAAACACAGGTCTCTTGGCGGTAGTACTGAATAGAATTGGGTTCTGATCTGAGTCAGATCGGAGCCAGCCAGAATCGAAGATTTTTTGATTTGTTGCGGGGATAACCCGTTACGTCAAAACACAGGTCTCTTGGCGGTAGTA
>CAXBLN010000153.1:0-9627 GCA_963976555.1 uncultured Gammaproteobacteria bacterium
CAGGGAGCGCTCTTTATAGTGGGTCTGGCAGCAGGAATTATCCTCTACCACGCGGCATTTGGCTTCACCGCCGCATGGCGGGAGGTGGTCAAAACCGGACGGGGTGCTGGATTACGGGCTCAGATGATCATGCTTGGAGTCACTGTGCTCATCTTTACACCACTGATCGCTCAAGAAGAAATCTGGGGAATCAGCCTCAGCGGCAGTGTCGCCCCGCTGAACATTGCCGTTATCTGCGGCGCATTCATGTTTGGCCTGGGCATGCAACTCGGCGGTGGCTGTGCATCTGGCACTTTGTTTACGGCCGGCGGCGGCAATATGCGAATGCTTATCACGCTAGCCGCCTTTATCGCTGGCTCTCTTCTCGGCACGTGGCAATGGTCTTCCTGGCAGGGAGCGCCCGGCTTCCCTCCCTTTTCGCTGGCACAAAATTTTGGCACGGTCTGGGCTATCCTCATTAGCCTTGGACTGTTTGCCGCCGTCTGGTTTGCTACGACCCTGCATGAGCGGAGACGTCATGGCAATCTGAAAAGCGATAGGGATATCGATCGTCCCTACTCTTGGCTTAGCGGCCCATGGCCCCTGATAGCAGGCGCATTGGCACTAGCGGCAGTCAATGTCTCTACTTTATTGCTGGCCGGACGCCCCTGGGGTGTCACTTCCGCTTTCGCGCTCTGGGGAGGAAAGATAGCCGTATTCCTCGGCATTGACATCAGCACCTGGGAATACTGGCAGCGCCCGGCACTCAGCAATGCTTTGGAGCAGAGTATCTTCACCGATATTACATCTGTTATGAATATCGGAATTATGCTCGGAGCATTACTCGCAGCTGGTCTCGCAGGGAAGTTTGCACCTAGCTTTCGCATACCAATCAGGTCTGTTATAGCCGCGATAGTTGGCGGAATAATGTTAGGCTATGGCGCGAGAATCGCTTTCGGCTGCAACATAGGCGCCTATTTCGGTGGAATTGGCTCTACCAGCTTGCATGGTTGGCTGTGGTTTGTTGCCGCATTTGTTGGCAGTTCACTAGGCACAAGGCTACGCCCCTACTTCGATCTCAAGTAAATATACTGAACACACCTTTAATTAGGTCAACACATCTAAATCAATGGAGAAAAATGTAATATGAAGTTCATTTCACGAAGTCTAGTTTCCTCAATCGTTCTACTCGGTCTCAGCTCACAGCTTAGCGCGCAAGAATTTACAGCGGGAGAACCTATAGGCTCGGTTAACGAATCGGGCGTCCGTGTCCCCATGTCCAGCAACGTAAAAGTGTATGGTAGCTTCCATTTTTCCGAGAGCTGTACGTTCGATCCAAACAAGAATCTTGTGCTAGCCATGAACAATGCCACTAGAGGAGACGGCACCGAGAACGACGGCTTTGTCTCGCTAATCAATCCTGATGGCAGCGTGCACACTCCTAAGTGGATTGGCGCTACACGTGATGGTCTGGAATTGCACCACCCATTGGGCAGCGCTATCAGCAATGGCGTCCTCTATACCGTGGACGTCGGCTATGTTCGCTCCTTCGATCTCGCGACCGGGCGGCCATTGAATGCGGTCGAAATTCCTGGTTCCACCATCTTGAATGGCATAGCCGTGGCTAATGACGGAACTATCTACGCGTCAAACACCAGGGCGCCAGAAAGCATCTATAAAGTGACACCAAGAGGCGAAGTTTCAACCTTTGCCGACGGCGCACCACTGGCCGCTCCAAACGGCGTTGCTATAGACCGCGAGGGAAACATAGTAGTGGTCAACGTAGGCGACAATGCCGTAATCACCTATAACCCCCAAGGAGATATCATCCGCACCGAATATGCGGTTGAGGGTGGCAATGATGGCATCGTCGTTACCGAAGATGGAACCAAATATGTAAGCAGCGTACGCTTCGGCAGCGTATCTCGCATTCGCCCCGGTCAGGAAGCCGAGATCATCGCCTCGGGTATTCCGAGTGCTGCCTCCATGTGTTATGACTCAGTGCAGAAGCAGTTGGTGATTCCCCTCAATGGCAACTATGCGTTGGCCTTTATCAAGTTATAGTATCTTGGCTCACAGCCTCGCCAGAACTGCTGTCCAGTTGGCAGCAGTCATTGGCGAGGCTCACTGCTGGTCAGCCAAGCTAAATAGGCTGTCTAGTTCTGTTCTCAAAAACGATAAGCAACATCTAATTCAACATCACTCAATCTCTTACCCCAGGTTTAGCTAAGCGAAGCTAAAGACTAGCTTCGCCACCCCATAGACCTCAGCCACCAAATCGAATATAACCAATATGACGGGAGCAGATGCTGGTAGTCTGGGCATTGGGGGTTAACGAGTCACAATTTGCTCGGAGCAAATCTCGGTGACAGCCATTCGGAAAGTTCCTACATGCAAGATATGCAGATGCTCAATGCCTGGCTCTTTTCCTTAGAGGGCAGTGTGATGTATTACTGCGCAGCCGTGAGACTCGTCTCATCGCGCACTTGTAAGCCACTGCCAAAAGCCTAACGAATGGTGTATTGTCTGGCTACTAATTCTCCTATGTAGGCGAATTCGTTAGTTTTTTCCAAGATTCAGACGAGGCTATGAATGGCTGCATGTAGAATTTGCGACAACCCCTACGAGGAGTTTATTTCGTTTGGCGACATGCCAATCGCGAACGGCTTCCTACTACCTGAAGACTTCAGTGAAGAATATTATTTTGAGATGAAGGTAGGCTTCTGCGAGCACTGCTCCATGGTGCAATTGTTAGAGCAACCCGAAAGAGAACTCATGTTTCATGAGGACTACGCATTCTTCTCTTCGCTCTCGAAGGGCCAGACCCTGCACTTTAAGAATTTCGCAGAAAAATTGTCCACGGAATATCTCACTGACGCAGACCCCTTCGCCGTAGAAATTGGTAGCAACGATGGAATCATGCTGCAGAATCTGGCCACAGCGGGAATTCGTCACCTGGGCATCGAACCATCAGAGAACGTAGCCGCTGTTGCGCGTGGCAAAGGCATCAATACCGTATCTCAATTTTTCGACGAGAAACTGGCGGCTCAAATCATCGAAGAACAAGGCCATGCTGATACCATCAGTTCTGCTAATGTGATCTGTCACATCCCCTATATGCATTCCGTCCTAGCGGGGATTACAAAACTACTTAAGCCAAAGGGTGTCTTTATTTTCGAAGACCCCTATTTAGGCGACATTATCGAGAAGGTCTCCTACGATCAAATCTACGATGAGCATGTCTTCTATTTCTCGGCGACTTCCGTAAGCAATATGATTGCCAGGCACGATCTAGAATTGTTCGACATCGAACATCTCGAGGTGCACGGCGGTTCTATGCGCTACTTCATTGCCAAAAAGGGCAGCCGTGAAATCTCAAGCAACGTAAGCGACATACTAGAAAAAGAAAGGCGCCTAGGAGTAGAGCTACCCGAAACCTACGAAACCTTACGTAACAATATCGAGCGCTCACGAAATCAACTAGTGCAATTACTTAATGATATTAAGGACAAGCAAGGGTCTCCTGTAATCGCCTACGGCGCCACTTCAAAGAGTACGACGATACTAAATTACTGCAAGATTGGTCCCGAGTTGATCGCATTCATTAGCGATACAACGCCGCTAAAACAACAAAAGTTTAGCCCCGGCATGCATATCCCGGTGAAGCCGCCTGGCGAAATTGAAAAGAATCATCCCAGCCATATGCTGCTGTTCGCCTGGAATCACATGCAGGAAATCATGAACAATGAAAAAGAGTACAACGCCAGAGGTGGCAAGTGGATCGTCTACGTTCCCGAGGTCAAGGTTATCTAATGATTCTCTGTAGCGACCCCCATGCGCAATTTTTAGAGCACAAAGAAGCCATCGAGGCGGCAATCTCACGCGTCCTGGAGAGCGGCAGATATATTTTGGGTCCGGAGACTGCGGCCTTTGAAAGCGAGTTCGCTGAATATACACAGTCAAAATATTGCTCTGGCGTTGCAAACGGTACCGACGCCCTGCTCCTTGCACTAAAGGCCTGCGAAATTGGCAGCGGCGACGAAGTTATCACAGTTTCCCTAACTGCCTCCGCGACGCTCTCCGCCATTCATCAATCTGGCGCCAAGGCCGTCTACGTAGATGTCGACCCGCAGAGCTACACCCTGGACGTGGAACAGCTTAGCCAGAAAATCAGCAGCAAGACCAAGGCCATCATCCCTGTACACCTGTATGGGCACCCTGCGGCTATCGAGGACATTGTGGCCATCGCAAAGCCCAGAGGCCTGTATGTTATAGAAGATTGTGCACAAGCTCATGGCGCCCTGTTCCAAGGAAAGCCCGTAGGCTCTTTCGGAGACTTAGGCTGCTTTAGCTTCTACCCTACCAAGAATCTTGGTGCTATCGGTGATGGTGGCGCGGTGGTTAGCAGCAACAAGGCCCTCGCCGATAAAGTGCGATTGCTGCGAGAATACGGTTGGGCGGAGAAGTTTGATAGCTGTACACACGGCTGGAACAGCCGACTGGATGAGATCCAGGCAGCCATTTTAAGGGTGAAGTTGAAGCACCTGAATGAATTTAATCAGCGCCGCGCCAATCTGGCCGACAAATACCATAGAGAGCTGGAATGCTTAGACCTGATACTTCCTACAACTAAGAAGCATTGCAAACATGCCTACCATCTCTACGTAGTTAGGCTAAAGAATCGCGATAAATTACTCGAGCACCTGAAAGCAGCAGGAATACTGGCAGGCATTCATTATCCTATACCCGTCCATCGACAAGCCGCCTATCGATCGACCGACTACGACTTGAAGGTAACCGAAGAATATTGTGACGAAATTCTGTCATTGCCAATGTATCCCGAACTTGGGAAAGAATTAGAAACAGTGTGCGCAGAAGTACGAAAATTCTGCGAGATCTAACCGCACAAGAAAGAGAACCGCTCAATGAATATCGATCAGAATAAATTCTGGAAAGAGATCAACGAGAAACAGTTGTCTCTAGAAAATATCGAAGCCGAGTTTGAAAATTTCAAGTCCTCTCCTATCAATCATAAGATTGCATTGTTCAACCCAGAGGTAAATGGTGTTCGCTACCTAAAAACCGTCAATTACCTCTTGGCCTCCACACTCAGCAAGCAAGAGCGGGATATCCTGGCCAACACGGCGAATCGCGAATTGGGCAAGCCCCTCAGTATACAATACGAGGGCATGTCGGTTTGTCTGGACTACCTACAGGCAGCCAAAGAAGCAAATTTCATAGAACAATCTTGCAGGCTGGATAAAGCAAAGGTCGTTGAGATCGGTGCCGGCTATGGAAGAACTGGCCACACGCTGTTATCGAATTTTGACATTGATCGCTATTGCATAGTCGACCTGCCCAATGCCCTGCAATTATCTAGCAGATACCTCGAAGCGGTATTGGATGCCGCCTCTTTCAAGAAAATATCCTTCATCAGTGTGGCAGAGTTTTCGCCTGCCAATCTGGGCGAATTCGATCTGGCAATCAACATTGATTCTTTTGCTGAAATGGATAAAGAAGTGGTGCACGAGTACCTTGCGTTCATCGATAAGCATAGCGCCGCTTTCTATGTAAAGAACCCAGTAGGAAAATATCTTGATAAATCTCTAGATGGACATTCTCAGGGCATGGATGTCATCGAGCTCGCGCTCAAACAGGGTTTGCTGACAGACATCATAGATATCGACAATCAGGCCGCCGTAATCGATTCAAGTAAGACCTTCCTCAAAGCCTACGCACCGAGCACAGACTGGGCGGTGAAGGCAGACTCCTGGGCACCTCCATTTAGCTATCTCTGGCAGGCACTATTCCTTAAAGAGAACCGAGACTAGTCACCATGCCAACACCCAGCATCGGAATCGGACTACCGGTCTATCAGAATGAGAAGTTTCTAGCTATCGCACTGGATTCTATCCTCGCCCAGAGCTATACAAACTTTGTCGTCTACCTGTGCGAGGATCGTTCAGACGACGCCACTGCAGGCATCTGTCAACAATACGCCAGCAAGGATAAACGAATTCGTTACAGCCAAAACGAGGTTAATCTCGGCGAGATTGGGAATCATCAGCGAGTTCTAGACCTCGCTGAAACCGATTATTTTATGTTCGCTAGAGGCCACGAGATACTGCCAGAGAATTTATTGGCGGACTGTATCGAGATTCTTCAAAGCGATGACGAAGTTGTACTCGCATTCGCTAAAACTGTATGGGTAGATGAACAGGGCAAGCGCATGAAGGAGAGGCATCTCCCCCACTTCGATACTCGCGGATGTGACGTTACTGCACGCTGCGCGCTAGCATTCTGGGGAAAATATGAAGCCTTCTATGGGCTATGCAAAACTTCCACGATGAAAAACATTAAGGCACTGGAACCAATTGTAGCTACCGACTTAATCATGCTGTTTGAGATGTCCCTAAGAGGATCATTCGCAAACATCAATGCGGGCGAAAGGTGCAGAAGATACTACTACAACGACGAAAGCTACGCCGACAGGATCAAACGCTATCAACGCTCACTCTATACAGAGCTAAGCTTCATGGATAGATACTTCCCCTTCATAAAGGTCCCACTGAAATTAATTGGCTGTTCCTTTAGATCGGAACATCCCCTGACTACGAAGTTCCTACTGCTCTTTATTATTCTCTTCAATGCGCCCCTGCGATATCTCTCCGCAAGAGGCAAGACTCTGTGATGTCGCGCCGGGATTTCGAAAAGCAAAAAATACTGATCACCGGCGCCAGCGGATTCATCGGCCATGCCCTGGCGACGTCCCTGTCGAGTATCGACTGCTCGATCACTCGAAGCAGCAGGAATAACAATAAACTGCTTTCGCTAACTGGAACGGCAAAGATTACTGACACTGAGGTCGATTATTCTGATCCAAAAGTCTGGCACAAGCTGATAGATGGCGTTGACACCATCTTCTACCTGGGAGCACAGACCAGTGCCAGTGATGCCAACCTTAGCCCTAGCCGTGATTATCGAAACAACGTCCTTCCACTATTGAACCTGCTGGAACACTGCCGGGACTCCGGGCTGAAACCAACGATTGTCTTCGCGAGCACGGCGACGGTAGTAGGATTGACAGAGCAAATGCCTGTGGCCGAGGGCATTTATGAGAATCCCATCACTGTCTATGATATTCACAAGCTGTGCTGTGAAAAATACCTGTCATACTACGCTCAGAACCACCATGTAAGATACTGCTCACTTCGCCTGGCAAATGTATACGGTCCTGGCACGGCGACCGGCAGTGCCGATCGCGGCATACTAAACATGATGATAAGTCGAGCGATACAGAGTGAGAGCCTATCGATATTCGGCGACGGTAAACAAGTACGAGACTACACCTATATAACTGATGTTGTCCGCGCATTCGAGGCGGCGGCGGCGTATATCGATAAAACCAATGGCCAATATTTCAATATAGGTAGCGGACAAGGTCACAACTTCATCGAAGCATTCAGTGCAGTAGCCGAATGTGTGAGATTGAAGACAGGACAAAACGCAGAGATCGAGCACGTAGCCGCACCGGCCGATCTGGCATCGATTGAAACGAGAAACTATGTCGCCGATACTGCGAATTTCTCAGCAACTACAGGTTGGTCTGCACAAGTCGATCTTCGCAGTGGCATTCAAAAGACAGTGGAGCAACTCGTAGGATAATCTGCGAGACCAACAAGGTTTTTCCTTCAAGGAGAGACCGGGGGCTATGAGATGACAGGGAATAAAAACCAATATCAATCCATGACCGGCAGAAAGGTGCTCATCACCGGAGGTCTCGGATTCATCGGTAGCAACCTCGTTCACCGCTATCTAGCTTTGGGTGCAGAGGTTACGGTTTATGATTGTCTCGATACTCATGCCGGCGGTCGGCTCTACAACATCGAAGACGTAAAAGATGACATACAGCTTCGCGTAAACGATATTTTAAATTTCGAGAAACTCTGCGAGGAAGTGAGAGACCAGGAGCTTATCATTAACTGCGCGGCGTCGACCTCTCATGCCCATTCGATGAAGGAGCCCTGGTTCGATCAGGATGTGAACAGCAAGGGAATGATCAATCTGTTAGAGGCCATGCGCAGATTCAATCCAGACGCCCGCTTCTTGCACCTGGGAACGACCACCCAACTCGGTCCACTTCAGTATCAGCCCGCCGACGAAAAACACCCGGAATTTCCCACTGATATCTACTCCGCCAATAAGTGTGTCGCAGAGAAATATGCACTCATCTACACCAAGGCACATCAGATCGATGCCACGATATTAAGAATCTCCAATGTATTCGGTCCGAGGGCAAGCATTCATAGCCCCGAATTTACTTTCAACAATTATTTTATTGGATTGGCATTGCAGAACAAGGCAATTACAGTCTACGGCGATGGTGCACAAATGAGAAACGTACTATTTGTCGATGACGTCATAAATGCTCTCGTCTTAGTCGCCCAAGAACCCAAATCGAAGGGCGAAGTCTTTTTGCTGGCGGGCGACCAGCACTACAGTGTCATAGACATCGCCGGCCAGACAGTCGAGCATATCGGCAGTGGAGAGGTAGCCAATATTCCATGGCCTGAAGAGAGAAAGAAAATCGATGTTGGGGATGCAATAATCTCCAATAGGAAACTCAAATCTCTCATCGACTGGGAGATTGAAGACAATCTCGAAAGCGGCCTAAGAAAAACCAAAGCCTACTACGGGAATTGCCTGGATAAGTATCTAAGCCTATGAAATTTGTAATCACCGGTGCACTTGGCCATATTGGATCTTATGTACTGCGACAGCTTCCACTTGTCTATCCCGGCTGCACGATTGTGCTGCTAGACAACCTGATGACCCAGCGCTATAGCTCGCTATTTGATCTGCCTTCAACCGCTAACTACCAGTTTCATGAACTGGATGTTACAAAGGAGGAGCTCGACCCTTTCATAGCAGGGGCAGATATGGTGCTACACTTGGCCGCCATCACGAACGCTGCTGGCAGCTTCTCCAACCAGGAAGAAGTTGAGAGTAATAATTTCACTGCAACCAAGCAAGTAGCTGCCGCCTGCGTACGGCAGAACATTCCTCTATTACACCTCTCCTCTACCAGCGTCTACGGCACACAGGAAGAGACAGTAGCAGAAGACTGTTCCGAGTCAGAATTGCAGCCGCAAAGTCCCTATGCCGAAACCAAGTTACGCGAAGAAAAATACTTGATCGAGCTTAGCAAAAAAGAAGACATTAAATTCGTTATATGCCGCTTCGGGACTATCTGCGGCACGTCGCGTGGCATGCGCTTCCATACCGCCGTGAACAAATTTTGCTGGCAAGCTGTCATGTGCCAACCGATCACTGTGTGGAAGACAGCACTACATCAGAAGCGGCCTTATCTTTCCCTCAGCGATGCCTTCGAGGCGATTACGTTTATTCACGCCAACAAACTGTTCAATGGTGAAATCTATAACGTACTGACCGACAATCTAACTGTGGACGATATCATCCAAATGATAAAGACCCACGTGCCTGAACTGAATATCGAATTTGTTGATACGAAGATCATGAATCAGCTTTCTTATGAAGTAGAGAACTACAAAATCAAGGAGCGTGGTCTCAAGCTTACCGGGAGTGTCAGCGCGTGCGTACGAGATACCATAGATCTTCTAAAAGGAA
>CAXBLN010000154.1:0-9615 GCA_963976555.1 uncultured Gammaproteobacteria bacterium
AGAACAGAAATAGATCCAACGCTGTGAATACGCCTATTACGCCAGCCAAAGTCCAGAGTAGATTGAAATAGAAGAAGCCAATTCTGTCTTTGATTTCATCCCAGGCCGAGCCGATTGCTACAATCCCTAGAAAGGCTGTTAGCACCATCATGAGTACGCTAAGCCCATCTGCCGCTAGATGAAATGAGATGCCGAAGCGCGGTATCCACTGCGCATTCAGCTGCACGACCCAACTGGAGTCTCCGGCGTCGGCACCCACGAGCGTCATCATGACGAGCAGATCGACCACCACCGCAACTAAGGCGACGACGCGCGGCGCCTTGGGGCTCAAACCCTCGGACAACCAGGCGAGAACGCCACCTAGAAACAAAATGGCAATAAGCGCTACCAAAATCATAGCAGCACTCCCAGGGTAATAAGGATCACTAGGCCACCGGCGATGCTGAGTGCATACCAGTTAAGCTGTCCGGTCTGTGAACGTGCCAACATCGTGTGAGCGACGCGAGAAATTTCCACGATCAGCCCATAAATGGCATCGATCAAATCTTTCTTATTAATACGAGCCAAGAACAAGAACGGCTTCACGAACAGTAAGTCATATAATTTGTCCATGCCCCAGCCACTAAACCAGAAGCGATGCAGGGACGCTGCGAGTGGGTTCGCCATGAGCTTCTCTACCGAGAAGGTCTTCGACATAAAGAACAGATAGCTGACGCCGATGCCCAGCAGTGGCACGGCAATCATAATCGCGTGCATCAAGCCGCTGATGTGGTGTTCCTCGTGCACTTCGCCATGACTAAATACAGCGTCGACCGGTATCTGAATCCAGCCACCAAACAGCGCGAGCACCATTAAAATAATCAGTGGTGTCGCCATACTAAAACCAGCGACCTCCTTCTCCTCATGATGGCCCTTGCTCTCGCCGAAGAACACGACGAAGACCAATCTAAAACTGTAGATGCCGGTGAAGAACGCGCCGAGTACACCGCCCAGCCACAGCACCAGGCCGGGGCCCTCCATCTCCAGAGCGGCGATCAGGATCTCGTCCTTGCTGAAGTAACCAGAAGTGAATGGGAATGCCGCTAGCGCGAGACTACCTATCAGAAATGACGCGAAGGCTATTGGGAGTTGCCTCCACTTACCGCCCATCTTAAAGATGTCATGCTCATGGTGCAGGCTTAGAATTACCGTGCCCGCTGCGAGGAATAATAGCGCCTTAAAAAAGGCATGGGTCATTAGATGAAATACCGAGGCAGAATATGCACCCACACCAAGGCCTAAGAACATATATCCAAT
Organism: uncultured Gammaproteobacteria bacterium; assembly: GCA_963976555.1. GTDB lineage: Bacteria > Pseudomonadota > Gammaproteobacteria > Pseudomonadales > Pseudohongiellaceae > UBA9145. Next base: position 1,297 of record CAXBLN010000154.1, read on the forward strand.
CTGACTCACAGTGGAATAGGCAAGAATTCGCTTGATATCGTGCTGAGTCATCGCGGTGAAACCCGCCATGAGCAGCGTGATTAGCCCGATCCAGGCTACCAGCAATTGCACATTAGGCGCCAGCTCGAACAGTATGTGCGTACGCGCTATCAGATACACACCGGCAGTGACCATCGTCGCCGCGTGGATCAAGGCGCTGATCGGCGTGGGACCTGCCATCGCGTCAGGAAGCCAGGTCTGTAGTGGCAGCTGTGCTGACTTGCCTACCGCGCCACCAAGCAGCAGTAGCGAGGCGGCCACTGCAAAACCAGAGCCCACTGCCCACTGCGTCTGGGCGGCATGTAACATATCTTGAATATTCAAGGTGCCTAGCTGGGCGAATAGTAGAAACAGGCCAATCGCCATCGAGGTGTCGCCGACACGGGTCGTGATGAACGCCTTTCTTGCCGCGTAGCCATTCTCCGGCTTCTCGTACCAGAACCCAATTAGTAAATAACTACAGAGCCCAACCCCTTCCCATCCTAAGTAGAGGAGCACCAGGTTATCGGCTAGAACCAGCATCAACATCGACGCCACAAACAGGTTCATATAGGAGAAGAAGCGACTATAGCTGGGATCGTCCAACATGAATCCGGTCGAATAGAGATGAATAAGAAAGCCTACGCCGGTGATGATCAGCATCATGACAAGAGACAGGCCGTCCAGATAGAAACTAAAGCCAGGACTAAACTCTCCTACCGCCATCCATGTCCACACCTCCAGCACGAAATGAGACTCGCCGGAACCGAGGAATTCGACTGCAATCAGGGCTGCGGTTATGAAAGACAGGCCTATCGATCCAGCGCCGATAGCCGCCACTACTTTCTTGGGCAGATTCCCAGTGGTCAGCACCAGGCTTAGAAAGCCCAGTAGCGGAAATGTAGGTAATAGCCAAATTAGTTCTTGCACGCTATCTTCCTGCTCCTATCCCTTCATCTGACTTAGCACATTAATATCGACCGTGTGGTAGCGTCGATACATCTGAATAATTAGGCCGAGACCAACTGCCACCTCGGCGGCGGCTAGGGTAAGTATCATGAGAAACATGATCTGCCCGTCCGCATGCTCCCAGCGCGATGCCGCCACAATAAATGCGAGCCCACTCGCGTTGATCATGATCTCCAGGGACATCAGCACGAATACGATGTTACGCCTGGTCAGTACACCGATCAGGCCCAGCACGAATAGAATGCCCGCTAGAATCAATCCATGTTCGATTGGAATTGACTGCATTAGCTCTCTCGACTCAGTTGTCTTAACTTTATCTGCATAACACGCTCTTTATCTTTCTCGTCTTTACTTCTTCGCCAAATGGTAGGCGGAGACCAAACCAGCTAGCAGCAAAATAGATGCAAGCTCAACCGCAAATACATACGGCCCAAACAGCAACGCACTCACATGCATAACATCGACAGTGGTTAACCGTAACTCGGATTCAAATTGTGTCAGCACCGTTAGTAGCTGCGCGAGCAGTGCAGAGGCCAATATCGCAGGAACGATCCATACCTTAGGGCCCATCCAACTGCGCTCCTCATCCAGACTGCGCTGCCCCATGTTCAGCATCATTATCACAAACAGGAACAACACCATGATGGCGCCGGCATAGACGATTGCTTCCAATACGGCGGCGAACGGCGCACCGAGAACGTAGAAACAGACGGCCACTGCCAGCAGCGAAAGAATCAGGTAGATCAATGCATGTACGATATTGGTCTGCAATATCACCGCCACCGTGGCAATGACGGCCACCGCCGCAGCTATGTAAAACAGTAGTATCACGGCAATAGACTCCTCACGTTCACGGGTACCGCCTCGTTCTGCGCCTCACCCTTGTCCTTTCCGCCTATCTTCTTACCGGCCACTCGATAGAAATTGTAGTCATGATATTTGCCGGTTCCATCTATCAATAGATCTTCCTTCTCCCAAACCATGTCTTGACGCACATATTCTGCCATTTCGAAATCGGGAGTGAGCTGAATCGCATTCGTCGGGCAAGCCTCCTCGCAGAACCCACACATGATGCAACGAGAAAAATTGATGCGAAAGAATTCCGGATACCAGCGCCCTTCTTCATCCTCGGTCTTCTGTAACGCTATACAGTCAACTGGGCAGGCTACGGCGCAGAGGTTACAGGCAACACAGCGCTCCTCACCGTCGGGGTCGCGGCTAAGTATGATACGACCGCGCCATCGTGGGAACATGTAGGGCATCTGGTCGGGGTATTCGACGGTGTCAGTCTTCACCCAAAGATGAGCGAACACTCGCCAGAGGGAAACCACCTGGCTTGTCAGAGTATCCTTAATCAGCGTGAGCATGAACTTCTCCAGAAGATTGCAACATTAGGCGGTACTCAAAATAATTGCGCCGGTAATCAGCAGATTCAACAATGAAACGGGCAACAGGAATAACCAACCATATGACATTAGTTGATCGTAGCGCGGACGCGGCAGCGCGGCGCGCATCAATATGAAGAAGGCTATAAATGCCGAGGCCTTCAAAACGAACCACACTATCGGCGGCAAGAACCCAGGTCCTAACCAGCCGCCAAAAAAGAGCACGGTGATTAAGGAAGAGATCAATACCAGACCGAGATATTCGCCGACGAAGAACATGCCAAACTTCATGCCCGAGTACTCAGTGTGATAGCCCGCGCAAATCTCCTGTTCGGCCTCCGGAATGTCGAACGGTAGCCGGTGACTTTCGGCAACACCCGCGATCAAAAAGATCACGAAGCCAATAAACTGCGGGATGATATACCAGCCATCCGCCTGCGCCAGTACGATCTCGCGCAGATTGAATGAGCCAGATAACGCGACCACGCCAAGGATTGAAATCCCCATAAATACTTCATAGCTAACCATCTGCGCTGCAGCACGCAGGGCGCCTAACAGGGCATATTTGTTGTCTGAGGATAGACCGCCCAACATAACGCTATAGGCACCGAGCGAGGCCATCGCGAGCACGAACAGCACACCGATATTGGAATCTACAATGCCGACACCGGGGGCGAACGGGATAACGCTAAAGCTCATCAAGATCACTGTCATGATGATTGCCGGAGCAAGAACGAAACTGAACTTGTCGGCGAATGGTGGAACCCAGTCTTCCTTGGTGAAAATTTTGATCATATCGGCGACGACTTGCAGCAGGCCGAACGGACCAACACGATTCGGCCCCAGCCGATCCTGCCAGAAACCTAACAGCCTGCGCTCTACCCAGATCAGCATCGCGGCGATGACGATTACCGTCGCCAATATTACGCCAATGCTTAACCCGGAACCGACTTCGAATGTCATAAGCTAGACTTCCTCTTCCTGAAAATCGCTGACGATCAGATTTCGAACGCCGCGGATCGTTGCCTGAGCGGTACTCTTTTCGAGCTCAATAAATCCAGAAAATTCGGCTGGGCTAATGCTTGAGTCGCCACAGTACAATAAGGCCGTGCCCGGTTTGACGCCGGTGCGTATATAAACCACAACCGGAGCATTCAGAGGTTTAATAGTAGCCACATCGCCCTGGGCCAGACCTCTTGCCTGCGCATCTGTGGGACACAGGCCGATATAGGCATCGGTCATACGCTGCTGAATTGGCTCGGCACGCGCACTCAACTCGTCGCTGCCAAATATTTGGTAGGAGAAAGCAAGCCGCAACTGCTTACCCGACGGCGCACTGGCCCTCGCACCGATCTCGAAATAGGCGCCACTGCTATCAGTTCTCTCGATCAAAAGGCAACCCACATGCCCCTGTTTTAATTCCCCGTTCACCTCATCCTGAAACTTACTGATGGATTGATTCGAATTCCATTTAGGTGCCCAGGAGGATGCGAGAACGCTAGCGTCCTTCTGCGACGGTATTCCTTCCATTGAGAATGACATGATGGACTCGTTGTCTTCCATCTGCTTGGGTTCATGTACGTTGACGTTCGCGACCATAGCGGTGCGGCCGCTGTAGCGATGAGATTGGCGCGGCACCTTCATGCCCGCTACGAAGGGATTGTCACCAGGCAATACCTCGCGCAGTCTGGCAAAGCCCTGCGCCTCATTGGAGCAACGTTCGACCAGATCATCGACATGTTCCGCATCGTTAATCCAACGCCAGGCTGGTTGCGCAAGTTTCTGACACTGATGTACCTGAAAACTGAGCTGCGCCCTGCCTTCATAATTTATATAGGTCGCCTCGTGCTCGGAGAAGGCGGTAACGGGTAGTACGACATCAGCTGAGTTAGTCGTGGCGGTTGCCACCTGATCGAGAACTAATACCTTCTCCGCTTTGTCTAGTGCGGCGTCGACTTGACTCTTCGCTGCGCGCCTAAACAGGTCATTCTCAAGAACTATGACTCGCTTCGCCGCGCCACTGTGAAGTCGCTCCAAGGCGACGCCTAAAGAATTCTTAGCCCCCGCCATCAGCCCCATACCCATGCTGTTCACTTCGGGAACCAGAAGGCATAGATCAACGGCAGCTTTATCTCGAGTCTCATGAAGAGCCCGTGCAATATTGGCAGCTGCCCTGATCAAATCGGTGCCGTTGCTGTTACCAGCGATGATCAATGGCCGTTTTGCGCCCTGCAGCTGCTTTACGATTTTATCGATGACTTCGTCGTGTACGCTAGCAGCTTCCGCACTTGGTGCGGACGCGGATATTCTGTTCGCGATTTGATAAGCGATCGCCGCGACTTCGTCCAGAGATTCGATGACCCGATCGGCGGCGATGTCATCGAGCCGGCTCACGGCTGGACTAAGAATGCTTAGCGGGCTGCGTTCGTGCTGCGCGAGTTCGCGTACTGCCGCGTCTTGCCACTGCGGAATCCGACTTTCATCTGCCAGCTCTATAGCCTTGTTGCGCACAGATTGACGCAGAGCGAGCGCGATGCGAGGCGCTACGTTAGTAACGTCTTCCCCCACAATTAGCACAGCGTCAGCCTTCTCCACCTCGCGCACGCTCGGGCTGTGAAAGGCAGAGTCGCTGGCTAGACTCAAGATCACCTGCATGGCATCGTGTTCGGCATCAGAGTAACCCGCGTAGAAATTTTCTTCGCCGACCATGCTACGCAATGCGAAGTTAGATTCGTTACTGGCACGGGGCGAACCGATGCCGATGCTACCTTCGTTCGAGAATTGCTTGAGCGTGGCCTTTACCTCATCGTCTGCGAGCAACTCTCCTGTGTTGTCGACACGCTTTACGGGTTCTAACAAACGATCTCTACTATTTACGTAGTCGAAACCGAAGCGGCCTCTGTCACAGAGAAAGTAGCCATTTACCTCGCTATTGTAGCGATTCACTATGCGGCGCAAGGTGCCATAACGCTCCCCCGGCGACGTATTACAGCCCACGGAGCAGCCAACACAGACCGACGGCGCCGTCTGTAGATCCCACTTGCGACTATAATGTTTGCTGAATGCCTTGTCGGTAAAGACGCCTGTCGGACAGACCTCGACCAGATTGCCGCTAAATTCACTCTCAAGCGTACCCTCTTCGTGCCTACCGAAATACACATGATGATGAGACGCCTGTGCTGAAAGGTCGGTGCCGCCCGCATAGTCGCCGTAGTAACGCACACAGCGGTAGCAGGTGATGCAGCGATTCATTTCATGATTGATGAACGGCCCCAGATATTGATTGCGATGAGTCCGTTTCTTCTTGTCGTAGCGACGATAGTTATGCCCCGACATCTGCGTCATGTCTTGCAGGTGGCACTCGCCACCCTCCTCACACACTGGGCAGTCATGCGGATGGCTAATCATAAGACTTTCGATTACATCTGACCGGAAAGACTTTGCGCCATCGTTCTCGATGGAGAAAATCGCGCCATCGCTTGCAGGAGTCATGCAGGCCATGACTAACATGCCTTCCTTGTCATCTGCATCGCGATATTGCTTAACCGCGCATTGACGCCAAGCACCGACAGAGCCCATTGATGGGTGCCAGCAAAAATAAGGCAAGTCTAGACCCTGCGACAGACACTCCTGTAACAGATTGTTATTGGGGTCTACTTCGTACTCCACCCCATCGATAACAATTTTCGCCATCTCTAACTCCAAGCGTATCTATATAGCTAATGCATTCTAATGCTTATAGCTACAGCGCTTCTCCGTAATATGTTTTTCGAAATCTTCTTTAAAATGTTTTAGTCCGCTTCCTAATGGAGCCGTCGCCCCGGGCGCAAGAGCACAGAAAGTTCTGCCTGGACCAAGGTAAGTCACGTGGTCGTGCAGAATTTGCAAGTCTTTCTCGCTACCCTGACCACTTTCGAAGTCTCTGAATATCTGATCGACCCACGGCAGCCCATCGCGACAGGGCGTGCAGAAGCCACAGGACTCGTGAGCGAAAAATTTCATCAGATTGCCCACCATACCTACTGGGCAGGTCTTATCGTCCAACACAATCATCGTGCCTGTAGCAAGGCGACTTCCTACTTTTGCGATCTCATCGTAATCAAGCGTGATATCGAGATGCTCAGGCAACATGAAGTCGGTCGAGCCGCCACCTGGAAGAAAACCTCTCAATTCCAAACCATCCTGCATTCCACCTGCATAGTTCTCTAACAATTCTCTTATGGGAAGACCAAGTGGTAACTCCCAACAGCCTGGCGTCTTGACCTTTCCGCTTACACCAAACAGCTTCGTACCGTGATCGATTCCTTTGGTCAAGCCGCGGTACCAGTCTACGCCATAGGTAAGAATGCCGGGCAGATTGCAAATGGTCTCGACGTTATTGACGATGGTTGGCTTGCCCCAAAGCCCACTGACCTGGGGAAACGGTGGTTTCGCACGGGGATTCGCTCGTTTGCCTTCCAGCGCATTCAATAGAGCTGTCTCTTCTCCACAGATATAGCGCCCTGCACTAGTGTGCATGATAATGTCCAAGTCGAAACCGGTGCCTAGAATATTCTTGCCGAGATACCCCTTCTCATTTGCCTCTTTAATCGCCTGGCGTAGCGCCTGTTCCGATACTGTGTACTCGCCGCGCAGGAAGATATAGGCCTTACTCGCCTGTATCGTGTAAGCCGCGATTATCATGCCTTCAAGCAGGAGATGGGGATCGCCCTCCATCAACAGTCTATCTTTGAAGGTACCTGGCTCCATTTCGTCGGCGTTGACTACCAGATATTTCTGCTTGGGGGAGTTGTCACCGGATGGCACGAAGCTCCACTTCAACCCGGTAGGAAATCCCGCGCCACCTCTACCCTTTAGTCCGGAATCTTTTACCAGCTGCAATACATCCTCAGGGCTCAGACCCTTCGCGATGGCGTGCAGGCTCTGGTAACCCGCATTCGCCTCATAGCCGGCGATGTCGAGCGGTGGCCGCGACATATCGATGTTCTTTGTTAATGGATTTGTTACCACTGTCGTGTCCGTTTAGTCCTGTCTGTTTTTATAGTCATTAATGATCGAATCGATCTTTTCGGGCGTGAGGTTTCTATGAAGATCAGGTCCAACCATCATCACCGGCGCTCTGTCGCAATCACCGAGACAGGGAACGGGTAGTAGGGTGAACTCACCGTCAACCGAAGTCTCCCCATAGTCGATAGCCAGGCGCTCCTTAATGTGATCTTTCATACCCTCGCAGCCCATGATCCAGCAGCTGACGCTGTCGCAAAAGAGTATGACGTTCTTGCCCACTTTCTCGCGATAGACCAGATTAAAAAATGTCGCCACGCCCTCCAGGTCTGCCACTGGAATATCAAGGTACTTGGCAATGGCAAGCAGACTCTCATCCGACACCCAGCCCTGATGCTTTTGCACAATTTTTAACGCCTCTAAGCCGACCGCCTTCTTGTCGGGGTAGAGAGTCATTTCGTGCTCGATTTCCGCGATCTCTTCTGCGGATAACTTGCGCGCTTTCTTCGATGTGCTAGCTATAACTTGTTGAGTCATCTGCGTTTCACAAAACTATTCATATTTAGGACGTATCTCTTTCTAACTATCTATCTACGTCGGCCATCACGAAATCGATACTGGCGATAATCGCTATTAGATCCGAAACCATGAAGCCACGCGAAATCTCTGGAATCATCTGCAAGTGCGCGAACGATGGTGTTCGAATACGGGTTCTATAGGAGGTAGTACTACCATCACTTACGAGGTAATAACTATTGATTCCCTTGGTTGCCTCAATCGCTACGGTCACTTCGTTTGGCGGAATAACCGGCCCCCAACTCACACTCAGGAAGTGATTGATGAGGGTCTCGATATCCTGCATCGTGTTCTCTTTGCGTGGCGGCGTCGTCAGCGGATGATCTGCCTTGTAGTGACCCGAAGGCATATTGTTCATGCACTGCTT
>CAXBLN010000155.1:0-9543 GCA_963976555.1 uncultured Gammaproteobacteria bacterium
TTGTCGCTGAATTAAAGTATCCGTTAAACTGGGGGAGGTTCACTCCGTCCCCTTTGCGTACCCCGGAAGTTATTAGGCGCCAATAGAAGAACCTCAGGGGTAAGAGGGGGACACTAATAACTTTATAACTTAGCAGAATAGGCCGGGCCAGCCGCCCTCTTGTCTAACGTTTCTTCCTTTAGCTATCCATTTTGATACAGCCGGCTGACTGATCTCTAGTTGATCTGCGATCTCTCTCGATTTCAGCCCTAAGCGCTCCAATCCAAGATAGCAAATTATGGCTTTCACCTTGGATATTGAATCTTTGCGTGATCTTTGCAGAAGATCTGATTGCTTAACTCGGTAGTGCTCGCAAACTATAAAGGGGACGGAGGGATTAATTTTTAATCCCTCCGTCCCCTTTGCGTTGCGTACCCCGGAAGTTATTAGGCGCCAATAGAAGAACCTCGGCGCACCATGGCAATTCGCTGATCTGGATCGGGAAGAGCTGCACGCTGCTCCTGTAGAACGGTGCAAAGTTCGGCCTCACATTCACTGTCTTTTTCCGTAACAAAGCCGTGTCGCTCATAATATGGTCTATTCCATGGCAAGTGCGAGTATGTTGTGAGCCAGAGCGGTCGACCACCGCTCCATGAAATTGCTTGATTAAGCAGCAAAGTGCCGACGCCGCGTCGCATATAACTCAGAAGCACAGCAATCTGATCGAGGTAGGGCTCTCCGTCAACGTAGCCGAGCGTAGCAAATCCGACCGGTGTGTCTTGGCGATTGACAGCTACGTGCGCAAGCCCTTTCTCTATAGCACTAGCCCACCTGAAGTTCTCGGCTACGACGAAAGGATGATCCTTCTCGAAATCGAGTTTTAGCCCTGCTTCGGCATATAGCGCACTCGCCTCGTCGTCGATCGCAATAAGCTTTTGCAACTCATCAGAATAAGCTAAACGTAAAGAAAACTCTTTCAATCTTTATACCCCATTCTCGCAACCCGCAGGCGGCACGACCCAGAGCCTAACATTTGTATAAGAGTAGTAAAGGGTACAGCCCTCTTTGCGTTATTCATCCCCAGGTAGTCTGGACAACTAAGTCGGTTGGGCTACGACAAGGCTTTGAGTGCTGAACTCTTCCGACTTCGTATAAGCACTATAAAAGTGCGGCAGTCAGCAATGCGCCAGAATCGGACTATCATAATCCAAGTTCGAAGCGCAGTTTCTTCCTCACATCGTCAACTACGCTGGATAATTCGATATTATTTTTGCGACACCATTCGATACCTTCGCTTTTAGAAAGTAGTGCGCCGCTATCTAGATAGGCCATGGTTCGGCAAGCGTTTGCGATTGCGTATTCGCCAAAGTCTTCATGTTGGGTCTGCGCCCACTCAACATCACCCAAAATCGCGCTGAGATAGTCGCCTCTTGGAACAATAGGGAGTCTTTCCACTGGATAGGTTCCCAATAGATCAACACCTCGAGCTCGGGCCATTGTGAAGTGAGCGGCCAAGTCTTCATCTGCTTGGGCTTCTGGTTTATACCTACCTTCCAAAAACCGCCTCCGCTGATCTTCTCCGTAGTGGAAATGATGTTTACAGGGATGAACCCACTTATCTAAATCTTGTTCTGCAACAACACTAAACTCTAACGGGTGCGGCTCGTTTGAGATCAGCAATATAGCCTTGCCGATTGTTTCTCTTTGCGTTTCTGTGAGATGACCATCGATGATCGCCAACACGTCGAGGTCGCTTCGTTCAACCTCGAACCCTGATGAAGCTGCCGATCCATGAAGGATAAAACCCATCAATGATTTCTCGAGCGTCTGCTGAAGCAGTTGGGCAAGCGACTCAAGCTGAGTAACGGCAGATTCCGGCATCAATTTCTGGTCGTGTAGATAAGTCATCGGAATTACACTAGCACCGTCAAACTAATATCCCTTTTTCCCTCAGTCTTTCTCGTAGTAAGTCACATACCCCGTGAACATCTCATCATAGCTCTCCAACCCGAATGTCACTTCTTCTGAGGGGTCTGGGTTAAAAGGATTGGAATAGGAGTTATCGAAGGCTCCGATAACATGAATGCTATCGCCTGCATCGAGGTTGAGGTCTTCGGAAAGATGGTAGTGTGGTTGCCAACCGTAGTTGTAAGCAGGAATGCTCAGTACATCTCGCATCTTGCCGCCTGCTGTTTGCACGGCAAATTTCATCTTCTTACCGCGGAAATTCATTCGCGCACGCAGGCTGGTAATGACTACCGGCTTCTCGAATTCGTAGCTGGCCTGCATGGCGTGATTAGGGTCCAGGGGCTCGATCACGAAGCGCGGGGAGATCGCCTTCGTTAGTAGTTCTTTCTCGGGCGGCTCGTCATAGAAGTAGAGCCCGATGGAAGTCTCATCGGTAGTGGCCAGGCCATTCGTTACATAGTGAAACTGTAGTGACAGCTTATGTCCCTTGGGAATGAATATGCCGGTACCTTCGTCGAACACCGTCGCTGGGTTATTACCCGGGATGAAGCTGCCCAGGAACCTTCTGGTGCTAATTTCGTTCTCGGCCTCGTCTCCCCAGAAATCTTCATCCGCCGGAGAAATAAATGTCATTAGATGATGGAGTACCGTTTCCTTGCCCGGGTTGTATTGAAAGGCGCGCACCCAGACATCGCGATCGAGGGGTAGGGTCTCCTCGGTATAGAGATAGTCTTGAATGCCTACGGCGTCTATCTCGTTCGCGGGTGTCTCTACGATAAAGTCTGGCTCACCCAGTTCCCATTCGAAGATCTTCTGAGTAGGCACAAGTTCCAGCGGGTCGACGGGATTGTCACCACGCGGCGCGCCGGCGTCCATCCAATGCACCAGTGTTTGCAGCGTGTTAGCCGAAAGATATTGAGCGCTGGTGGTGTGGCCAATCGCGGGGTCGACCTGCATCGGCGGCATTCGCTTGTTCAGCAAAACCTCGCGTATCATCGGCGACCATCCCAGCAGAGACGTATAGCTATCCAACGCGAAGGGTCCAGCCCCACCCCAGCGGTGACACTCGGAGCAGTTATCGACAATTATTGGCGCAACCTCGGTCGAGTAATCCGGTGGGTCAGCTAACAACTTCTCACGCATGGGGAAATCTATAGCACAGCCGGCTACTTCATTCTTCACCGTGTCTCGCACGTCGCCAGCAAGCAATGCCTCTAGGGTATCGTCCAGAGAACTATTGGCGGCGCCGCGATAAAACAGAGAGAGGCGCTCCGGGTTAAACACTAGAACTTCGCCGCCCTGCTCTATTTGCAGTGCAGCAGTCACTAGCTGTGCCGCATCATTCAGTAGCGGTAACGACATGTCCAAATTGAGGGCTTCACTACGATCGCTACCCGAGGCATCGAGCAGGACAAACTCCACATCCTGACTGGCAAACTTCGCGTTAAGTTCCGACAGATAATCGACGCTTTCAGAGAGGCTGCTACAGCTCGGTTGATAGGACATCATCACAACGGCCTTGCGATGCTGATAGCGGCTGATCTGATGAAACTCACCGTGCTGATCTAGCAGTGCAAAATCTCCAACGCGATCCAACGCCCCATGGGCGTAAGTCATCAACGCGCTCAAGGCTAAGCCCATTGCAAACTTGGCGGCACTCCTGAAATCCATCACGGTTTTTCCTTTATTCGTTACAACTGACTCTAAGCTTCCATTGCTACTGCGGCATGGGGAACTTGCTGATATGTGGATTTTCCTGACGCTCTCTCGAATAATTTCGATCGGGTCTCTCCATCCCGCCTCGGGCTGGGCCGCCGGCGTTGTAGATTCCACCGCGCAATACGGATATCAGGTAGTCACGGTGATCGAACAGATACTCTGTCTTGTTCGTGTAATCGGCGACCATAGATTCGATCGCCTCAGAACGGTTCGTCAATTCCGGATACGCTAACGCGTCGCCTATCACCACCTTCAACGCTTCTATGTTGTCCACGATGGCGGAAGCCTCCGGATGGAACGTGTAGAAGTTTGGCGAGATAACGGGAATGGTAGGAATATCCGAAGGCAAGGAAACCAGGCTACCGTGCAGGCGCGTTGTCTTCTCTTTGTAGTACTGCAGCACGTTCGATACATCACGAATTTTCGCCTCTTGATCTGGCGCCGTAGCCAACACTTCCAGAGTCGCTATCTTCAACCACTGCGAAGCCCAGGTCAGTCCACTCAATTGTGGAAAGCCAACGCGGTAGGAATAGGCATAGGGATTATCAGATAGCAGCTCGTCGGATTTCGGCATAGCCGCAACCGAGTGCGCGTCGTCGCTGAGATACCGTTGCACCGCGGCATCCACCGCGACCTTCTTATCATCAAAGCTATCGTCGAGATAAATCTCTATCAACTCTTCGACGAATTCGCGGCCGCGCTTCAGTGTTTCTATTGCAACCGGTGGTAATGTCCCGCTTTCCGCCAGCGCTGCCGCAGCCTGCTCTGCTGTCGCCTCGCGATTGATCGTAACAATAATGCCCGGTACGGCACGGCTCTCGAATACGCGGTGCGGACCCAGCATGGCCAGGTGGTCACCGGCGGAGTGGTAGTGCGAAGCAGTCGCCTCGGCCAACTCTTCCAATTGCTCCATCAAGAGCCGCTTTCCGATCGCCGCCGATGGGGACTCGTTCGTCGCCTCTATTTCTTCGAAGGCACGCGCATGCAAGACATCGTGTGCGTGCAATAGATTCACCAACTCGGGAAAGAGTTCGTTCAGGACAGGGCTATCAGCCGCAGCAATGTTCGGTCGCAGCAAGATTGCTGCACACAGGCCAGCAAATGCGAATCGTGACAGCAGCGAATAGTTGCGCATAGTTTTCTCCAATGAGCCCCAACGTCAGTCGGGACGTAATCTGTAGGTAAGAGAGTATTTTATAAGATGGCTGCAGCCTATGCGACATAATGTCTCGGGTCAGCATTGGCTTAGCTCAGAGCCATCACATTTTATTCAATAATATTAGCAGCTTATGGGGTTTTCAGAGCGCTGATTGCGAGTCGCTGTCACAAAAAACTACACATAAATCCCGTCTTGGTAGGCCAATCGCTAGTGTTGCTGCGCCGAAACTGCAGCCAGCATTCAAATCAGGAATGACGGCGAGGGGATTAGCGACTACGTTCTTCGGCTACTTGCTCGAGATAAATTCTCTCGAGGCGCGCGACCGCAGCCAAAAACCCTTCTGGGTCGACGAAGGTATCGGGGCTATAAGCCTGTCCCGGCACGTATTTGTCGTGCAGTCCGTATTGGCTGCCGTGAGCGGATACAAACACATCGACATCCATCTGCTTCTGGCGACTATAGGTGGAGGCGAAGTCCTCCGAAACGCCAGGATAAGTCGGATCTACTTCGAGTTTCTTGCCAGGATTAATAGTGCCCATGTTGGCGATGACCACATCGTAATCGACACCGCCCTCGGTGACTTGCATGGTGTAGCTGGAACTCCCCTCGGTATGCCCTGGGTGCTCATAGACGGTGAGCTTGATATCCCCGAGCTCGATGACATCGCCTTCTTTAAGAATCCCTTCGACCGTCACTGGCGTGAAGGTTTCTTCGCCACCAAAATGGGCATCAATGAATCCGCCATCTTCCAGAACCCGTGCATCCTTCGCTGTCGCCCACATCTCGGCACCCGCGATCTGCTTGATCTCGCTCATCGCCGCCACATGGTCCCAGTGCGCCTGCATGGTGAGGAGTATCTCGACATCTTCCAATCGATAACCCAGCGACTCCATGTTCTCTCGAATCAAGGCGGTAGACTCTGCCAGGCCAGTATTGATAAGGATATGCCCGGCATCGGTTGTAATCAGGAACACACTCAGGTCGTAGGTGCCTACGCCGTAAAGGTTATCGATTACCTTAAATGCGGGATAAGGCTTCGTCCAACCCTCTGGCTGGGCGAACACCGGCGCACTCAATAGTGCGAAGCAACTCACGAAGACCAGCACCATGTTTTTAAGTGGCATTATTGGTCTCCCGGAAATTGACGAATTGGTTTCGCTATTGTGCGTCCGACATGCTTCGATTGCGATAGAGATTATTGTGCAGGCGACCCATGAACTGATCGACCTGTTCCAGCTTCACTTCATCGAACAATGTGTCCATCTCCATTCTGGCATGCATGAAAGACGCGCTCTGCTTCTTTATCAGCTCTTCGACATCCTGCGCATTCATCAGGCCGCCATCATTCTGCGCCATCCGAATATGCTTAACGATAGTATCGAGCACCAGACTCTTGTCAGCCTCGGTTAGACTGCCCGTAGTCCTGGACAGCTCATCCGCATAGCCATTCTTCAACTGCTCATCGGTGGGGCCGCCCTGCTGCGAATCGACGACCGCAAGCTCCCCTGCTGTCAGCAACGGCTCCAGTCGGCCACGGATATGTTCATAGCCGCTGATCGCATTCAATTCGGAGGGCTGGGCCTCACTGCGAGCCACTCTGTCACTCAGCCGGGCACGTTCTGTGAATATCTCTAGCAGCACGTCCTCGACCTGATAGCGCTTGCTAGGCTGACTCGCTAGAGACTGCAGAAAATCGCCATATTGCACATTCATCTGCACGCGGCCGGTCTGGGCATGTTGCGTCCCCGCCTGACTGCGCAGGATCATGTCGCGAACAGACTGCGGCACGCTGTTTGGCTCCGCGATACCAGTGGCCTGGCCAAACGTGCTGAACGAACAGAGAGAAATGAGAGTTGAGCTAATAGAGAGTAGGAGTAGTTTTTTCATGAATGGACAAAGAATTCCTGGTACGTGAGATTGGAAACGATCTGTCGTATGCGCTTGAAATGACTCGCCTAAGTTTCTCGACGATGAACCATTATAACAAAGGCCTCGTGAAATTATCAGACTTGTTTTTGGCAGCTCGGCCCCGTACATTTTCCAACCCCTCACTGTAATAGGCCCTCGCTATGTCTCACAAGATAACCACAATGACTGGTCAATTCGATGCTGAATTTTTCGATATCGATTCGAAAATCGTCAACGACACTTTCAGAATATTCGTAGGAAAACCCGCGATCATTCAGCCTGACTCGACGTATCCCGTGATTTTTGTTCTAGATGGAAATGCCGCTTTCTGCTCCGTATTGGGAACCCAGCGCATGCTTACCCAAGGTGGCGAGGTACCGTCATCCTTCGTCGTTGGAATCGGCTACCCAGGCAATACATTGATGAAATCAATGTCAAATAGAAACAGAGACTATGCACCCACCGAGCCCGGCGAGAACGAAGCGAGGGCACTTGGTGGTCTTGTTCCAGCGGGTGGTCCTGCCTTTCTCGAGTTCATTCGAAAGGAACTCATGCCCGCCCTTGCAATGCACTATCCTGTCGAGGTTACTCACACTACGGTGCAAGGGATTTCACTTGGTGGTTTGTTCGCGGCTTGGGTTCTCCTAACCCAGCCCGCAACCTTCCAACGCTATATATTGGGCAGCCCTGCGCTGTGGTGGCGCGAGGAACAGGTTTGGGAATGGGAGCAGAACTTTGCCGATGCGAACAAAGATCTCAATGCAACGGTATTCCTTAGCGCCGGGGCCCTCGAGCTGGCGGAACATGTAAGAGGCGACGCAGTAGCCATCGCCGAGAAGAATCCTGAACTTCGCGACTACATCGAAGAAATGATCGCCTGGAGTGACGTGCACGGCTGGCCGGAGATCGCCAAACTGACAGAGAAGTTCGCGAGTCGATTACAGTCCCGTAAATATCCCAGCCTACAGATTCACTGTCACAACATGCCCGACGAAAACCACATGTCAGCAGCTCCAGCCATCACATCCCGCGGACTGCGCTATGTCCACGGGAGTTGGGCTGCCAGCTAGTCCACGGGTTTCTCGAAACTCAACACGAAGCGGTCAGTCCGACCCTGTATATCTGAATCGAAGACGATCATGGAGCGATCGTCTTCAGGATTACGCAGTGCATCGGTACTTTCAATGAGCCGAAAACCGACACTCTCAACCTCACTGCGTGCCCGCGACTCGACCATGCGATGCAAGTCGAACACCTCTTCGCTCTCCATTACCGGGTCACCGGCATGCTCCACCACCACGAAGCGGGAGCCGGGTTTTAAGGCCTGATATATCTGTTCCAGAAAATAGTTCGCGTTCGCTGGCCGTCCGACTGCCACATATTCTTCGCCGTTATAGCGTTTCGGGATTACGTAGATATCGTGCAGAGCCATCACGATGATCGCCCCGTCCATGGTCTCTACTCCCAATTCGAGATTGATTCCACTTTCGGTGTGCCGAACGATATTGCCAGGATCGCGATTATCGAAGCGATCGTTGAGCCCGTTGATACCCCAAGCCTCGAAGCCACCGTTGTTGTGCAACCAAACCTCGCCTTCACTGCCCACAACGTCGGCTAACAGCTCACTGTAATAGCCACCGCTACCGAAGATGTCGACCACTGTTGCACCGGGCTCGATATGCAGGAGCGGAATCACCGATTCGGGTCGGCTGCGCGCGTCTCTGGCAATGTCTGCCGCCAGCCTGCCCTCCTTCGCCATGGCGAGTCGCACAGCGGCCTCATCGATCTCGGCAGCCGCGAGGGCTGCGCTTGCCAGCGAGAGAAGAAAGAAGCCTATTGCAAATACGCTATGTCTCAACATCAGCGAGCTAATCCTCATCTCGAAGTTCGAAGCGAATGTTTAGATAGACCAGTGAGTCCGTTTGCTTGATTCCGTGGGGCACGCCCGGAGGCACAAAGATCACATCGCCGGCCTTGATCAGACGCTCATGACCACCACGAATCGCACTGCCGCTATACTCGCCCGGCACAGAGCCAGCTACAGGATTTACCAATTCGCCGCCGGTCGCGACGATGCCGGAGCCTTCTCGAACCACCCACACCTCGCTGATGCGCCCGTGTTGCAATGCAGTCTCCGCTCCTTCGATATGACGGACGTTGACACTGAATATGCCTCCCTCCAGCATCCGCTTCGTTGCGATTCCAGCGTCCTTGAGATGTTGTGCCGCAGCCTCTAACTCGGCAAGAGGCATGTCTACCGCTGCGTTCTTAGGCGCGATGGGCGCGCCTACCGTCTGTGCATTGGCCGCGCCAGCAAGGAAAACTACCATCATTAATATGTATCCAGAGCTTTTCATTCTAATTCTCCGTTCGAATGTAAGTTAACGCCAGTCTACTTCACGCCCGAGAGTTGCTGCAATCCAGCGTCACTGTCTGCAGCGCGAGTTTTGAGTATGCGGCGCAGCACAACAAGACCCGTTAATTGCGCGACGAGGGCTAGCAAGATGACTGCCGACGAGCCGGTTATGCCTGCAATAATGAAGGCTGTCAGACTTATGACTCCGTTGTACAGCGCATAGGGAAGCTGAGTTCGAAAGTGTTCTAACTGCGGGCAGCTCGCTCCGGTGGAAGAGAGAATAGTCGTCTCCGAAATTGGAGAACTGTGATCGCCGAACAGTCCGCCCGATAGAACCGCGCCAATACAGACATGCAGCGGTGCATCGATAGCAACCGCCGTGGGGATAACCAGCGGCAACATGATTGCGAACGTGCCCCAGGATGATCCAGTTGAAAAAGAGATGATCGCCGAT
>CAXBLN010000156.1:0-9521 GCA_963976555.1 uncultured Gammaproteobacteria bacterium
TGATTGGCTATTTGCCGATAGATCGGCACGCCGTCATTGCTGTTGATCGTGATGTTCATAAAATCGCGCATCGCTTCTCTAAAACTGTACCGGTATTGTGATACAATTTTCGTCATTGTCAAGAAGAAATAGACCAGCGCCCGCCAATTGGCCGTCCAGCCTTCAGGGTTCGCCGCAAACGGTCATAAAATCATGGTTCGAAAGCCGCTTTCTTGCTAGTTTTAACCAGTTATATTCAGTTAAAAAACTTGGTTCTGACCATGAGCGCCTCACAACGCGAGTCGATTAAGTCCCTTCCAGGACCTACCTAAAGAGAGAGATGACTATGCAAGCTCCAACTCCGAGGAGATCCATTCCTAGCTGGCACCAGTGCGTGGCGGCAGGCTTGATGATGTTTTCTTCAAGTTTCCTGAACGCTCAGGACATTCCGTTATTCAACGAGGATCCGAGTGAGTGGTACACGCTGGGCGGCGACTTTGCACATACGCGCTACACGCCAGCCGACGAGATCACGGCGGACAACTTCAACGAGATGGAAGTAGCGTGGCGCTGGGATGGAGCGAGTTTCGGTGCTATCAGTGGTCGTTCAACACCATCTCTCATAGGCGGCAAGTTAATTACAGTAGCTGGTAATAAGCGCTATGTTGTCGCGATCGATCCCAAGACAGGTGAGACGATCTGGTCCTACAGAGAGCCAGACACACCACGGGCCGAGTATTCGATGCGCGCCGATTACGGCAAGGGTGTAGGTTATGCGAATATCGATGGCAGAGATGTTGTTTATATTGTTTCACCTGGCTTCTTCCTTACGGCCCTGGACGCCAATACCGGTATTCCTCTAGAGGGTTGGGGCAATCCCGTTCCTATCGACGGCTTTCCGCAATCCGGCGTCGTCGATCTACTCGCGGATCTCGGTCACCCCTATGATCCCTACGAGGGTATTCCCCTGGAGACTGGATATATTACTTCTTCTTCGCCACCCATTGTTGTGAACGACACCGTTGTGGTCGGTAACTCGGCGGAGCAGGGCTACCACCAGGCGCGTATCGAAAACGTGCCAGGTGACATCCTCGCCTACGATGCACGCACCGGTGCCTTCAAGTGGAAGTTCAACGTCATTCCAAAGCCGGGTGAGTACGGTCATGAAACATGGGAAAACGATGCTTGGGAGTGGACAGGCGACGTCTCATCATGGGCGCCCCTATCTGCTGACCCTACTAATAATCTGGTATATATCCCAACCAACAGCGCCACCATCGACTACTACGGCGGCTTCCGTCCGGGCGACAATCTCTACGGTGCATCATTGATCGCGCTGGACACCAGAACTGGCGAGCGAGCCTGGCATTTCCAGATGGTAAAGCATGAGATCTGGAACTTCGACAATCCTACTGCGCCGGTTCTACTCGATCTGGATGTTCCAGGACAGGGGCGTGTTCCGGCCATCATGCAGGCCACGAAGCAGGCATGGGTCTACGCGTTCAACCGTGTTACTGGCGAGCCAATCTGGCCTATAGTGGATCGACCTGTGCCGCCTTCGATCGTGCCGGGCGAGGTGCTCTCACCGACTCAGCCTCACGTGACCCGTCCCGCGCCGTTCGATATGCAGGGCATCACGGAAGACGATCTGATCGACTTCACGCCCGCGCTGCGTGCCGAGGCCTTGGAAGTAATGGAAGAGTATGTGATGGGCCCTCTGTTTAATCCGCCCATACACGCCGACAATCCGATGGGTAAGTATGCTGCGATGAACTGCCCAGGCGGTGCCGGTGGCGCGAACATTACGGCGCCAGCCGTCGCGGATCCCGAGACAGGCAAGATGTATATTTCTTCGCACAAGGCCTGCTTCGCACTACGGCTGATTCCCGGCGAAGAGTCCGATCTGCTATTCCCGAACTCTACCGGCATTAACACAGCCCTCTACGCCAACGGTGCCCGCGGCGCTACGGCGAGAACGCCGCGGCTGCGTTCGGGTATCCCGATCTGGAAGCCACCCTATAGCCGCATTACCGCTATCGACATGAACACCGGCGATCACGCATGGATGATTCCTACGGGTGAAACACCCGATCGCATCGCGAACCATCCCGCTCTCGAGGGCGTCGATGTAGGTAATACGGGAACCGGGGCATTAGTGCCGATGGTAGTGACCAAGAATATGCTGGTCTACTCCGATCAGGCCGGCGACGGCACACCTATGCTGTACGCAATAGACAAAGACAGCGGCGAGATCATGGCTGAGATGGAGGCCCCGGGTCGTAGCAGCTACGGCATGAGTTCCTGGGTGCACGACGGCCATCAGTACATCCTGCTGCAGACGAGTTCCTCGTTGACGGCGATGGCTCTGCCTGGCGCACAGGAAGAGGCTGGCGGCGCACACTAGCCGCAATTAAAGATTGAGAAGCCGGAATGACAGCGACGTCATTCCGGCTTTTTTTATTGCGTCTGGATTCGAGAGTGCTCGCATAGCACACAAGGTATAAATGTTATGAAAATTGTGGCGTGCTGCGGCTGTGCTCATCTAAAATTCGAATCGGACTCGGAGCCGGTGCTCACGCTGTGCTGCCACTGTTTAGATTGTCAGGACGCCTTGCAGGCAGACTTTGCCAACATCGCCTTCTTCAGCGTGGGTAGTGTCGAGATGCAGGGCGCCCCTGCTGAGAAGCACTACGTCGCGGCCTCCGGCAGCAAGACTATTAGACAATATTGCCCGCACTGTAACACCGTCATGTTTGATCGCTCGGAAGGTTTTCCGCATCTACTGGGAGTCATGGCGAATCAGATATTGCCTCCCTATAGCTTCAGTCCAGCGTGTCACGTATTCGTTCGCGACAAGAAGCCAGCGGTAGAGATACCCGAGGGTGTTAAGCAATATGAGATGGGTCTCAGCTAAAAGATCCCGTCGATGCCTACGAGGATAAGCGCGAGAGCGAGGGTCCATGTCAGACAGGCGAGGGTGTCTAACAGGCTGAAGCGCAGTCGCTGTATGCCACTTATTCCAACTAACGCGGGAATAACGCTACGAATGGCCGGAATGAATCGGCCGATGAAGACTGCCGCATTGCCATGACGACGAATTAGATCCTCACCCTTGCGCACGGTAGATTGATACTTACGCACCAGAGAATAATGATGAAACCGCGGCCCTATTACCTGGCCGCAATAATAGCCTGCATGATCTCCCAGCATCGCGCCCATGAATGCGAGTGGCAGAATTGTCTCGAATCCAGCCAGTCCATTGTTATAAAGCGTGGCACTCACAACTAGTAAGAGGGCGCCGGAAACGAACAGCCCGATACCTATGCATGACTCCGTAAATGCCAGCAGTGGAACCAATGCGACCGCATAGTCTCGGTTATTGTCTAACCATTCTAGGATTAGGGTTTCGATGGATTACTATCCTTGCTAGGTCCTAACGACGTCTTTGTCTAAAGAATACTGTACCCTGGTTTATACGCAGCTATGAGGAGACTGGATGACTCTGGACTGCAACAGACGGAAAAGGGACAGTATTGAATTCAATACTGTCCCTTTATTGAAGCGATCTGTGATCTTTATTGATTGGTATCTAGTACAGCAATCTTCCCAACTAATTCGTCGCTGAGATCACCGGAAAAGCTTGCGGTATAACTCGCATTGCCATCCAGTTGTAGTCGCAGCCAGGCAAAGGTGAATCGTGCCTGTGCCGCAAGATCGGTGCCGCCATTGGTGGGCAGGTTGTGAGTCCCTGCGGCAAATTCCAGATAGGCCTTATTGGTGCTCCCGGCGATAGAATCATAAAGCATGCGGGCATGAGTGGCAGGTGGAGCGACAGTATCCTCACTGCTGGCAGTGATCAGGGTCGGCACAGTGAGATCGCTGTAGTCGCCTGAGAAAGACTCTCCGAGTTCGCAGCAGTAGGGCATAAGCCCCACAACGGCTTTGATCTCGCTGCCGAGTTCCCGAGCCGCAGCTAGTGCTGCACCCCCACCGAGGGAGTGGCCCATAATTGCCAGCTTATTGGTATCGACTTTGCCGCTGATAGGGCTGTCACTATTGGCAACCTCGCTCTTCAGGAATTCAATGGCGGCTATATGCGCTTCTTTTCTCGGCTGAAACGTATCGCGTGGATCGTTAGTATCGATGATCATAACGACGATGCCGAGTGAAGCCAGGGCTGGCCCCCACCAGTCATAGTTTGCTTGTGTGGCCGTGTAGCCAGGGACTAGGACTATTGCGCCGGATGGCGGCGCGAAACTAAGTGTCAGTGGGTAGAAGATAGTGGCCGCAGCAAACTCGTCGACGTTAACCTCGGCATCGTAGGTTCTGACTTCATACAATGCCTCGTTGTATTCTCTGCCGATTTCACGGGCGAGTTCGCGCCCCTGCGGGCGATAACGTCCCGGTTCGCCGGCATCCTGCGCGGAGACTTCTGTTAGCGTGGCCAGGGCGAATGCCGAGGCGGATAGTAAAGTAAGCAGCAGCTTGTTTGGCAGAGTGAGAGATTTCATTGTTATTTTCCTTGTCGTTCTAGGTCCCATTCGTAAATGGTCAAAGATTGAGCGATTAGTGATCGAATATAGCAAAGGCCGCAGAGCGAAGAAACGACCATCGGCGTCAAAACTTAGAGCTTGTTGGCATCCATCTTATCTTTTCTCTTCTCCTGACGCCTCACGGAAAGCCAGGTATCCATGCTATAGGGGCCGGGACCGAAGGCAAACACCACTAGAAAGGCGGTAAAATACATCGCGGCGAGTTCGCCGTTGTTTAATGTGGGAAACCACGCTAAATGAGCTGTGAGATAAGCCATCAACATAATAAACGCGGCGATAAGCGCCGCAAGATGGGTCCACAGGCCAATCAGGATAAGCAGCCCTCCGAAAAACTCGACAGCACCCGCGATGAACAACGCATTGATTTCCATCGGCATGGGAAAAGTGATTAGATCGCCAATATTGACCGATGTCATGCCGCCGCCCGTGGGAGGTTGGGGATTCTCTCCGAAAAGCTTGCCGAAGCCGTGGGTCATAAACATGGCTGCCGTAAGGATGCGGAAAAGCGTCCAAATTCCTTCTTTAGAGTTCTCTGCCAAGCCTTCGAACAGGGAATTTATAGTGCCTAGCATAGACCTAGCCTCTTTTTATTTTTTATCCTCTGAATATTGTTTCAAGCGCTGCGAAATTGCAATAACCTTCACTGATCTACTGTGTATGGCACTGGAACCAGCGAGAACCGAGAGACGAGCGCAATGAGTGACAAGATTCTAATCATCAAGACAGGCAACACGATCTCAGGCCTCTTGGATGAGGGAGAAGATTTCGAGGATTGGTTCATTCGTGGCACCGGGATTGATCCGAGCCGATTTATCTGCAGCGCCGTGGATAGAAACGAGGCGCTGCCTTCAATCGAAAGTGTCGCGGCTACTATCGTCACCGGTTCACCAGCCTATCTTACCGACCTTGCGCCCTGGAATGAGATTGCCGCCGAATATCTTCGCGAACTTCATAGCCGGCAGAAGCCAATATTGGGGGTCTGTTATGGACATCAGTTGCTGGCATGGGCCTTCGGCGGCGAGGTGGGGTTTCATCCCCGTGGCAGAGAGATTGGAACCGTCGATATTTCGCTTTCACAACATAGCGACTCGGACCCGCTGTTCACCTCGACGCCGAGGGAATTTCGCGCGCAGGCGTCACATCTACAAACTGTTATAAGACTGCCCGAAGAAGCCATACTATTGGCGAGGAATGATTTCGAGCCACATCATGGCTTCAGGCTGGGCAATACGACATGGGGAGTGCAATTCCATCCCGAGTTCGGCGCGCACGTGATGCGCTCGTATATTCGCGAACGCAAGAGCGACATCGCGGAGGAAGGACTTGACGCTCAGGACTTACTGATGGACGTTGAAGAAACCCCTATCGCTGCTGCGCTTCTTGAGCGCTTCGTAGAGATAGTCGATGCTCAATAGTGAGAGCCTGGCGTCGGCCTTAGTCGGCCGCTTCGTTGAATTCTTCTTCTACGATCTGAGTTATGCGATCGGCGCTTGGTTGGGCGAGTAGTCTGCCGTTGATGAATACCGCCGGTGTTGAACGAACACCCGAAGAATTTCCCCCGCGCTGATCGTTTCTAACTTTCTGTACGACCGCGTCTGATTCGATATCGGCATGGAGGCGATCGAGATCCAGGTTTAACTCCAGGGCATAGCTGTCGAACTCGCCTTCGACGCTGGGCAGACCGGCCCATATCGCCTGAGTGGCGAAAAGATAGTCATGCATCTCCCAAAACTTGTTTTGCTTGCTGGCAGCCTCGGCGTAAAGGGATGCGGTCCATGAATGGGGATGCGATGTGGTGATGGGGAAATGTCTAAAAACCAGATGTGCCTTGCTGCGCAGGTTGGGCCAGATTCTAGTCATCGTATTGTGTTCGGTTGCGCAAGCAGGGCACTGAAAGTCTGCGTACACCACGATGCTTACCGGTGTGGCAGCGATTCCCCTGACGTGATCGCTTTCTACGATCTCTACGGTGGAATAGGTTGGACCCTGACTGAAAAGCGTATAGAGGGTAACGAGTATCAGAGCTGGAGCTACGACATACATAGCTACCTTCATCATCAATTTCTGGGTCTGAGCCCTGTTTTGAGCAGCCTGCTCTTTCGCTTCTTTACGCTTTCTTTGTTCTTCTCGCTTGCTCATCGATCAATGCTACCTTGTCTGGAATAGGGGGATTTCGAGGCCTTACTATAACGTGTGAGCGCATCGAGTCAAACAAGAATAGTCAGTAGATTCCAGTGCTGCCGAGGGGGCGGAGGTGCCGCTAGCGCGGCTCTATTAGCTAGAGCATGAAGGCGTAGCCGACCTTACAGCCGATGTGTATACCCTGATCCTGATGCATGCCTATCCAGCCTTCGCATTTTGCGTAATCCGTCATCCAGTGAATAACAGTCTCAAGCACGCCGAGCCAAATATTGTTGGTGATCAGGAAAACGATGCCGCCGTGAACCAATGCATGAGCAGTCAGCCAGTAGTACCACACAGGAAACAGGCTGTGCTTTACGTCGTGAATCTTGTCATTTCGGTTCTTGCCATAACCCATGGCATCGGGTTGCAATACGAAGTCCGCAAGCGCATGGCCAAAGATCAGCATAAAAATATTTTCAAATAGCAGCATCAACTACCCCAAGCTATAAATTTGCCTATCACTGATCATAAGCATTATAAGTGCCAAGCAAACCCATTCTATGGCCAATGTGTTAGCCATTTCACACTATTTCCTACAAGTTAGCTCATTTTTATCCCACGAGTTTCGGTATTTTCCTCAAGGTACTGAATTTGAATAAATTTGTAAAAAAAACCTACACTGGAAAAATTGCACCTATCTGCCCTAATTTGCTGATAAGTGAGAAAAATTGGCAGTCGTACTCAGCGTGTTAGCGGTGTCACTAGCGTTAGACTTATCATAGGAGGCTGAGGAAGTGGCTGCCAGCGCGTGGCCTGTTCGATCTATTCGGGCTAGCCACCAAGCAGGATGGCGGTAGGCGTTTTCAGGACTCTGAAAACTTTGCTGCTTTTTCGATCTTGCGAACAGTAGAGACGATTTCTCCAGCCCCTAACTTGGTAGATATGGAATCTCCAATTTTCACATCATCGCTAGACCGGATCACCTTGGACGCCGCGTCGTAGCTAATGCTGTATCCCCTGGCAAGGGTGTTGAGGGGGCTCACCGAATTGAGACTGCGACTAAGGCTTGTCACGCTGGAACGATTGGCTGCTAGCTGTGCGCGTATCGATTGATCGAGCCTGCTTCGACCTGCGACCAGACGCATAGTATTTCTCGCCAGCAGCTGTTTTGGGGAATTCGCGATAAGGCTACGCCGGGCCTGATTGATTACCGACTTTTGTGTGGCGATGTTGTTGTTCATCGCCCTGCGTAGTCGTGTATCGAGTCTATCTAGATTCTGAGCCTGCTCTTGTAGTCGGCGATCTGGATGCTTGAGCTGTTTGGCTAGCCATGTTAGTTGTTGCAGCCCCTGTTTCAGGGTCGACTTTATGCCGTTCTGAAACTGTGCGGCAAAGCCGCGAAACAGATCGAAGTATTCTTCCTGATTTGGACTCAGTTGTTCAGCCGCGGCCGAGGGAGTAGGTGCGCGTAGATCTGCCACGAAGTCTGCGATCGTGAAGTCTACCTCGTGTCCCACCGCACTGCAGATAGGAAGAGCGCTGGCAAAGATCGCTCTGGCTACGCGCTCATCGTTGAATGCCTGTAGGTCTTCGAGTGAACCACCGCCGCGCCCGATGATCAATGCCTCAAGGCCCAACTTCCCGGCCAGTTTGTTTGCTAGGGTTAGTGCTCGCACTAGCTCGGAAGCCGCCTCTTTACCCTGCACGGCAACGGGCAGTAGAGTGATCTGAGTTGCCGGGAAACGCCTTGCGAAGACACTGAGTATGTCCTGCACTGCCGCACCTGTAGCAGAGGTAATTACGCCGATGTGTTGATAACGGCCGAGCATCAATTTTTTATGTTCTTCGCCGAAAAGGCCTTCTGCAAGCAATTTGGCTTTCAACTCCTCGAACGCCCGCTGCAGTGCTCCGTCGCCAGCCTCGTCCATGCCATCGAGAATCAGCTGATAGTCACCGCGGCCCTCATAGATGCTTAGCCGGCCACGAACGATGACTTGTTTGCCGTTCTCCGCTTTAAATCGCACCATGCGATTGCGATTGACAAACATCGCGCAGCGGACCTGCGCCGACTTATCTTTGAGAGTGAGATACCAGTGGCCCGATGCCGGTACGGCAAGATTGGAAATTTCACCCTCGACTATAACCGCCGGAAAATTGCTCTCCAGTATTGAGCGTGCCATACGATTCAGGCTGCTTACGGAAAGGACGTTGTCACGGTTCTGGCTGTCGTAGGGGTTGGAGTTACGCTCTCGTGATTGCATTGCGCAATACTACCTCAGCAACTACCGATTCGATAGCAAGCGACACCAATGGCATACAAGGGCATAGCATCTATCGGCCAGGAGAGTGCTAGCGCTCGTGCCGGGACAGGATAGTAGCGACCGTCACGTTGGCGCTAACATTCGCTGCGGTAATGAACATGTCCACGATCAGGTCGATGGCGATCAGAATACCAATACCCTGCACAGGCAATCCAAGAGATACGTAGACGGGGGCCATGATCAGTAAGCCCCCACTGGGAATGGCTGGTGAGTAGAAGCTGAAGAGTCCGATCGCAGCGGCGACGATGAACAGTTCGTAGACCGCAAGTTCGATCCCGTAAAGATTGGCAACGAAGTAGGTGCCTGCCGTCCTGCCGATGGGAGAAGCAAATTTGAATAGTGTCACGGCGATGGGAAGCACGACACCGGATACCCTGCCGGAGATGCCAAGGGCCTGGGTCGCTGTAAAACTGGCAGGGAGTGCGGCTAGGGATGAGCGGGTGCTGAAGCCGATAATCTGCGCCGGAGCCAGTGCTCGAGCAAAATTTCGCACAGGAATTCGCCCGACTATGCTGGCGAGTGGATAGAGTGCAAGCGTAAAGAG
>CAXBLN010000157.1:0-9496 GCA_963976555.1 uncultured Gammaproteobacteria bacterium
TCGCGTAATCGGCATGCTACCGAAACTCCAGACGCCGTCGTTGTAATCGGTGACATAGGCTTGCTGCAGCTTGTCAGCCAGCTCCGTGACATTGAACCAGGCCTGACCCTGCCGTGTGATATACATGGCACTGTCTCGATCCTGTAGCACTGGAACGCATAGCTCGTCTAAGCAGGCGCCTTCCGGTTTAAGTACGAAATCATTCACCCTCGTCAAATCTTCCGGCTTGACCCAGAGATCTGTCGCATCGGGCAGTGTTTGCTCGAGTTCCACGACTCGCTCATTGTAGAGCACCGTAGCGCTCTGGGCGCTGAGCACGCCGCTTACAAGCATTGCGGCGCTGAGGCCGGCTATGCTCTTCAGATTTATCATTGCTTTCTCCTAGTTCAGGGTCTATTTCGACCCTGAGGGGCTGAATTGACTGCCGATCGCAGGCAGCGCCTCCAATATAACAGCTGAGGGTTGTTTGGGGTATCGCAATCTAGGCTTTGTACATGGCTTAGCTTGTTGAAACCAGGAGAGATTCTAGGCAGTATTTGCAGTTATAGGGGATACTGTGGTCACTGCTGATAGTGGCAGATTCGGGGATTGAATCTCTGCAACTTAAGGAAACGAGATGAATAATAGAAAAAAGCAGTTTGCCGCAACGAGTCTGGTTCTGTCTTTGTTGTTGAGCTCCCATCTCGCTTTGGCGCAGGGCGCCGCGCCGCGCTTGAACAAGGCAATCGAACTGCTGGAGAATGATGAGCCTGCGTTCGGCCTCTTATCCTTCGACTATTCCCTCAGCAATGCCCGCTCCCTTTCCAGGTCGGGACTGGATTTCATTATCATCGACATGGAACACGCGCCTTTCGATGTAGAGCGAATTCGTCAGTTCCTGCTCGGAATGACAGATAAGCGAGCGATCCTCGAGAAGGGAAATCTGCAACCAAACGTCGTGCCTTTCGTTCGCATACCTGCAATCGGCAGCGAGGATGTATTGTCGCAGGTTAAGCAGGCATTAGATGTGGGTGCATTCGGCGTGATGTTTCCCTCCGTTAACAACGCCCGCGAGGCCGAGATGGCGATTCGTGCCAGCAGGTACCCACAATTCAATGGCGCAGACGACTACGAGCCTGCTGGCCTGCGCGGACGAAACCCGTCCAATGCAGTCTGGTACTGGGGAATAAGGGATTATCACGCCAAAGCAGATCTATGGCCTTTGGATCCGCAGGGCGAGTTGCTCGCGATTATCCAGATCGAGACGCCTGAAGGTGTCGAGAACATTGAAGAAATTATATCCGTTCCAGGTACAGGCGTAATTTTCATAGGACCATCGGACCTCAGCACCGCCATGGGCTTCTCCAGTGCGGCGGCACCAGAAGTTGAGTCCGCAATTCAGACCGTATTAGCGGCCTGTCTGGCTCACGATGTTCCCTGTGCCATAACGACAAATTCTCGCACAGTAGAGCAAAGACTAGAGGAGGGGTTTCGTTTTGTAACGGTTGGTCTTGATGGGGGTCTTTCGACCGGAGCGCAGGATGCGCTGAACCGGGCCCGCAGTGCGTCTGGTCGCTAGTAATGGGGCAGGCGGCTGGACTGGCGAGAGCTAGAGTAGAATAAATTACCAACAGCGAGAGCAGAGATTGAAGCTACTTCGCTGAGGACCGATAGACGCGATGTACTAAACACCTGGCTCAAGCTACTCCCTGTAGAGTGCCTAAGCTGTTTTTTGTAGCAGCGCTTCCAGCGCAGAGGCGAGTTCTTTGAGCGAGTAGGGTTTGGTTACTAGCGGTGCATCGAGGTCGGTTCCCGACTTGTCCGCGATGACTCCCGAGGGGAAGCCCGACATATACAATACCTTAATGTTCGGTAGTATCTGTTTCACTCTCTTCGAGAGTTGCGTGCCGTTCATGCCGCCGGGCATGACAATGTCAGTGACGAGAAGCTCAATGTCAGGGTTGTTCTCGATGCTTAACAAGGCCTGCTCGCCATTCGCCGCAGCGATAACCTTGAAGCCCAAATCCTCAAGATAGGTGGACGCCACTTCCAATAGGTCATTCTCGTCATCGACCACGAGCACTTTGATGGAGTCAAAGTGAATGGCCATTTCTACATCGTCGTGAGACTCCGTAACTCGTGGCTTAGCCTTCTCCCTGGATGCCGGTAGAAACATATCCAGGGTCGTGCCCAGGCCAGGCTCGCTAAACATCCTGATATTCCCCTCAGACTGTTTCACGAAACCATATATCATGGAAAGACCGAGGCCGGTACCCTTCCCCCTTTCCTTGGTGGTGAAGAAGGGTTCGAATACGCGGCTCAGTGTCTCCTGTGACATGCCCTCTCCCGTATCCGTGACGGAGATCTGCACATAGGTTCCGGGATGCATGTCGTCCTGAAGCGCGAGAGGATTCTCCTTGGTGAGGTGCAGCACATCGGTAGTGATATAGAATTTGCCGCCATTCGGCATCGAGTCTCTCGAGTTGATCGCAAGATTCAGGAAGACATTCTCCAGGCCGGATTGGTCAACTAACACGTCCGGGATATCTTCGTTCACGTCATAGCTCATCTCGATATCTTGCCCAAGCGTGCGTGGCAGAATGTCTGCCATATCCTTGATGATAGTATTGACATTCGTAGGCTTCGGTTGCAGAGGCTGGCGTCTGGCCACAGCGAGCATTCGCTGAGTTAGTTCGGCTCCTCGGTTTGCCGCTTTCTTCGCAGTAGTCATCCGCAGATATTCGGGAGAATCCTTTTCGATCTTGCGCTGCGCGAGATCGATGTTGCCCATGATCACACCTAACAGGTTATTAAAATCATGGGCCATGCCGCCGGTGAGCTTGCCTATTGCGTCCATCTTCTGGCTCTGTCTTAGCTGAGCCTCCAATTTTGTACGATCGCTGACGTCGCGCACGATACAAGTAATTGTGAGCCCGGACTCGGTTTCCGTCGTGGATATTGCAACGTCTACCGGCACGGAAAGTCCATCGTCGTCATGGGCTTGCATCGAAGAAAGCTGGTGTACCTGAGAAGCTTCTCCGGCGCTCGACCGCATCCTAATGTATCGATCGAGTTGTATGTCAGGCAATAGTTCAACTAACTTCTTGTTCAGTAATTTGCCACGGTTAAACTTGAACAGTTTCTCAGCCTGCTTGTTCACTAACAATATCTTACCGAGCACGTTCGTGATCAGTACCGCATCCGGAGCAGACTCAACGAGTGAGCGGAACTGTTCCTCACTTTCTCTAAGCGCTTTCCTCGCCTTTATCTGATCCGTTCTTTCATTTGCGATTCCACCCACTGCATAGACTTCTCCATGATCGTCCAGCAATGGAAAACGCAGGATGGAAAAATACTGATCGCCGCCCACTCCATTCAATTTAATTTCAAATTCCATTGCCTGCCTGTATTCGATAATTTGACGATCCTGATCATCTGTCAGCTTGTTAATCTGTTCGGGATAAAATTTGGCTAGAGTTCTATCCGAGAGACCTTTCTCGTTGGTTTCGGTGAGTTTATGAAAACTATCGTTCGCGAGACTGTAGTTTCCCTGTAAATCTTTCACAAACATGATGCTGGGGTTTTTCTCAAAGAAACCTTCGTGAAGGGAGTTGCTTTGCTTAAGCTGTCCTTCCTTGTCTCGAAGCGCTATCACTATGCCGGTATAATTTCGTGCAGCGAATGCAGAAAGAACCAGTATGACAAATATCATCAAACTCGCGAGGGCCCAGCGCTCCGGATAGGGGCTGAGCAGATTGATCATCCCAAGTTCGCTCCGTGTAACTCGTGAGACGACAATCCACTCGGATTCAGCCAATAGAGTTGGAATTCGAATGCTCTGCGCACTACTCAATTGCGATTCAAACTCACAATCTGAGTTGCCACATACTCTTGCATAGGAATACAAGTCACCGTCGATGGTGAATGTGTTCTGTGATGTGACGCGCAGATTCAGCCAGAGCTCGGGATTGCGATTAGCCAGGTTTCTATCTAAACGATCTGGATACAAGAAAGCCCATTCGTCTTCGGGGTTATTCGAGGAAAGCCAGTAGCCGGCTTTATTGAGTAACCATTTTTCTCTGTTCGATTCTTGCTCCGAAGACTTGAAGCGCGCGAGAAAATCCGTTGCATCGTAACTGAAGGCGAGCACGCCAAAGCGATTGCCCTGAGCATCGAACAGCGGAGCGGCGAAATGCAGGATTGGTTCGGCGAATTCTCCATCAACGCTTACCAGAGTCAGGTCGGAGAGGAAGATTTCATCGGTAGCCAACTGCATGCCACGCTGAAAATACAGTTCGTCGCTAACATCTTGTAATTGCTCCGATGGGAGAATCTCCGCAATATCATTCTGGCTTGTGTAGCGGATGTGAGTGATCTCTGAGCCAGCAGAATCGACAATTCGCATGTCTACGTAATTTTCTCGTACCATTGCCAGATCAGTGAAGCGATTATTTATCGGATCGAGGAATTGAGGCTCGCCCGCCATGTAGTCGTATAGCAAGCGAGCTTGAGTGAGCGTGGAGACATCGGCCTGTACGACAGCGATTTCATTTAGTAGGGACTGGCCTAGGGAATGAACGAGATTGTTTTCCTCGACAGCAATCTCTGCGAGTCGTTCCTCGTATTCGAAATAGAAGAAACCACCGAAGGTAAGTAGCGACAGAAGCAGGGCAGGTGCGAAGAACTGAACGAATATCAGGAGTCTATTCGGTTTTCGCAGTCTGGCAATTTGGGTTCTACTCACCATCTTGATAATCCCTTTACTCCCGAAAGCATCTTAGGCGTCTTTTCACATAGTGATGCTTTATCGCGAATCTTGCCCAAATAGCTTTCGCTTGGATTCTGTGACTAATCACCCCGAATTGAGTCATAGATGGTTTGTTATGTTAGGTTGTTAAGTAAACAATATCTATATTGGCTTAGGCGAGGCTCATTCCCTGAGAATTCCCCTGCACGTCGTAACCCTAAGATCTTCTCTCGATTAATATCTACATTAACCTACGCCGTAATATTGACTGTCTGTAGAAGCGGTTGGCTTACAGAGATTCGCGTAATAAGGAGTGCCTTGCCATTTCTAGAAAGTTGCCCCTCTTGATGTCGAGCAAGAAGCATTTCCCCTGTGTTTGCTACTACGACATCCACCTTGAATCTCTTAATGCCAAGTAGAAAACTATCGTCACTGAATGGTTTCTTCTTTTCCATGTACTACTTCTCATTAATCGCATTTGCCAAATCCGACTCCAACTCCCAGCGCTGCTAGTTTTCGGCCAGCAAAACCACGAGATTTGACGCATAAGTATCCGTCATCAATGAATTAACCAGTAATATAGATATCTCTCAAGCGAAGCTCGAGGTTAGGTATGGCCAGCTTTCATGTGTTCAGCAGTAGCATCAGCGAGGATGTCTAGGCGCAAAACACCCACGAAAAAGAGGGAATTCTGTGCCCTAATGTGATCCACGTCACACTTTTGCAGGTGCTGGACCAGATTGCCCATTGATTGAACTATCAGCACGTTAGTTGGCAGAGGTGGGGGTCGTCTCACAAGAGTCGTGGATTCAGCTTAGAGTGTGGATCCTTCCGCTAGCCGCATCTGCATCTGCCTGGTCGTGTGTGACCAGGATCGTCGGTAGCCCAGAGGCGCGCAGCCGATCGAAAACAAGCGTCCTGATCTCCTGTCGCAGCTGGGTATCCAGCTTTGAGAAGGGTTCGTCGAGAAGTACTGCATTCGGAGTAGAGAGCAGGAGTCGCAGCAAGGCCACACGTGACCGCTGGCCCCCTGAAAGTGTGCCAGGGTCGCGATCGTCGAAGCCACTCAAGCCGATATCAGCCAGTCCCTGTTGAATAAGTCGATTCTTATCATTGCTCTGCTTCGGCACAGCGAAGCGAAGGTTTCCGGCTATGGAAAGATGGGGAAAGAGTAGGGGGTCTTGAAACAGAAGTCCGATTCGGCGGCGCTCCGCAGGGAGTGCTGTAATTTCATTGCCATTGACTACAACATTACCGCTGGCCTGGAAAGCAGGAGCCAGAAAACCTGCTATATAGGATAGCAAGGACGACTTGCCCGAACCCGAGGGCCCCATGACCGTTAGAACCTCTCCAGGGCCAACACGGCAATCGATCTCAAGCAGTCGCTTGCCGTCCAGAGCTATTGCGACATCCCTTAATTCAAGGAAGGAATTATTCATCGAGCCTCTTGCATCCCTATTCTATTTCGCCAGACGAACTTCGGTATAAACAGCGCCGCCAGGAAGCCTAACATTGGCAGTGATAGTTGCACTATCGCCCACACCGAGATCAAGTTTCTGCTGGCGCCAGAAGTGAGTGCGACCGCCTCTGAGGTAATAGTAGTGATGCGCCCGGCTCCAAGTAGTTGTGTAGGCAGAAACAGGCTAATGCTGATTGCCATGCCGATTGCGACGGCGGTAAGGCAAGGCGCAAGTAGTAACGGCATCCGAATGCGCCAGAAGGACTTGAACTGACTCGCCCCTAACGTAGAGGCTACCTGCGACCAACGCGGATCCAATTGTCGATACGCCTCGGAGAGTGACAGGAACACATAGGGAATAACAAATAGAAGATGGCCGAAAATAACCAGACTCATACTAGCCTGCCAGGCGGCGAATTCGGTTAGCACGATAATGCCAAACAAGAAAACCAGCTGGGGTATCAATAGAGGAAGGTACAATAGCCACACGGGAGTAGAGAGCTTTCTATCCGATAGCTGCTCCGATTCTAAGGTCGCTACGACTAACGCCAGTGCAATAACAGTTGAACACACGCTGATTACGAGCGTGTTAGACAGCGGCGTCATTAAATCCTGAAAGCTGTTTGTCCAATGTTGCAGAGTCCAGCTAGAGGGTAGGCTCGAAGGGAAGCGCCACGGGCCAGAAAATGCGTTTATCAATAAGGCGACTAGACTCCCTGCGATGACTAATAATACGGTAGGCATTGCGCTGCGACCAATTACGAATGCCGTACCTTCGCCTATGTTGCGACCCCCCGCACTTAGCCAGAATCGCCATAATAGAGCGAACGACTTTTCGAGGAGCAGCCATATACTTACAGCTAGCAGACTGGTTCCCAGTTGCAGGAGCGCGCCGGCCGCAGCGACAAAGCGAAAACTTAGATCGGGGTCATTGAACCAGGCCAATACTCTAACACTTAGCGTAGGTGGCAAAGTCGGACCGAGGATAAGAGCTACATCGACGGTAGCGGAGGCGAACACGATCACTGCAATAACGGGTAGCCTGATCAGTGGGTAGAGACCGGGCGCAACAACTTTCAGCCATGCTAACGTAGGTCTATAGCCAAGTGAGCGAGCGACCTCTATTCGAGGCCCTGGCTGCAGCTGAGGCAATGCTGCCAACGACATCAAAAGTAGAAAGGGAACTTCTTTTACAATTAGTCCTAGTAGTAGGCTTAGGCCCCAGGTGTCATTCACAATTAGTAGATCGGGAGGCCGTTCCCATCCCGTAAGTCCCGGGGAGAGCAGGCGGCTTAGTAGGCCCGAAGGTGCGATAAGGAATGCGAGCCCGAATGCGGCCGCGGCATGAGGGAATGACAATAAGGGAGAAACCAGCCTCCTGATCCAAAGATCCAGATTGCTTCCAGTAGCGCTCGCCAAATACAGGAACACTAACGCTAAGGCGATCAGAGGTGTTAGCACTCCTGAGGCCAAACTTATCGCTACGCTTTGTGTTATACCTGGCACTTCAAATAATTGACGCCAAGCATCCAATGAGAACTGATCGCCACCTAAGGGAGGGAAATAGCCAAAGGCTGGCAGGCTAGCGATGAAAGTACCTAGAAGAATAGGTGCGGCCAACAAAAAGATGAGGCTATGGCTTGCCCAGCGTAACATCGTCTATCTTACGCTATAGCGCTGAATCCAAGCGCGTTCTAGTGCAGGCGTCCACGAAGGATGCGGCTCGGCAAGCTTGCGGCTCAGATCGCCCGCACTTATGGCAGCCGGATCATTATTCGTCTCATTAAATTCGCGGCGCTCGTCGACGTCTAGGTCGTCTATGGAGAGAACGGTAGTGCTTCCCATGTAATCTGGGTGGCTTGCTCTGGCCTGTGCCTCGACGGAGAGTAGAAAGTTAGAAGCAACTATAGCTGCTGCCTTGTGTCGCGCGTTGTAGGGTATGGCCAGGAAGCTTACGTTCCCGATTGTACCGGAGGTCAATACATAGCTTCTAACGCTGGCTGGGAGTTCCCCACTGCGAACCGAGAGTAGCGCCTCATTGGGATTGAATGCCATGGCGAGAGATGTTTCGCCGTCCCCCATCAATCGCCGCAATTCTGCCGCCGAAGACGGGAAGTACCTGCCCGTTCGTAGCAGATTCGGATGAAGCGCATCCAGATACTCCCACAATGGTTTAGTCACTCTTTCGAACTCGGCATCAGACACCGGACTATATAGGGCGGGGTCTTTATTCGAGAGTTCGAGGACGGCCTGCTTAAGAAATGTAGTGCCGAGGAACGCCGGCGGACGAGGATAGGTGAACTCGCCCGGATTGTCCGCAGTCCATGCCAGGATCTCGCGAATGGACCGAGGTGGCTCAGCGATCCATTGGCTATCGTAATAGAAAATTAGTTGGGAGCGAGTCCAGGGCGACTCCATTCCTTCTGTGGGAACGGTAAAATCTTCGCGCATTTCAGGGTAACGATCGGCGTTGACTAGGTCGAAATTCGGCTGTGTCTCTGCCCATGGTCCGAAGAGTAATTCATTCTTCTTCAGCGCAGCGAAGTTTTCGCCATTAATCCAGAGAAGGTCGACGCTGCCGTTCGAATCGTTGCCTGCCTGTCGCTCCGCGACGACTTTCGCGACTGCCTCGGAGGTGTCGGCTACTTTCACGTGTCGTAGATCGATCTCATAGCGTTGACTTAGCTGCACGGCGACCCAGTTCAAGTAGGCGTTTATTCTCGGCTCGCC
Organism: uncultured Gammaproteobacteria bacterium; assembly: GCA_963976555.1. GTDB lineage: Bacteria > Pseudomonadota > Gammaproteobacteria > Pseudomonadales > Pseudohongiellaceae > UBA9145. The sequence goes on from CAXBLN010000157.1 coordinate 8,916, forward strand.
GCCCCAGGCGTTAAAATACACCGCTTCTCCCTGAGCCTCCTGTTCAAGCGCAGACCAATCCGAAAGATTGCTGTTCTGTGACATTGCCAGTGAGGCATATGCGAGAACAGGGAGCAGCAGCAGTTTTCGAGACAGTAGACTCGTCACGCTAAATACTGACATAGTTTTTCTATATTTTTGGGAAGAATGGAGAGACTATCCATTGCTCGCTAAGACGCCCATGCGCTGAGCTCTGCGCTCCCGACGCTTCTCATCCAGCACCGAACCCAATACTTCTACGTGAAATTTATCGCAGCCGATACAGAGGTTCTTGTAGTCGTCTCCCTGCGGTGTCTTTGTTGCAGATGCGGCGATGAATTTCTCTTCATCCCATCCATGAGTTAGCCCCATGCGCTCAGGTCGTCCAGCGTTAATAGCTTCGATGGCCGGTATTCCAGCTAGATCGTCGAGAATCTCCACGAGCGGTTCTTCGCATAGGTTGCCAAGTGGATGCGCAGTCTTGATGCAGCAGGGATAGACATCACCGGTAGGATCGATAGAAACTTCGGAACCGGCATATCCGTGTTGCAGGAAATTTAACC
>CAXBLN010000158.1:0-9379 GCA_963976555.1 uncultured Gammaproteobacteria bacterium
CGGAAGGTATTGGCACACGAGAGACTCGCGTAATTTCTCCGTAGCGAATGCTAGACTCTCGCGCTCTCGAACTTCCCGAATTGCTGGCGCAGCCGGCGACAATGCCTGCGATCGCTAAAATCACTAAAACCCTTTTCATATAGATATCCTTTGCATTGAGACGAGGCGCCGGTAAGCGTTGCCCTGTGTTTGCTCGCTAATAAGACCGAGCTAGTGTCCGATAAGTTTCCTGAACGGGTACTTAATTGTCCGACCTTCGTTCCATTAGCATAGCAGCAGAAGGCGTGGCTGGTCTCAACATCGAGGGCGCAGGTTTGAAAAGCGGGGCCGAAGGCTTCGTGAGCAACTACTTTGCCTGTGAGATTACGGCTGAGTTGGCACTTGGCAGAAAGTTAATCTATGTGTTTGTAGCAGTGCCGTGTAAGCTTGTGCGCTTTCATTTTGTAAGTTCAAGGCCGTAATAATTACATGAAATATCAATCGATTCTCGAGGAAATCTATGAAGAGGTCCGCCCGCTGCTTGGGCAGGGACGAGTTGCGGACTATATACCTGCATTGGCGAGTATCGATCCTAGTAAGCTTGGTATAGCAATGGAGACGGTGGAAGGAGAATGTTTCCAAGTGGGCGATGCGACGGAGCGATTCTCGATTCAGAGCATATCCAAGGTATTTAACCTGGCATTAGGGGTGCGCATCGTCGGTGACGAAGTCTGGGAGCGTGTCGGTATCGAGCCGTCTGGTAACGCCTTCAATTCGCTAGTGCAGCTTGAGGTTGAGAATGGCATACCCCGCAACCCCTTCATCAACGCGGGGGCCTTGGTGGTTACGGATATCCTGCTAGATCACTTAGACAATCCCAATGAAGAAATGCTGAGCTTCGTCGAAAAACTACGCTGTTCCGACATACACTTCAACGAAGACGTGGTGATCTCGGAGAAAGAACACGGATACAGGAACTCGGCACTATTAAATTTCATGAAGGCCTACGGCAACATCAATCACGAGGTGAGCGAGGTGCTTGACGCCTATTACCACCAGTGCTCGATAGAGATGGGCTGTGCCGGCCTTGCACGATCGTTCCTGTTCCTCGCCAACGGTGGTGTTGTGCCGGGCACAGGCAAAAGAGTGCTGACAGCAAGTCAGGCGAAGCGCATCAATGCAATCATGCTGACTTGTGGTTTCTACGATCAGGCTGGAGTTTTTGCGTATTTAGTGGGGCTACCAGGGAAGAGCGGAGTAGGTGGAGGAATCGTAGCGGTGATACCGGGCAAGATGGCTATCGCTGTCTGGAGTCCCCAGTTGAACGATCATGGTAACTCCGTGCTTGGAATAAAAGTGCTGGAGTTGTTTACCACGAGAACTGGCATGTCGATTTTTTAAGAGGAATGGTACCTAGATGAGAAATTTTTCCTGCGGTTGTGGCGCGACTGTCTATTTTGAGAATAGCCAGTGTGTCGTGTGCAAGAGCGAGTTAGGCTGGTGTCCCGCCTGCAATACACTGCGTTCTATACAGGCCGATTCGAATGGGCAGTACCGCTGTGGCGAGCCCTCCTGTGGACAGGCTTTGAGTAAGTGTCATAACTATGTCGTTCGGGAAGTGTGTAACCGCTGTGTGCTTACGCCGCCTGCAACCGGAGACCGCATTTTCTGTGACTGTTGTAAATTTAACGACACGATTCCCGACTTATCCGTTGATGGCAATCACCAAAAGTGGCGTCGCATTGAGGCAGCCAAGCGACGCCTACTCTACACGCTGGATCTAGTTGGTCTGCCCTATGGTACTGCAGCCGATGGTTTTCCCGTGCCGCTCTCCTTCGACTTCAAGGGTGATACCGAGAAGAAGCGAACTCTTTGGTTCAATATGAACAAGGAAGAACAGGTATACACCGGCCACTCTGATGGCAAGGTGACTATCAATATTCGTGAGGCCGATGACGTCGAGCGCGAGAAGGCACGTATATCATTTGGCGAGGCGCATCGATCGATCATTGGTCACTTCCATCATGAGATAGGGCACTACTTCTGGGACGTATTGGTTAAGAATCAATGCGAGGCAGAATGCATTGCGGTTTTTGGCGATCACAATAGTCCTGACTACGGCGCTGCACTGGATATCTACTATAAGAACGGAGCCAAAGAGAACTGGCAGACACACTATATAAGTGGTTACGCGACCATGCATCCCTGGGAAGACTTCGCAGAAAGTTTTGCGACGTATCTGGATATGATAAGTGTCCTGGATATAGCCTTCCACGCCGATGCTCTGTTTGGTGTCGAGCCAGTAGGAGCTAGTTTCGCCGACATTTCAAAGCACTTTGCAAAACTAGGGCTATTATTGAATGAAATGAATCGAGCCAAGGGCCTACTCGACTTGGTTCCCCAAGTGCACACGGCGGGCATTCTCAAGAAGATCGAATTCATACATGAGCTGCGCCTGCGCGGCATGAACAACAACAGCCCTCAAGCTTGAGCTGGCTACAATGCGGGGACACTCATGTTTAGGTGTTGAGGGGAGGACACGATGCGCTGGGAATTCAGTACAGGCTCACAGAGAGTGCAGGCGATTAGCGGAGCTACTGAGATTCCAGATCTGTCGGCTCCTTGTAACAGACCCGCAGAATCAGATACCCCAGGATTCCAGACAATATTGAGCCGATAATAATACCAAGGCGCTCATCGAAGACTCGATCGACCCCGCTTGCCTCAAAGGCCAACGATCCGATAAACAGGCTCATGGTAAAACCTACACCACACAGTGCCGCGGTTCCATATAGAGAGCCGTAGGTCATGCCCTCTGGCAGCTTCGTTATACCCAGGCGAATTGCTATGAAGCAGACTGCGAATATGCCCAACTGTTTGCCAAAGAACAGGCCGAGCGCGATGCCCATGGGAACTTCGTGAAGTAACTGCTCTGAGTCGACATCGATAAGCGTTAGCCCTGCGTTGGCAAAGGCAAACAGCGGTAGAACAAAATACGCTACTGTCGAATGCAGATCGTTCTCCATGCTCTTAAGCATGGAGTAGTCTGAGCCCTCTGGACACCGAAGCGGGATGAAGAGGGCAACGAGTACACCGGTGAGAGTGGCATGAATTCCGGACTTCAGCATCGCAATCCACATGAGAATGAAGATGAGAATAAATGGGAACTTATGCCCGGTCCCGCGCAAATTTAAATAGAGTAGTATCGGCAGACACATGCCGACGAAATAGAGTGCGAATAGTGAAATATTCTCGGTATAGAAGACAGCAATGATCACGATGGCGGCTATGTCATCGAAGATGGCCAGGGACGTTAGGAAGACTTTGACACTTAAAGGAATCCTCGATCCGAGCAGAGAGAGAATGCCTAGAGCGAATGCTATGTCTGTAGCGGTCGGAATAGCCCATCCCTGCATTGCCACGCTATCGCCACGATTTAGCCATGCGTAAATGAGCCCGGGAATGGCGATGCCTCCTATGGCGCCAATCGCTGGCAGGATAATATTCTCCTTCTGCGAGAGCTCCCCCTCTACCAGTTCTCGCTTTAGCTCCAAACCGACCAGAAAGAAAAAAACCGCCATGAGTCCGTCGTTAATCCAGAGCAGTAGTGGCTTGGCTATTTCCAGATTGCCGATCTGCATGGCTACTGGCGTAGTTAGCAACAGGTCGTAATAAACCGATAGCGGAGTATTGGCAATCACCAGAGCAGACACCGCGGCTATCATCAATATAATGCCTCCAGCCGCCTCCAATTTCAGGAATTCATCAATTATCGATGGTTCTTCTGGTTGTAGCAGGGCCATTGGCAATCCAATTAGTATTCAGCGCGTATTGAGTTTTTTAATTCTAACTACAAAGTTTGCGGAATGCAGTGAAAAAATACGGACTGCGAATAAAGAAATGTCTTTTGAGTGGATCTGATGCGATATCTTTCGGATAACTGAATAGAGAATAGGTTTGTAGTTGCAAAAAAAATAGGCTGACAGTGTCAGCCTCAAACCTGCTTCTTTGGAGATGATGAGTTAGTTGGGTAGAACCACAGCGTCGATAACGTGAATGACACCATTACTGGTTTCGATATCAGCCATCACCACATTGGCATTGTCTACTCTGACGCCGTTTGTTGCGTCTACGCTCAATTTAGAGCCCTGCACGGTATCTACTTCGGCAGTCTTGCCAGCGATATCGGCGGACATGATTTTACCGGCCACCACATGGTAGGTAAGAACGGCGATCAACTGATCCTTATTCTCGGGCTTCAAAAGATTGGCCACTGTACCTTCTGGCAGCGCAGCGAATGCCTCATCTGTCGGAGCGAATACGGTAAATGGGCCATCTCCCTTGAGTGTTTCTACCAGTCCGGCGGCCTGAACTGCAGCGACCAGGGTTGAGAATTGGCCTGCAGCAATTGCTGTATCAACGATGTCGTCTGCCTTAGCGCTGAGACTGACGAAAGTAAAAGGTATAACCGCGAGAATGGAAAGAAAGTTTCGTCTTAATGTGTTCATAAAAACTCCAGAAAAATAATGAGAAAATTAACTAGCACTCGTAAGAACGCAGTTCCCTAATTTTCAGATCACTAAAAATTCGAAAAATGTGAAAAGGAAATTTCCAACAATGGGGAGTGAACCGAGAGGGCGGAACTCACGTATTAGTAGATTCATTCAACAATCGAGTTTTACCTAAATGACTAGTTTAAAGAACCTCTTTATCTCGTTCCAATTGCTGTTGGGGATAGCATCCAGCCCAGTGGCTTCGGCAATAGAGAAGCCTGAGTACGAAGTTATTCTTGAGGCTGGCAAAGTTGAGTATCGGCGCTATGAGTCATTCATTGTTGCGGAGACGGAGGTCGTCGATGTCGACGAATGGAAGGACGCGGCTAACGAAGGCTTTATGCGCCTGTTCGATTATATTACCGGCGACAATGAAGGTGCTCAGAAAATCGCGATGACTGCGCCAGTTCAGCAGAGCAGGATTCGGAAAGAAGATTTACGGTTCAATCAGGCTGAGCCGCTAGAAGATGGAATGGGCTGGAAGGTTTCATTCATGCTGCCCTCTGGCTACACACTCGCCAGCGCGCCCACACCGGAAGACGCTCGCATCAAACTGCTTCTAGTGCCTGAGAAAATAGTCGCAGCGGTTCGTTACTCGGGCCGTTGGACTCAGAAAAATTTTGATAAGCATGCGTCAAGACTGATGGCGGCATTGTCGAAAGATGGGGTTGAGGCTTTGGGAGTTCCGGAGAGTGCTGTCTACAACCCGCCGTTTGTTCCACCTTTCATGCGGCGCAATGAAATTCTCGTAGAGGTAGCTAGGGTTCCCGAATAGCTGGACTGGATAATTCTTCTGAGACAACACTTGCGTCCTGAATCTCCAATAATTCTATCAGTTCGATCGCTTTCGGGATTCCGCGAATATCGTGCAGGCCGTGTGACTGAGTTTTCACGAAGCCAGCCGGTAGTTCGCTGAAGAATTCGCTGGTCACCAGGAACTGAGTTTGCAGCTTTCTGTTAAGGCCTTCGAGACGGGCCGAGATATTCACTGTGTTTCCGATTACGGTGTATTCACAGCGCCCAGCCGCGCCGATTTCGCCAGCGATCACTTCGCCATGATTTAGCGCTATGCCTACACCCATACCCTTATCCGCCAACATAGCGCTTGTCTCTTCGATTATTCTAAATGCGGCAAGTGTGCCATCGACCCTTGGGTCTCCCTGAGATCCGAACAACCCAAAAATAGCGAGGAAACCGTCGCCCAGGAATTTGTTGAGCACACCCCCATGCTCTGCAATGGCTGCGTCCGCTTTGTCAAAAAATTCATTGAGATTGCGTGCGACCTCAGCGGGAGAATGAGAGTTCGAGAACTGTGTGAAATTTCGGATATCGCCAAACATGACCGTGACATCGGCTTTGCGTGTGGCTAGTGCATTCTCGTTTTCTTCTCGCAGGGCATCTGCGACCTGGCTTGAAACATAGCGCCCGAGGCTCTGATGCAAGCGCATCTCCTGCCGAGCGGAGGCAATAAAATTGTAAAGCTCGTTGCGCAGGCTATAGGCAGAGAAACTGCCTGCAACTCCGAGTCCAACTAACACTACGACCTTCATGATCGTAACTTCCCATCCGAGACTAGGTATGGCAGCCAGAAGTTCCGGGGACATATCGTCTGCGGAGCGGCTCACCCAGGCATAGATCATGACGAACTGTAGCGCCGCCATAGTGCCGGCAAAGATTCCCATCAGCGGGCGCAAGCGGAAAGCAGTTACGATTATCACGAGGCCGTAGGCGATGGGTGGCATTGAGCTTAGTGCGTACTGCGCCCCGTAGGCTTGAGTATCGAAATAGATAGCGCCAGATACAACAGTCAGCTGCAGCATCGAATTCAGATAGGCGACAACTGGATGATAGCTACCAAAATGTATGAAGAGATAGATCAGGACGAATCCCGGTACGGTAAACGCTACCAGATAGCTGATAGATGTGCGCAGCTCGTCGCCGAAGCTGGATTCCATGAGGAAGAATGCAAACGTGATGAGAATAACTGACACCCATAGGAGGCATGCAAACTTTTCAGCTCGAGCTTCACGGGAAAGCATCTCGCGTTGAAAACGTTCTTCTATGGTTGGTAATAACACCGCTTTATCCAATTAATTAACGTAAACTAATCTTACCGATATACGCTCGTGCTAGCGATCTAAAATTCGCCCCTGTCGTTGTAGCCCATTCGGCTTGTACTTGGGGCATCAAGGCAAAACAGACGCAGCGGATTAGAGATTAGAAGCTAAAGGAGACAGTCAGAGTATGCAGGCTTAGGGATTGCTTCGTATTCGTGTACTCGCCTCCGAGCAGGGCGCTAGATCCCACGCGATAATCATCACTAGTACTGTAACGATAGGCAACGTCAATCCATGACGATCTAAACGGAATGCCCGCACCAATGCTATAGGCCTGGTTGAGTATAGCCGCGGTCATGGACGTAACCGTGCTGCGCGGTACGGGTACATTCGCGCGTTCAATGCCGGCTCGCAGCTGCCATTGATTGCTCAGTAGATAATTGCCCCCCAAATGCCAGATGCGTTGATCCTGCCAATCCAGAGGTGCTGTATCGCGAATGCGGTCCTCGCCCAGGAAACCATTCAAGTCTGCATTGCTGCCGTTGCTGAGGCTGATTGGCAAGGTGTCGAATGACTCTTCCCAGCCTATCCAGTCAAGCTGTGCGGCTAACTGTAATCTGCTGGACGTCTGCCAGATAAGACCCGCGCTCAAGCTTGCAGGAAGCGCCGTGGACACGCGCACGTCATAATTAAAGTCTTCCTGAAAGCCGAGGCCAAGCTGCGCAAGGTTGCCATCCAACTCACCCTTGGCAGTAAAATTGCTTTGCATCGTGTAGGCGACATTGAACCTCAGGCTCTCACTCAGAGAGTAGTCAAAACCCATCGACGCTGTAGCAGCCACATCGTCGGCATCTAGATCGACCAAAACCTTCAATCCAGCCAGCCCTGGATGTGATTGGAATATATAGGGCGCTTCGAGTTGATTACGGTTGTAGGCCAGTCCGATTGAGGCGCCGACCGCCAATTTGGAATTTAATTGATAGGCCGCGGCTGCTGAAAATTTGGCGATTACAAATTCCGAGCGGTGGGTCTGGCGGCCGTAGCTCACACCGAGAGTGCCCGGTGGGTCCAGGAATTCGAAATCTGCACGCAATGCCGACTGGACTATTACGCCGCCGCCCCAGGAGAAGGCGCTATTGGCTTGCTGTCTGGCAAAGGCGAACTCAGGAAACAGGCCGGGACCACTGTCTGCCTTGGACTTTTCGCCAAGAGAGCTGGTGAATACCGAATCCACATACAATGCAGATACATTCACCTGATATGCGTTACCTGCCGCACTCAGAAAGGAAGGGTTTGTTGTGATAGCTGAAATAGGATCGCGTGCAAGCCCAGCGATATTAGCCGAAGCCTGCGAGCGCGCGGAACCACCGAGCCTTAGCAGGTCGTTAGCTTGGCTTAGTGCCGGGAGAATCAGCAGCAGAATGAATAGACAGATTCGCATTGAATACATAATCCTCTCAAATTGATCGGACGAATAATAACAATTAATTACAATAGCTTACGGAACTGATTCTCATTTTGAGACTTTTCCTACGCGCTACATTGAGGGTGGATAGAGTCCGTTTCAGGGATGCTCTTTCACATATCTGGAGCTATTTCTGCTGGTTCGGGCTGTTTACCGCCTGCGCGTGGGGGATACTACGGCTGCGATCTCCAGCAGCTTTAGCTGAATTACAGCAAGGGAAGATGCTAGTTTCAGGCTGAGTTAGAGATCCATACTGTCTGGTAGGGTAGTAGTGCTAATTGCCCACCTAGGTCGGTGAGGGGGATGCCTGTTAGCAGATCGGTCCAGTCGTTTGTACTGATAAGATTGATGTCAGAAAGATTGAGGGTCTGGGCTGACGTACTTATATTGCTCAGGCTAAAGATGCTCTGACTTCGATCGATGCTCTGACGCCAGAAGGCAAAGACCTGCGCACCCATGTGTAGTGTGAATTGTGTCGCGTTAGGGTGAAACGCAGGCTGTCTCTTACGAATTGTCATTAGGCGGTTTAGCTCGAGAAATATTATTCTGTGCAGTGAGTCTTCATTTAGAAGCTCTGCCTCTAGTTCGAATTCCTGCCAGATATTCCTGTTGATTGAGCGGTTTCTACCCGTGTGTTCGAGTCTCTTGTAGTCATTGCGGGAGCCGAAGAGGCTCTGGATATAGATTCCAGGGATGCCTTCTAGGCCGAACATGATAGTGTGTGCACAAATGAAGCGCTGATATGCCTTCTCATCTTCGCCCGATTGAATCGTTCCCTTTAGCGCGTCATAAAGCGCCACGTTTAACTCATAGGGTTTGTCATGGCCCTCGCGTGCCTTTCTGTAGGTGACTTTTCCGCCAAAGTCTTGAATCGTCGCAACCAGCCGGTCCCTCTCGCTTTCTTCTAAAAGCCCATCAAGAGGGCGTAGACCGATGCCGTCATGGGAGGCGATAAAGTTTAGATAGCTCGTTCCTGATTGAGCGGGTGGCATGCTCATCATCCACGTTTTTAGGTGTCTGCAGTCGCCACTTAGAAGCGTATAGAGCAACAGCGGAGGCAGTGAAAAATTATAGATAATATGTGCTTCATTTGCGTTGCCGAAGTAGGTAAGGTTCTCCCGGTTTGGCACATTGCATTCGCAGATCAAGACGACCTCCGGAAAGTAATGTTCGGTCAAGGTCCGCAGCAACTTGATGATTTCGTGAGTCTGCTGCAAATGAATGCAGGATGTGCCTGGCTCCTTCCACAGAAAGGCCACCGCGTCGAGGCGAAAGATGGTGACGCCGTGGTTAAGATACTTGCGGATGATGCGCACGAATTCCAG
>CAXBLN010000159.1:0-9342 GCA_963976555.1 uncultured Gammaproteobacteria bacterium
CAGGCGCATGCGCTACACGCCACCCCTGCGTCTATTTCTCGTGATAAGCGTTTCATTCTTTCTTCTCGTGAGCTTCTACACAGCTATCCAATCGCTCGAGGGCGCCCTCAATCCCGGTGAAGTTGATTCGCCCCAGTTTGGCATAGTTGACGCGACAGACTTGGGGTTGGACGCAGCGGAAGACGATGATAACGGTATCGAAGACATCCTCGCCTTCGTCGATACGATCAGCTTGCCATTCTTTGCAGAGCAGACGAACGCGAACCTGCGCACCGTTATGCGCGCGCAGGCAGAAGCGAACTTTACGATTCTTACCCAAAACCCGATTGAGTTTGTTCGCGGCTACCTGGAATACATCACCATCTTTATGCTGTTGATGATGCCGCTGTTAGCGCTGATTCAGAAAATTTTCTATTTTAGTACTGGGCACTACTATTCAGAACACCTTGTGCTCACTCTGCACAATCATGCTTTCATTATCATTGTGGTTTTTGTCACCAGCCTTACCGGCATGGTGGAGGAGAGTCAGATACCGATTGCGAACACCCTTTTCGGCTATCTGGGAACGGGGTTATTCCTTTGGATGTGGGCCTATTTGTATCTAAGCCTGAAGAATTATTTTCAGCAGGGTTATGGCATAACCCTGCTGAAATTCCTAACAACAACCATCCTTTATGGCGTCGTTCTTGGCTTCGGCATACTCGTGTTCTCAGCGATTCTATTCTTCCTTTTCTAGAACCTGCTGCTCGCCTTAGTCTTCCTTGCTGAGGTGCACATCCATTTGCGGGAATGGAAAGCTCAAACCGGCATCGCCGAAAGTCTTATAGACGTCTTCGTTCATCTTGAAGAATACCGCCCAATAGTCCGGCGAGTTTACCCAGACTCTAACTACTATATTTACCGAACTGTCTGCAAGAGTCTTTAGCGCCATGAATGGAGCAGGATCCTTGAGGATACGCTCGTCAGCCTCAATGAGCTTAGTCAACTGAGCATAGGCCTTGTCTACATCGTCTCCATAGGAGATGCCGAACTCCCAGTCAACCCGACGTGTCGCCTGTGTGGTGTAGTTGATCATAGAGCCTGTTGCCAATGGGCCATTGGGAATCAATATCGTCTTGTTATCGGGCGTGGTTAGAATCGTCACGAAAATCTGTATCTCTTTAACCGAGCCTAAATAACCCTGCGCCTCGATCACATCACCGACCTTATAGGGCTTAAAGAAAAGAATCATTACGCCGCCCGCAAAGTTCTGCAGTGTGCCGGATAGAGCAAGACCTACGGCCAAGCCAGCGGCACCGAGTATGGCGATGAAGGACGTCATTTCTACACCCAGCATGCCCAGCGCGGTGATATACACCATCACCTTCAGCAGGATGCCTATCATGCTGCTCAGAAAAGTAACCAGAGAAGGATCTACTGAACCCTTATTCATGAGTTTCTTCACAAGCGAGATGAGCATGTTCGCAATAAACAATCCAATGAGAAGAGTCGCTAATGCTGTGAGTAGCTTTATGCCATAGGGTATCGCCATAGCGGTTAGTTCGGCGGTATCGATTTCCATAATGTAACCTTAATATGTTTCTTTAGTATGTAATAAGAAAGGGAAGAGCTAATGCTCTTCCCCGATTGCTTAATCAAAACAATAGTCTAGATATCTAGACTAGTATTAGGACTTATTCTCCAACTGCACTGCTCGAGCGACTAAAGAATATTCCTTAACCTCGCCTCGCATTTCTAGAGTCGATTTAGCGCCAGCATCTTGAGCGTAATGCTCCGCCTGCTCACCGCTTAATGTATGCTCACTCAACACGCCGTAGACGACTGAGCGTTGCATGCTTGTTTCCATAGGAACGAAGAAACCATAGTCCTCGAAAGTGATTCGAGCGTAGCTATCTCCGTCTACAATGATCATCCAGCAACCCTTCGCCTGGCACACTTCCGTCACTTGGCCCTGCACCTTAATCATCTCGCCGTCGCTTTGAGAATCGATGTTCGCAATGGCCTGTTTGAGACTAACCGCTTCTCCTGCGGCAGGCATTTCTGCCCCAAAAGACTGATCTGCACGAAAATTCTGATCTGCATTCACACTCAACGCAAAAGCCGCGGCAAGACACAACAATAATTTATTTGATCTTCTCAAGTTCATTCTCCTTTCTCACTCCCTAAAATACCGCTATCAACTGATATAGCGATTCCCTAGAGCGACTTTAAAAAAGCGAGCAGTTGCTGCTGCTCGTCGGCGCCGAGCCTCGCGTAATTGTCCGGCATAAGTGACTCATTTGAATCACTAACGGACTTCACTCGCTCCTTGAAATAGGTTACCCAGCGCCTTCCGTCTTCACTCTGTATCTGCACTGCCAGCTCTGAATCGTTTCTAAAGCGCCCGCGAATCACTGTGCCATCTTCTTGTTCTACTTCTTTGGCACCATAGCCAGTCACTATAGTTGCCGAGGGACTAATCAATGCCTGTAGAAGTGCGTCATCGCTAAGACGAGCACCAAGCCCATCCAATGCTGGGCCTACACTGCCGCCCTTATCATCATAAGAGTGACAAGTGGCACAGTCTGCCGAGCCATTGAACAATTGTTCGCCAGCGAGAACCAAAGGATCGTCGCTGGGACCCGCGCTATCGTCGCCGAGATTCAAGGCTGGCTTCCCTTGCAGGTTTCGTATGTAGCTCGCGATGTCGAATATCTCAACTTCGCTCAGCGAGCCCTCCCAGGCGACCATACCAGTCCCGGCACGACCTTCAGCGATGACATCGATGAGACCCTGATCGGTCAATCGATTAGCTGGGCCATCGGTGAGCGGCTTGCCCATGGTTTGTCCCTCGCCCAACGGGCCATGACAGATCTGGCAGTACGCATTGTAGAGCTCCTGACCCTCGCCAACACCCGCTAGAGCAGAAGCCGATACGAAGCCGAAGAGAAGAGCAACGGCTATTCGCTTCAGGCTGTAGGTTAGTATTGATGCTGAAGTAGTTTTCAATTTATTCGCCTTTCGCGTTAGCTTTTCTAGTCAGTTTCAAAGCAATCAATACTTAAAGACTAAAAAGAATATAGTTGCCGGTAGCAATGCCCGTCGCAACACCTTCCCGGGTGACAGGGTTTCGCGTACCCGAGGCAACGCCGAGGTATTGCTTGCCGTCGATCGTGAAGCTCGTTGGCGGTGCATAGATGCCACTGCCCGTCTGAAACTTCCACAACACCTCGCCGGTCTCATCATTCATGGCATAGACGTGGCCATCGGGAGCGCCAGAAAAGACCAAGCCACCACCGGTAGATAGAGTGCCTGCCCAGTTGAAGTTGCCAGGCATTTCCTTCTGCCAGGCGATCTCGCCGCTGAGCATATCGAACGCCACAACCCAGCCCGTGCCGGTAGTATCGAACTGCGGAATTCCACCGAGATCCATAGTTCCTGGACGGCCTTCGCCTTCGCGGCGAATAAAACGCGTGCCCCACTCGGTCGTGGGGATGTAGAGCATATGCGTGTCCGGGCTATAGGAAGCCGGTGGCCAGTTCTTGCCACCGTAGAGCCCTGGAAATACCATCTCGTCGGCGGGCTCATACATAGATTCCTTCAACACGGGCTTGCCGCGCTCGTCTCTCTCTGCCCAGTTCACTCGCGTGTATTCGCCAGCATAGAGAAAATCGCCGTTCATGCGATCCAGCGCATACACGTGTCCGTTGCGAGAGACCTGCACGATCATTTTGCGCATTTCGCCTTCGAACATTTCTTCGATGATCATTGGTTCTGACGTGGAGTCGTGGTCGAACTCGTCTCGTGGTGATGTTTGGAAGTACCAACGTAGCTGGCCGCTATCGGCATCCAGCGCGACAACGGAATTCGAGTAGAGGTTGTCTCCGGCACGCACAGCGTTGTTAATGTCCGGCCAGGGATTACCCGTGCCCCAGAACACCATGTCTGTTTCTGGATCGTAGGTACCGGTCACCCAAGTCGGGGCACCGCCTGTCTTCCAGGAATCGCCCAACCAGGTTTCGTTACCCGGCTCGCCTTCCGCCGGTGTTGTATAGAAGCGCCATCGACGCTCACCGGTATTCACATCGTAGGCGTCGATATAGCCGCGGATGCCATACTCGCCGCCGCCCACTCCGATCAGCACCATATCTTTAACGACAAGCGGTGCTCCTGTTACGGAGAATGATTCGCGATGGTCGCCAACTTCGGCATCCCACAGTTGGATGCCGGTAGCGGCGTCGAACGCCAATAGATGTGCGTCCAGCGTTCCCCAGAATACTTTGTCTTCGTGGAGCCCAACGCCTCGGTTATGAGGTCCACAGCACAGGTCCACATTTTCGAAGTCGTGGTCATAGCGCCACAGTTCATCGCCCGTTAAGGGATCGACAACGATCAGATGGCTGTTAGCCGTAGTGAGATACATGCGGCCGTCGTTGACCAAGGCCGTTACCTCGAAGGCACCTCCGGTCACGCCATTCTGCTTGATCCAGACCGGTCGCAGATTCGCCACCGTATCGCGATTGATCTGGGCATCCGGCATATAGCGCCAGGCACCGTAATTTTTGCCGTAGGTAACCCAGCGATCTGAGTAGTCCTGGGCGTTCTCTAGAATGTCAGTGGTCACGTTTTGAGCGTATGTGGCCATTGAGATGAGCCCAAAGCTCAGAAGTATGAACAAGGACTTGGAAAATTTACTCATTTGGATAACCTTTTAAGCGATAAATGACTGATTTCGTAGCTGAATTATTAATAGTAGAGGCCGAGGATTGATATCCTGAAGCCAGCAGCGAACCGGAGCACAATTAAGCTATAAACCGCCTACTACTGTCAATTCAGATGGCCTGAATTAACCCCTAAATCGGGTTGAATGGCCCCCAACTGACGCGAAAATTGGCAAATTGCACAAAAACCGACTGCGTCATATCATCAGGCTCTAGGTGGAACGCTTCCCGCGGCCTGCTGATAGAATAATAAGGATAAAAAATGATTGTCTACGGTGTAGCTCTGCTATCTGCCTGTTTGATTCTTGGAATGCTCCTCGGCGAGCTGTTGGGGAAGGTCCTGGTAGTCGAGGCCAACGTGGGAGGGGTAGGCATTGCTATGCTCTTACTCGTTCTCGCCAGTAATTCCCAAAAATTTAAGACCCTCGTAGATGGTGCCTCTGGAGCAGGCATTCAGTTCTGGTCAGCTATGTATATCCCGATTGTGGTCGCCATGGCCGCGAGGCAGGACGTCGTCGCCGCATTCGAAGGCGGCATGCTCGCAGTAGTCGCAGGTGTCGCCGCGGTGGTCGTGAGCTTCGCTCTGGTGCCTGTCATCAGCAAGATTGGCAGCTCCGACATCACGGCTAAGGAAGAGCGATAATGGAAATCCGCGAAATTGCAATGGAAATCCTCGATACCGTCTTTACTCGCAATTCCCTTATCGTCGCCTTCGCCGTAATCGGCCTTACGATCTGGATATCCTATTTCCTCGCTGACAAGCTGACGAACGGGCGCATTCATGGCTCCGCTATCGCTATTGCCCTAGGCTTGGTGGCCGCCTACTTCGGTGGCAAGGCTACTGGAGGCAACACAGGTGTTGCTGACATTACTCTGCTCGGCGGCATAGGCCTGATGGGGGGCGGCATGATGCGCGACTTCGCCATTGTCGCAACAGCATTCGGCGTTAAACTCGGCGAGTTAAAGAAGGCAGGTCTGGCCGGTGTAGTCTCGATCTTCGCCGGTGTTGTCGTCTCCTTCATTGTTGGCGCTGTTGTCGCCGTTCTCTACGGTTACACCGATCCGGTCACCGTCACCACTATCGGAGCTGGTGCAGTAACCTATATCGTAGGACCAGTCACGGGCTCGGCTCTGGGCGCAAGCTCAGATATCATCGCGTTGAGCGTAGCCGCCGGACTCATCAAATCAATTCTGGTAATGATAGGCACGCCGATGGTGGCCAAGGCGATCGGTCTGGACAATCCGCAATCCGCGATGGTATTCGGCGGACTCATGGGCACTACCTCGGGCGTCGCGGCCGGACTGGCGGCGACCGATCCCAAACTCGTTCCCTATGGCGCGATGACAGCCACCTTCTACACTGGCGTAGGATGCCTGTTAGGTCCTTCTATCTTGTTTTTCATCGTCAATGCAATATTGTAACTAACGAAGAGTCTAATCTCAGGAACCCACTCGATGAATCTCATCGAGCCGAGCAGCACAAAGGAAACTAGCGCATGTCAGAAAAGAATTTTCCACACCTTAATAATGACAACGAAAAGATCGCTCTGGTAGAAGGAGACAATTCCTATACGTATGCCGACATAAATCAACGAATAGACAAATTCGCTACCGGCCTGATGCGAGACAAGGATGACCTGGCCGAAGAGCGCGTCGCCTTCTTTATCCCCGCCAGCGTAGACTACGTCACAACTATGCACGGCATCTGGCGTGCCGGAGGCATCGCCATACCATTAAACGTAGCCTCCGCCGTCGCTGAGCTGGAACACTACCTAAGCTGTGCAAGTGTCACGCGCATGATCGCTAACGGTGCTTATCAGGAATCGCTTAGAGAACTCTGCGCAGAGATGAATATCGAGCTAATGTCGGTCGATGATGTGATGGCAGATGAGGTCGGCGCTTTGCCAACAATCCTTCCCGAACGTCGAGCGATGATGCTGTTTACCAGTGGAACTACAAACAAGCCCAAGGGCGTAGTGAGCACACACAAGACGATTCGCGCACAAATCACGACACTTATCGAGGCGTGGAGCTGGACCGATCAAGATACTATCCCTCTGTTTCTGCCGGTGCATCATATCCACGGCATCATCAATATTCTAAGCTGCGGACTTTGGGCAGGTGCTACCGTGCACCTATTCGCCAAGTTCGATATTCCTAAGATTACCGCCGAGATCGTCGCCGGCACCTACAATGTGTTTATGGCAGTACCAACCATCTATGTGAAGCTTATACAGTATTTCGACACGATCGATGAGAGTGAAGTCGCGAAGATATGCGATGGCTTCAGACCCATGCGCCTGAACATCTCTGGCTCCGCAGCCTGTCCGGTAAAACTGTTCAAACAGTGGAAAGAACTGACCGGACAAGTTCTGCTCGAACGCTATGGCATGACAGAGATCGGCATGGGCATCTCCAATCCCTATAACGGTGAGCGACGCGCTGGACATGTGGGTCAAGCATTGCCAGGGGTAGAGGCGCAACTTTTCGATGAAGACAACAAAGCGATTACCGAAGAGAATACGCCCGGCGAGATTCGCATTAAGGGCGATAACGTCTTCCTGGAGTACTGGGCGAATGAGAAAGCAACGAAGGAAAGCTTTCACGACGGCTGGTTCTGCACTGGCGATGTGGCGGTCATAGACGACGGCTACTATCGCATCATGGGCCGATCCTCAATCGACATCATTAAGTCAGGCGGCTATAAGTTGTCCGCGCTAGAGATCGAGGGCACGCTGCTCACTCACGAAGATGTGGCGGAATGCGCTGTAATCGGTGTCGAAGATGAGACCTGGGGTGAATCAGTCATGGCCTTCATTGGTCTTAAGCCCGGAGCATCGATGGAGTATGAGGATCTCAAGGCCTGGTGTGACGGTAAGATGTCGTCCTATAAAATACCGAAAGCGATAAAGATTATCGAAGCGCTGCCTCGAAACGCAATGGGGAAGGTGACTAAGCCGGATTTAAAGAAGCTGCTGTAGTGAGACTCAACATCTAGGCGACAGCGAACTGCTTCATGACTCATAAATGTCGATATTCTTCAATTAGGGGGTGCAGCAGTGACTAAATTTCTACGTGTACTTAAACAACTGTTATGTACGGTGATAATTCTCGTGTCGATCCCGCAACCGTCTCAAGCGGCGGAAACCTTGCAAGAAATCAAACAGCAATTCCAGGGCGACTTCGAACTCGTGAGCTATTTTCAATTCCCTGAAAAGGGTGACCCGATCGACATGAATTATGTCGGGCGACTCAGCTACGATAAGTTCGACAATATGGCCGGCCTGGGAATGCCTCGCGATCTCCCCGAGAGGAACCAGGGGTCCGAAGAGCGCGTCACCGGCGGCTTCGCTTACTGGGGAAAGGTATCATTCGATCTAGCTAACAGCCTCGTGATTCATCATGTTGAGGGCGCCCCGATGGTGCCGGAATGGGTTGGAGGAGATAATGTGCGTCACTTCGAATTCAGTGATGGGCTGCTTAAACTATCGCTCAAGAATGACGCAGGCCGCACAACTGCTACGCTGAGCTGGCGAAAACTACACTAGATCTTACCTGTCGGGTAATCGAGTCCCAGGCGGCGCATGGATACAATGCCAGCATCACAAACTCGGTATAGAACATGCGCTACTTCACTGTATTTGCCTACCTACTGGCCGCTGTCATCAATCTGGCTCCCTCTGTAGGTACGCTCTCAAATGCCAAGCTGACGCAGCTGTATGCAATTCCGATTGAATCTGCGGATCTCGCGCTATTGCTGAGGCATCGCGCAGTGCTGTTTGCAATCGTCGGTGGCTATCTCTTCGCTGCTGCATTCAGCAAGGGCCTGAGAACACAGGCGGGCATCGCAGGTCTTGTTAGCATGGTCTCTTTCATTCTCCTGTTCGTGCTAACAGGAACAGACAATGCCAATCTTTTGAGAGTAGCACTGATAGATTCGGCAGCCGTACTCGTACTCATGTTAGGCTTAGCCACGCATCTTCTATCGGGCCGTCTACAGCGCAATTAGGCGTGGACTTTTAGAACCTCGACCTTTAGATTTATCCTATACTCTCGAGCCAGGTTAGAAGCCGCCGATTGACTCTGCATCTGAAAGATATCCAGCCGGCACGGGTCTCTAATACGGTCGCCAGCCGTTTTATCGAAAGCGGCAAAATTCGCAGCAAAATACTGAAGAAGGACCCCGAATGGAATCAATCTATTATGTGATCTGCTGGCATTGCCATCGCCGCTGTAAGCATTGTTACGAGACACGCTTTCGCCCCTATGTAAGAGATGAGCTCGAGGCAGTTGTGCGTGAGGCCGAGATCAATTTTCCACGCATAATCGCAAACCTGCCCGAACGCATGACCTATCTGGAGGCCATTGGGGACTCCACTACTGAGAAGAAGGGGAAGATCATTCTCTCTGGCGGAGATGTGCTGACCGAACCCGTGCGCGAGCGCATCCTCTACCCGGTACTCGAGGCGCTGCAGAACAAATACAAAGATAATGGCGGCATAAAAATCGTGGTACAGACCACGGGCGATCTGCTGACTCCCAAGATTATCGATGAATTGCTAGAGCGCAACGTGTGGACGATTTCGGTTTCAGGCATGGACGATTTTCATGTAGGCATGGAGGGTGACAAGAAAAATGCACT
>CAXBLN010000160.1:0-9230 GCA_963976555.1 uncultured Gammaproteobacteria bacterium
AGCGAAGGGTGCCAACGACACACTTCCCTTCGGCACCGAGCAAGAGATTACAGCCGAGGGATACCGCAGCCTAAGTCACTCGATGAATGTGAAAGAGGTGTCCGACGAACACGTACGGGTAGTCTTTGGAGGCGCCGATTGCAAGAAACCCTACAGTTCCTCTCGACTGAATATTTCCGCAATGAGTTTTGGCGCGCTTAGTTCGACAGCGATCGCCGCACTGAACAAGGGGGCCGCGATGGGCAATTTCGCGCACAATACCGGCGAAGGTGGGCTCAGTAAATATCATCTGGAGCATGGCGGCGACATTATTTGGCAGATCGGCACAGGGTATTTTGGCTGCCGAAATCCGGACGGTTCATTCAACGATGAGGCCTTCGCCGAGCGCGCTGCCTACGACTCCGTAAAGATGATAGAGATCAAGCTGTCCCAGGGCGCGAAACCCTCTCACGGTGGCGTGCTTCCCGGCGCCAAGGTGACTCCGGAGATAGCCGAGATCAGGCTGGTCGAAGTTGGCAAAACGGTAAACTCACCGGCGTCCCATCCGGAGTTTAATAATCCTAAGGGGCTTCTAAACTTCGTGAAACGCCTGAGAGATCTTAGCGGCGGCAAGCCGATAGGCTTCAAACTCTGTCTGGGAAGAAAAGTAGAATTCATGGCCATGGTGAAGGCGATGCTGGAGACGAAGATTTTGCCAGATTTCATTACCATCGATGGCGCCGAGGGCGGCACGGGCGCCGCTCCGGTGGAGTTCTCGAACCGACTCGGCACGCCCTGCATCGAGGCAACCTACTATATCAATCAAGTGTTGATCGGAGCAGGACTGAGGAAGCAGATTCGATTGATTAGTGCGGGTCAAACCGCTACGGGCTTCGACATGTTAGAGAAGATCATCGTCGGAGCGAATGTCGTGAACGCGGCACGCTCGATGATGATCGCGCTGGGCTGTGTACAGGCGAAATCCTGCAACACCAACAACTGTCCTACCGGGATCGCCACGCAAGACCCCGCCAGAGCCAGGGCTATAGATGTGAACGAAAAATCCAATCGCGTGAAGAACTATCAGGCAGCGACCGTGCACGCTTGCCTGGATCTCTGCGGAGCTATGGGTTTTGACAATCCCGATCATCTGGCTCCGATCGACCTCTTTAGTCGCTTCGAAGGCAGATCGAAAAACTTCGATGAGATATACGAAGCGCTAATTGAGAACCAACTGCATACCGAGAACATCCCGGATAGCTACCGCGACGACTGGCACACGTCTTCGGCGGAGCACTTCTAGCCATCGCCCAAGCTTGGGCGCTATACTCGACCGATCTCCACACGCGACTTCGCAAGCCGTGAAACTTGTTTGCAAACCAGGTCGACCATCTATGCTGCCACGATTTTTAGCCATTCTACTTCTCAGTCTGACGACGCCACTGATATATGCAGATCAGACAGATGTCCGCCTGGGCGATCTATTCGCCACGCTGCAAGATACGGAAGATGCTCGGCAGATTCAGATAACAGAGAGCCAGATATGGGAGATTTGGCTACAACACGCTAACGACGATGTCCAACAGCTTATGCTCGTAGGCACACAGAGAATGAATGCGGGGCGCTATGCCCAAGCCATGATTGTATTCAATCGCCTAACGGAAAGTTTTCCCGAGTATGCCGAAGGCTGGAATAAACGCGCGACTCTGCACTATGTGCTAGGGAATCTAGATGCTTCAGTCGGCGATATCGAAAAAACGCTCGCACTCGAGCCACGCCACTTCGGCGCACTGTCTGGGTTGGGGATGGTTTATATTCAGCGAGAAGAACTGAGCAAAGCGAGGCAGGCTTTCGAAGATCTGCTGGAAATCCATCCTAACAGTCCTAATGCACAACAGAACCTGGAGCTAGTTAAAGAACAGCTTCGATTCAGCGTCATCTAATCAAATTCCCACAAAAAAAGGGTCGCCATGCGACCCTTTCCTGTAAACCGAACTAAGC
The DNA here is from genome assembly GCA_963976555.1 of uncultured Gammaproteobacteria bacterium. GTDB lineage: Bacteria > Pseudomonadota > Gammaproteobacteria > Pseudomonadales > Pseudohongiellaceae > UBA9145. The sequence goes on from CAXBLN010000160.1 coordinate 1,981, forward strand.
TACTACTGGCGTGTAGCAGTTACGCTCATTGCACCGAAGTCACTGCCGAATTCACCAGTCAGAACGTCGCCGTCAACAGTTCCAGTAAAGTCTAGAACGATCTCCTGACCCTGTACCGAAAGCTCAGCAGTAAACGCTGCAGTATTGTCAACATAGACGATGCCCGAAATAGGAGCATTCAAAACGTCCGATGCCATATCACCACTACCGTCTGGATTCATGGTAATGACGATTGGCAGCGCGCCTAGTGGAGAATTAATTTCCGCATCCCAAACGCCAACAGCTGGAGGAGGACCACCCGCTGCACAACCAACAAGTATTGATAGAGATAGAACCAGCAATCCGCTTAATAATTTTTTCATTTTAAATTCACCTATTAAAAATATTGTCACTCTTATGTGTTTTACAACGGAAGCCTGGAGTTACCCTCTAGTGCTGCTCGCCGCAGCGTTTGCCCCCCCATCCTTTTTACCTGTAATTAGTAAAATAGGACGCCCCGATTGCGAAACGGTGAGCCTATTGTCCGGTAAATGCGCCCTTAGTCAACAGAAAACCCCTAGTTACTCTTAAAACACGGCAAAGCGAGTAAATTCAATCGTTTAAGGGATGACCCAGGCCGTTAGCCAGCGCTGTTCTGTGCGCGTGAAGCCCATCTCGGCGACTAAGACTCTCTCGATTCCCGGCATGTGGGCCGCCCCGTAGAAAATGCTGATTCGGTGATTATCAGGATTCTGCAATACCTCTGACAATACTCGCAGTGCCACCTCGTTGCGATCGCCGAGTATCGTGAACTGCTGTTCTAATTCCGCACCGACCATCACACCACCACTGCGCCCCAGTTCTGACGCAAACAGATATTTGAAAGCGGCACTGCTATCCTCTGCATTCATAGCTCTAAGCACTGTGAGCATATTGAGTGCTGATATTGGCTCGTCTGTAGCGTCGCTTTGTGCCGGCATCTGCGCCATCGCCAAGTCGATAAACATGGTTAAGAAGCTTTCATTCTTGCTTTCCATCAAGGCCTGCAACTGAGATGGTGTCAGGTCGGCGTGGAGAAAATTAAAGGGGGAGTAATCGATCTCATTCAGTTGAAAACTAACTTGTAGAAAACCTGCCATGGCCTGCTGTATGAAGCCTATCAGGGATGCGCTCCCAGTCCCGGCTCCGGCTGGAACTTGATTCGCCTCGGCAATGAGTTCATAGAGAACAACATCTCGTTCTGTAAAATATCCATTGAGCTGGGCATAGTATTCTGCTTCGCCTAGATGAACCGCAGCTACCAAGTCTAACTCTACTCCGTCTTCATTCATGAAGGTGACGACTGCGACCTGCAGCTCTCCCACCCACTGACCATCGCCCTGAATAAATCGAACATACTGCGTCTCTTCCTGAGCGAGAGCCGACTGAAATAAAGCGCAAAGGAGTAGCACGAAACATCGAGAATTGCTCCGTAATAAACAGCGTGTAGAATTACTATTTTTCATATCAATTTTTCTATGCTCACCACGCTAGCTCCAGTATCTCCAATACATCGTTCGCATCTCTAATCAGTCGCGGGTTCTTCCTTACGACGGGATGCTTCGCCGCACGCTGGGCAATCTGGGCTAGCTGACTTTTCTGCACACCGACATCCGCTAGCGATGTCGGCAAATCCAGACTCTTCACCAGGGCTTTGACCGAGGCAGCAGCGCTCTGCCCACTATTCCCCAATGCAGCACTAATTGCCTGTTGCCGGTCTTCGAGTACCCCTGAATTCCAGGCGAGCACCGCCGGCAACATGACACAGGAGGTATAGCCGTGAGGAACGCCACAGAGGCTGCCGAGAATATATCCGATACCATGGCTCGCCCCGTGGGAGACGTTACCGAGTCCGCAGCATGCGAGCCAGACGGCCTGTTGGCTGAGGCTTCTTGCATTGAGGTCTTCGAAGTTCTGCTTACTCTGACCGAGGGAGCTGGCGAACAAATGCATGGCATGGAGGAAATGCCCGTCCAGAAACGGGTGACTGTCGGCGGAGCAAAAGCCCTCGATCGCATGATCAAGCGAGCGAATAGCGGTTGAGAACCATAACCATTCTGGCGTATGCAGACTCAGTTTCGGGTCGTAAACGATGTGGAGCGGACAGAGATCGACTCCACGATAACCCTCCTTGGCAGCTATATCGGTATTCAAGACGCCGCCATTATTGCTGAATTCCGCACCGGAGAGGGTGGTCGGGACGGCGATCTGGCGAATCTTCGATGCGCCGCCAAACAAGCTGAAGTCCCCATATTTAGAGCCATGAGTGCCGTCGCTATACTGCGCATACTCGACTAGCTCCGCTTCCGATTCAACGCCCTGATCGAGTGCCAGTTGCACGACCTTGCAAGCATCTATGATTGAACCTCCACCCAGAGAAACCAGCAGGTCCGCGTCCGCCGAGCGCGCGGCATGCAGTGTGCGCATCACATCAACACGTGGCGTGTGCGTGCCGATGTCGTGGATCAGTCCCGCACAGTTAGCGCCTAGTGCCGCCCGAATATCTGCGAATCCCCCGGTTGCGTGGCTAAGGCTGTTCGATGCTACCAATAGCACTCGCTTTGCCTCGAGCCGGGTAACAAGCGAGGCAAGCGTCTGTATACAGTCAGCGCCGGCAGAGACTGATTCCAATGCGCTGTAGTTAAACTCGATACTCGGGCTATGTGACATCGTTGCCATAGATGGAACTTACCGTATTTCACAGGTTTTTAGCAGAATCTGACTATAACGCAATTGCGCGTTAAGCTCGCCGGTGGCTGCGGCCAATGTCGTATTCTAGCGCCTCATCGACTGCTATACTCGGCTCAGAACAACTTTCACAGAATCACAACGAAATTCCCCGGGGGGATTGGCTATGGCCACTTTTAAAGTTAATGGTATAGAGCAGAATCTGGACATAGAGCCGGAGATGCCCCTTCTCTGGGCGCTTCGCGATGAGCTAGGCATGACGGGAACGAAATTTGGCTGCGGCATCGCCTCCTGTGGCGCCTGCACTGTCCACATCAACGGTAGCGCGGTGAGAAGCTGCGTGACTCCGGTGAGCGCGGTAGAAGGCCAGGAAATCACCACTATCGAAGGCCTCGCCTCGGTCGCTGCGGGTGCGAATCCCTCAGCACCGGATCTGACCGCCGTACAGCAGGCCTGGATAGACCACCAGGTGCCGCAGTGCGGCTACTGCCAATCCGGCATGATCATGGCGGTCTCCTCGTTACTCGCTAGCAACCCCAACCCTAGCGACGCCGAGATCGATAGCAATATAACCAACGTCTGTCGCTGCGGCTCTTATCCAAGAGTGCGCAAGGCAATTCGTTCACTGGCTACGGCGTAAAGGAGAACGAATATGAAAATTACCAGAAGACGTTTCCTATTAAGTGCAGCGGTCGCCGGCGGCGGCGTACTCATCGGCTACTCGGCTCTGAAACCGAGCAGGCATCGCCAAGCGAATTCGGAACTGGCTGGCGAGGGAGAGCACTATGTGACCTCCTTCATCAAGATCGAGGCTGACAACAAGATCACCGTGTATGTGCCCCACTCCGAGATGGGTCAGGGCGTACACACCTCACTGGCGCAAATGGCTGCCGACGAACTCGATGCCGCCTGGGAAGATATCGCTGTAGAGCAGGCGCCCGCGATCGACCTCTTCGCCAATGGCGATCTAGTGAAGGGCTTCGCCAGCGAATTCGGCCTACCCAGCTTTCTAACCGGTTTGGTTAATGCCAGCGCGGGAACGGTAGCCAGAGTGATGAACCTGCAGATTACCGGTGGCAGTTCTTCAGTTAGATACACCGGTAACACAGCCATGCGCACAGCCGGTGCAGCTGCGCGAATGATGCTCGTCGACTGTGCCGCAGTGCGCTGGGGCGTGGCGAGTACCGAGTGCAGCACAGCGCTTAGCCATGTGCAGCACAATGCTAGCGGACGCTCGCTAAGCTATGGCGAATTGGCAGCCGATGCAGCCTTGCTGGAACCCCCTGCGAATGTAACGCTTAAGCAACCCTCGCAATATACCATCATGGGCAAAGGGATCTCCCGCGTCGATATCCCCGCGAAGGTAGATGGCACTGCCAATTACGGCATCGATGCTCACAGCGAAGATATGCTGTATGCGGCTATTCGCCTCGCGCCTGTATTTGGCACGAAACTGGTTTCTGTCGATGTGGGCGATGTACTGAGTCGACGCGGCGTTAAGCGTGTCATCGAACTGGAAGACTCAGTCGCAGTAGTAGCCGACAGTTACTGGCGAGCTAAGGAAGCCTTGAAACTGGTTAAGTCCGAATTTGAAACATCGGATGCAGACAACACATCCAGCGCCGACCTGTTCGCAGGCTTCGAGCGCAGCCTGGCCGAGGACGATAGTGATGAAGACAAAGAGGTCGGCGACGCACAAAGTGCTCTGGATTCCGCTACAGATGTGATCGAAGGAAATTACAAAGTTCCTTATCTCGCCCACGCGGCGATGGAACCCATGAACTGCACCGTGCACTGCCACGACGATATCGTAGAAGTCTGGACGAGCACGCAGGACGCTCTAGGCATTAAGGCAAGAATCGCCAAGATGGTCGGCGTATCGGAGGACGACGCGATCTTCCATCACAGTTATCTCGGTGGCGGATTCGGTAGAAGACTGCCGTTTAACTGGAATGTTATCGATCACGCGGCACTCATCGCGAAGGAATTCGATGTTCCGGTAAAGACTGTTATGAGTCGAGAAGACGATATGCAACAAGACTATTATCGACCAGCCGTCGCGAGTAACTTCAAGGCAGCCTTCGACAGTAACGGTGTAGTTCAGGCCTGGCACAATCGTTTCACAGGTCCGATACAAGTACCGGGTGCGTCACATATTCCCTATGCCATAGCTAACCAATCTATTCGCGTCGTCGATGGTGATACTCACGTGCCCATCGCAGCATGGCGTAGTGTCGATCACTCGCAACAGACTTTCTTTACCGAGTCTTTCGTCGATGAGATTGCCCATCGTTCAGGAAAGAATCCCTTCCAATTTCGTATGGAGATGCTTGCTGAGCATCCACGCCACCGTAAGGTGCTGGAAGTCGCGGCCGAGGCAGCGGGCTATGGACAGAATCTTCCCGAGGGTCATGCCCTTGGTATAGCCGTTCAGGAAAGCTTCGGCAGCATAGTAGCCGAGGTTGCGGAGGTCTCACTCGATGCAAATAACCGAGCTGTAGTGCACAAGGTAACCTGTGCTATCGATTGTGGCTGGGCGGTCAATCCCGACGGAGCAGAAGCACAGGTCGAGGGTGGTATCATCTATGGACTCACAGCTGCCCTGTACGGCGAGATCACCATCGAGAATGGTCGCGTCGCGCAGAACAACTTCCCCGACTACGAGATGGTGCGCATGGCCGATTCGCCTGAGATCGATGTGCACATCATCGAATCTGGCGAAGCGTTAGGGGGCTTGGGAGAACCGGCAACACCACCGATAGCAGCAGCTGTAAGCAACGGCCTCTATATTCTGACCGGTCAGAGAGTGAGAGAATTGCCAATAAAGAATCACGACTTCTCGCGCTCGACACCGATCGCGCAGGTTTAGATTCTTCTGGTAAAAGCGGGTGCAGCATTGCGCCCGCTTTTTTCATCTGCATATTCTGTGATTTCAGAAGTTGATTTTATATAAGGAATCAGGTGCCTGGATTTTTCCCACAACGACTTTCCCTCTGCCTGATTCTCGCTTTGCTTCTCGGTGCCTGCCAGGCAACACTCGAACGCCCCTACAGCGAACAGACCCGCATTGTACGAGAATCGCTTCCATCGAGTTGCTCGGACGGTATTCGACTTTTTCGGGAAGATGTTAAGCGAAACGATGCGCTAGATGCCAGCACACCTGCGCTGGGTTTCTTTCCTCTGCTACACAGCAATCGATTTCTTCATACCTTGGCGCTCTGGGTACAGTCCCAGGAAGAGCTTAGTGAATGGACAACGCTGCTGGCCGAACTCGCAATAGAAGTTCGCGCTGCGGAGAATAGAAATCTCAACTCCCCCTGGAGTGAGGAGGCATTAGGTGATCTCGCCGAGTGTTCACGAATATTTTCTAGTAGCGCAGAATTCCGTGAGGAAAGGCGAGCTATTCTGGACACTATGAGTCGGGCAGATTTCCCAGACGAGTACAGCCGAGGCCTGCAGACATTAGGGGCGTTGCCACTGCTACGACCCTTCCTGAAACCCCGCATACTTGCAGAGCATGCCAAAGAGAGAAGCATGTATTTCGAAGAGGAGACCTTCACCCACAGCAGCCTCTACCGACTAGAACGTGAGCAGAGTGTTGAGGTCGATGTGGCCGAATGGATGCGGACCGCCTACGGCAACAACGCGCTTCAGCTGCCGCTGCTACGTAAGACTCAGCTCGATGCACTGTTCGACAAACACGCCCCTGGGTTACAGATAGAGTTGCTCGACGTAAATGACAAGATCGGCGAACCACGCTGGCAAGCAGGCCAGGTCATTATCGACACCGAGAACCCGGTAGTGTATTCACTGCCTTCGATGACTCGATTCGAAGGCAGAAATCTGTTGCAGCTGAACTATGTGTTCTGGTTTCCCGAGCGAAAGCCCGTAGCCCTAATCGACCTCTACGCCGGCAAAGTCGACAGTATTATATGGCGCGTGACTCTCGATGAAGGCGGTCGGGTAATGTTCTATGACAGCATTCACAGCTGTGGCTGCTATCACAAGTACTTCGCCGTCGCAGATGAGCTCAAAGTGAAGGCGCAACCCACATCGCGGGAGCCGGCGAATATTTTCTATCTGGATAGAATGCTCCTATCCGGTGGACTTGACTTAAAAATAACCGGGAACGAGCATTTTATCGTCGGCATTGAACCGAGCATGGAACAGACCGAAGCGAGTGCCGAAGTGCAGCGGCACGGCTATCAATTGACCCCGTATACTCTACTGAAAAACCTGGATACGGCGAGCGGCAGCAGGAGTCTGTTCGATGCCCGTGGTCTGATTCCCGGTAGCGAGCGACTCGAACGCTTCACACTGTGGCCGACGGGCATACCCTCGGTGGGCGCTATGCGCCAGTGGGGCACTCATGCGACGGGCTTTATTCAAGAGCAGCAGTTCGACGATTCGAATCTATTCGAAAACTATTTCGAGACTCAACCCTAGTCGCATTGCGACTAATCCAGACGCTTGTTGAATCTGAGGATAGCGAGTGTCAGTGTGACTGCCATGAACATCGCCAACGCCAACAGTTCATCTAACAT
>CAXBLN010000161.1:0-9173 GCA_963976555.1 uncultured Gammaproteobacteria bacterium
ATGGGTAACCGTGGCTCGAGCTGGCTGATACCGAGCGAGTTGCACAAGCCTATCCGTCAGGACATGGTGCTATTGACGGACAGCGATGCCGCCCGAGAGTTTGCGGCCTTCATGAGCAGTACCGCCGTTGGCGAGATCCTTATCAATCATGGGTACTTGTTGCCTGAAGAGAACCATTAGCCGTGGCGGATACAGATCTGGCCGCCTTGTTCATCACCCTTAGGCTCGCTGCTATCACGACCCTAATACTGCTGCTTCTGGGCACGCCGCTCGCATGGTGGCTAGCAACTACACGCTCACGGATTCGCAGCACCGTAGAGGCCGTCATAGCCTTGCCGCTGGTGCTGCCGCCGACAGTGCTGGGATTCTATCTGTTGCTGGCATTCTCGCCGAATGGCCCCGTCGGAGCTACTACGGCAGCGCTAGGATTGCCTTCCTTGGCATTTTCATTTTGGGGTTTGGTCCTGGGCTCGGTGATCTATTCGATGCCCTTCGTTGTGCAACCTCTGCAGAACAGTTTCGTCAATCTGGGCAGGACTCCCCTGGAGGTCGCCGCTACCTTGGGAGCAGGGCCCATAGACAGGTTTCTGAGTGTGGTGCTGCCGCTTTCAAAGATGGGGTATTTAACGGCTGCTGTCCTCGGTTTTGCCCATACTCTGGGCGAGTTTGGCGTGGTTCTGATGATCGGCGGAAATATACCGGGGCAGACGCAGGTGCTGTCCATCGCCATCTACGATCACGTTGAGGCGCTCGAATACGGTAGGGCGCACTGGCTGGCCGCCGGTCTCTTAATAAGCTCTTTCCTCGTATTATTAATGATTTACGGCGCTAATCGTCGAATTCACTTGATGAAGACATCATGATCGAAGCATCCCTTCAACTGAGTAAGGCTGAGTTCCAACTACAGGCAGATTTTCAGGTTCCTGGATCCGGTGTAACTGCTATTTTTGGCCCCTCTGGATGCGGCAAAACCAGCCTGCTCCGTGCCATCGCAGGCATAGAGACGGAAGTCGAGGGCTCTCTCTCGGTGAACGGGCATTCCTGGCTGTCACATCAACACAGTCTTGCACCTGAGAGGAGGAGGGTGGGCCTCATATTTCAGAGCCCAAGCCTGTTTGAGCATCTCACGATTCAAGAGAACCTCCTATACGGTAGAAACCGCTTAAAATTGACTGAGTACTCTGTTGAATTTAAAGAATTAGTTTCTGAATTAGAGATTGAAAATTTACTCCATCGTTACCCTAAGGGGCTCTCTGGCGGCGAGACACAGAGGGTGGCTTTGGGTCGCGCCTTGCTTGCCGAGCCGAAGCTGCTGTTGATGGATGAGCCGCTGTCTGCCTTGGATCAGGAGAGTCGAAAAAAGTTAATGTTAATTCTAGAAAAATTCTTGCAACGAATTGATATACCAGTTTTATATGTGACTCATTCTAGCGAAGAAGTGGCACGTTTGGCGGACAATCTGATGCTTCTATCTGACGGCAGGGTGACGGATTGCGGCTCCATTCATCAGGTTCTGGCTGCGATCGACAGCGACCTCGGACGCAGCGATGCAGCGTTTAGCGTAATGGAAGGGCGTATTGCCAGCGATCAGCTGCCCGGCCTGATCTCCGTGGAGTGTGGAGTAGGCATCGATCTGCAGGTTCCGCTATCAGGCGCTGGCTATCAAGTTGGTAATCGAGCAAGGCTAAGGATTCGGGCCCGGGATGTCAGTATCTGCCTCGAGCAGCCGCGGCGCACCAGCATTTTGAATATTCTCCCCGCAGTAATTGAGGAGTTCGCAGCCAGCACAAACCAGGGCAGCCGGCTGGTAAAGCTTGATATCGACGGTAAGAAGCTACTTTCAAAGATATCAGAATACTCCGCAGAACAACTTAAGCTTGAGATAGGGCAATCTGTTTTCGCTCAGATAAAATCAGCATCACTTCTTTAGTAATCAGCCTATTAACTATCTGTTCTAATGTTTTCATTTAAGTTTTGCTTAAGCCCTCATCAATATTACGCTAGAGGCTTTGAACAGGGCAGATATGGGCATATCCTCTACCAACGCTAATTGATCTGCACTCCTATTGGTAATCATCGCGCTAAGAGTCTTGCCGCCGGCGAGTTCTATACTGACATCGGTGTTAACAGCGCCGCCATCTAGCTTGCTCACCTTGCCCTTAAGCACGTTGCGTGCGCTTACCTGAAGGTCGTCTCCCAGCGCAAGGGTGACAGAGGAGGCCTTTATCATCGCAATGATGCCAACGCCTACTGCTAGCTTCATATCCTGTCTGCTTTGTTCTGTAACCATCGCCACGATCTGCTGCTCCTCGGAAAAGCGAATCAGTACTTCAGAATTGACGGCACCGATATCAATAGCCGAGATCGTGCCCAGGAACTGATTGCGGGCGCTGGTTTGCAGGAGGGTATTCTTCATAAAATTTGACACATCATCCAATGAGCTGAGCTGTTGGTTCAGGTTCTCTAAAAATACCTTATGTTGTTCCTGTAACTGCTTAAAACCATGCAGCATTTTCTCGCCATAAGCGGTGAGGATCGAACCGCCACCTCTGCTGCCGCCAGTGCTCCTGCTTACTACGGGCTGCAGGGACAAATTATTGATACGCTCCAATCGATCCCAGGCGGTCTTGTAACTGACACCTGCAATCTTGGCCGCAGCAGTAATTGATCCGGTATTAGCTATCGCCTCAAGCAATTCAATCTGATCAAGCATCATGCGCTTTGATGTTGAGTCGCTCAGCCAAATTTGACCCTCTAGATTCGCCAAGAGTTACTCCTCATTGCTCCGCGTGGCGCACATTATGCCTGATCCAGACTATTAGCCAAGCGGCTAGCGCGTGTCCGTTTCTAGCCCAAAACTCTGTACAGAGACTATCGGATAGATTAACTTTAGAATAGTTTTCTTAAGTTTTCACGCTAATGCGATAGCACCTTAATTAATATGTCTAACATGCTGATTTATATTTATATTTAGTAGATGCCTAAGAATGCGCAAGCCTCGAATCGTGGCAGCAGTAGCCGCAGTGCTAACCCAGGCCCTGGTAGCTGCCGAGTTCGATCTTCCGCGAACAGCGAGCGGTAGGCTCGACCTGTAAGGTGTCGGGACAAATAAGGCGCTCACTCCATTGACCAGGCCGAAGCAGTTCGCAGAGGTAAGGGCGCTCTCGGCAGAACAGGCGTCACGTCTCGGGGAGGGCCATCAGAAATACCTCGCGGCCGAGTTTGCGCTTAGCAACCCTGATCGAGAGGCCGGGGCAGGTGCCAGAAGACTGAAGCAGCAGTGAATCGATTTATTCTTAATTATTGATCATTTAAAATGATAATTTATAGATAGATAAGAGGATATCTTGAAGTAAATTATAATACGAGGTAATCCATGAATACACGTGGTAGCTTTCCCCTGTTTTTAGTTCTAGGCAGCCTGAGCCTGGGAGCCTGCACTAGCACTGACAATGACAATATCACTGACTTTAAGCGCATGAATTCTGCTGAGTTAGCGGCCTACAACCGTGACGCGGATTTCTGGGACCAAGTGCATTGCGTCAATGAAGTACGGACGGGGAGCCATATTCGCCGTCGTCATTGTAGTACCTTGTATGAGATCTACACTCAGGTAGAAAGCTCTGCAAGTGAGGTTAGTGTTCTCAGTTCTGCGGTTATCTATTAGAGCTATACAGCAACACTATGGCTCTCCGTGATCAGTTCCCACGCCTGCCCAAATTAGAGCTACTTTCACAACGAGATAATTTCTTACTTCGCTTTTATCATATAACTTATTGAAAATATGATTAATATATTTTCATCTTTTGGGCTATTTGACGTAACTACAGTCCAGATCGGTGCCCGCTAAGCACTGATTCTCTGCGTGTCTGGCCTGGCGCGCATATCTCGATTTAGGAAACAGCCTGCGAATTGACTGCTTTACGGTATGTGCCTATCTCTGGAGTGACATGCAATAACTCTGTTAAGCAAAGCGAGTAGAGCAGGCCAGGAAGCCGCAAAATTCATTATGCCGCCTCAGGCTACGCACGCTTCGCGCCGCGCTCACGGTCGCCTGCACAATGCGATCAAGATCAATTCCTATCATAAGTGTGAACCGGGCCTTACAGATTCTGGGTCCACGACCAATCAATGTACTCACGAGTTGGCTGCGAGCCCTTCGCATAATCCCATTTCCAATAGGCAAATCCTGCCGACGCAGTTAATCCAATTGGGCTTGTCTGGTGTGCCGCCGATATCTTATGTGACAAGTCGATTTAATTATGCAAGAGCGATGCGCACTCATAGAATTGCGCTTATGTGAAGGGCGTCCATTGCCTCTCCTCTATTTCCGGTAATCTTTATTACCGGAAATAGCAAAATACTCGTTGTTTGGGGTATCTCAGCCCTAAGCCAGCAAAATTAGACACTTAGCAGCGTAAATTATAAACCGACTAAGCCTCTCGCTTGTTTCGCATCGTCACCAGTTCCTCGGCTAAGGTGGGATGAATTCCAATTGTTCTATCGAAATCCGCCTTAGTTGCGCCGCAGTTGATAGCCACCGAGAAGCCTTGAACGATTTCCCCAGCGTCGGCCGCGACCACATGCAGACCCAGGACGCGGTCTGATTTCTGATCAACGACCATCTTAATCATCGACTTCTCATCGCTGCCGCTGAGCGTGTGTTTTAGTGGCCTAAAGGCACTCTCGTAGATATCTACGTCGAAACCCTGGTTCCGCGCCTCGGACTCAGATAAGCCGATGGTAGCGATGTTTGGATGGCAGAACACCGCAGTTGCGATATTGTGATAGTACATAGCAACCACATCGTCTGAAAACAGTGCTCTGGCCACCAGTTGACCCTCGGCAAGTGCGACCGGCGTCAGGGCAATACGGTCTATAACGTCACCGACGGCATAGATGCTGGGCTCGCCAGTCCTGAAATGCTCATCAACCTTGATTGCGCCATTCTCGCTAAGTTCGACTGCGACGCTATCCAGCCCGAGGTCGGCGGTTAACGGGCTGCGGCCTGTGGCCGCGAGGACCAAGTCGCAGGATATTTTTGAACTTGATTGAAGTAAGACTTGCAACTTATTGTCTCTTTTAGCTATTTCCGAAATATCTTCATTTAAATGTAGATCAAGATGCTTGCCAATCTCACCAGTAATGAATTGACGTACATCCTCATCGAAGCCGCGTAACAGCTGGTCTCCGCGGTAAATTAGATGTGTTTTGCAGCCGAGTCTGCTAAAAATGCTGGCAAATTCGACAGCGATATAGCCGCCGCCAATTACAGAGATCTCTTCAGGAAGCTGCTCCAAGTTGAAGATATCGTTGGAATTAGCGGTGAGCTCACAGCCTGGAAACTCCGGTGTCTGAGGCCAACCGCCCACAGCGATGAGGATGTGCTTAGCACTTATTGCTTTGCCATCGACCTGCACTTCATTGGGCCCCGATACTCTGGCCCGGGTCTCGAAAATGTCGACGCCATTTGATTCGAGTATTGACTTATAGATACCGTTTAACCTATTGATCTCAATGTCTTTATTCTTTTTCAAAACGCCCCAATCGAAGCGTAGATTGTCGAAATTCCAGCCAAATCCCTTGCTGTCCTCAAAATCATCGGCGAAATGAGCGCCATAGCTGTAGAGCTTCTTTGGCACGCAGCCGACGTTGACGCAGGTGCCTCCAAAATAGCGTTCTTCGGCGACGGCCACGCGGGCGCCCAGGCTAGCTGCTATGCGACAGGCTCGCACCCCGCCAGACCCTGCTCCAATGACAAACAAATCGTAATCAAATGCTTCCAAGATCCTGTATCCTTTTATCTCTGCTGTACTTCAGCGAGTCACTACCCACTGGCGAAGCGGCATTATGCCCTAGCAACACTGGCGAGAATACTAGACCTACCATGCAGGCAAATCTATTCGAAGGCGATGAAGAGTCCGGCCAGCCGATACGGCACTTAATCGGCGATGCTGAACTGCGAGAGTTTCCTCGTATGATTGACGAGGCTGACGCAATCAAAATGTTCGATAGCCTCATCGCTGATATTCCATGGCGACAAGAACATCTGAGGATCGCAGGTAAACTGCGAGCGATCCCGAGACTGCAATGCTGGATGGGCGATCGAACGAGCGAATATGGCTATTCCGGAGTCAGACTCACGCCCTGCCCCTGGCATCCAACTGTGGATCACATTCACCGTCGAGTATTCGAATTGGTCGGTGTTCGTTTCAATTCTGTACTCATTAATTACTACCGCAATGGGCAGGACAGCGTCGCGTGGCACGCCGACGATGAATCCGAACTGGGTGATGCCGCAGTAATTGCCTCCGTGAGTCTGGGCGCTGAGAGAATCTTTGAGTTAAAGCAGAAGCACCACAAACCCCCAAAGAAGTATCGGCTAACACTACGTAACGGCAGCCTGCTTGTAATGGCGGGAGCCATGCAGCAGCATTGGTTGCACCAACTGCCGAAAGTGGAGGGCTTAGCTAAAGCTCGCATTAACCTCACGTTTAGAAACATTATGAGTGACTGATGTGTTCGAGCGCCCCGCAAAGATGAATTGATGAGCGATACGTTATGAGTGGCAGGGATAGGTTCGATATCTGCGTGGTAGGCGCAGGCGTGGTTGGGCTCGCCATCGCCTACGAAGCTGCCAAGCAGTTTAATAAGCAGAATGTAAGCATCGTGCTTTTAGAGCAGGAGGCAAGTTTCGGTCAGCACATAAGCAGCCGAAACAGTGAAGTAATCCATGCTGGCATTTACTACACGACCGACAGCCTGAAGGCAAAACTCTGTGTGCAGGGCAAGGAGCTCTTGTATGAACACTGTGAGCGATACAATATCCCCTATCGGAGAATTGGCAAACTAATCGTTGCCAAACATTCGGAGATCGATGCCCTCGGTGATCTGAAACGGAATGCCGTAAACAATGGCGTGTTAGATCTGAAGTTCTTAGATTCTGCTGCACTGAAGAAACTGGAGCCGGAAATCAAGGCGGATGGCGCGCTGCTTTCACCCTCGACCGGAATCATCGATAGCCATAGCTACATGCAGAGCCTGCTGCATCTGGCGCAAAATCTTGGCGTGCAATACTCGCCCTACTCACGGGTCGAAAAAATCGAGGCTCTGGCAAATGGCTTCAACATTTCTTGCCAGATCGACGAGCAGAGAAACCCGCAGAGCTATCAATTCGAATGTGGGCAAGTGATAAATGCAGCCGGACTCGGGGCGCAAGCTATAGCCCAGACGATCGATGCGATACCGAAATCAATCCTTCCTAAGCTCTACTATTGCAAGGGTGACTATTTCGACTATAAGAGACGCAATCCATTTTCTCACCTCATCTACCCCATGCCGGAGCCCAACGAGGCTGGCTTGGGCATACATGCCACGATGGATATGGCGTCGCAGCTGAAGTTTGGTCCGGATACAGAGTATGTCCAGGAGCTCGATTTCGAAATCGACGGCGATAAAGCTCGAACTTTCGCGCAGAGGATTGCCTCGTATTTCCCGGCTATCAAGCCTGATGATCTGAAACCCGCCTACTCGGGGATAAGGCCCAAATTGGTGGCTCGGGGTGAGGTGGCAGCGGACTTTGAGATTCAGGAGTACTCTGAACACGGAGTCCAGGGTCTGATTCAGCTATTCGGGCTCGAATCGCCAGGTCTTACGGCGAGTCTTGCCATTGCCAAAAATATAGTAGAAAGATGTTATATTTCAAAGTAATAAGAGTATAACTTTGAGTAATAGTTTAGATTTATTTACAGTGAAGCTGCAGTCAGCTTGATGAACTGTCCTTCCTACAAAATGGCTGTGCTGTCACTCGTCCAATTTCTACGCCAATCGACCCTGTTGAAAGCGGGAAAGGCACGCCGGAATCTACCGAGTATGCTTCGAATCAGACTTTCTTATAGATAAATGCTTTAGGTATTATCAATAACTATATGTTTTAAATGAGTTAATTTCCTTCTTAAGAAGGCGCTATTTTGGCCTCGCGCTGCAGGAACTCAAACACGCCGCTTTCTTTGATTCCACCAAAACTGCCAGTCCCAACATCTAATAAAATTCATCGCGTTGATGCGAAACCGCAGCGCGTTTTCCCGCCAGGCCTTTGCCCTAGTCAAGCGGGCGTCCAAAACCCTACTTGATCCGTAACTTTCTGAATTTGCTTACTATATTGGCAGAACGTTGAGGCCGGATCTGCTACGGCCCCGATTAGCGAACCAGACGATTAAACGCGTTCGTTATGCCTGTACCCATCTGCTCACAGTGCTGAGTGTGGCAATGAATAGAAATCATTTTCTAATACAGTCTTATATTGCAGCTCCAACCGGTTCGCCAAAAGCTAGCCTCTAATCTCTCTGCGCATAGACGCGGGTGCTTGCAGAAGTGACTGAATATGACAGTCATCTCGAAAAACTGTCAAAATTTAGATAATTAGTTGGGTACAAATAAATTCTCCTCAGCTTTCCCAATTATTCCCATGTAGTTTTTTTCTACGCATCGAATTTATGACCGTCATCACACTATAGCGCTGCATTCCCGTCAATCTCCTGATTTACGGCCTTTCTGCAGAGCGGATTGTGCCCATAAGTGTCACTAAAACGCGTAGGAATTAAGGGGAAAGTGTCAGAAATCTACCCTCTTCTGCCCAGACAACTGTGACATAGGTCCGCATCGAATCATCTCGACGCCCTACACTTATGCCCGCTCAAGACGAAACCGTTTTGACAAAGCAGCTCATCAATTTAGTGAGCACCCAAATTGAAATTGTGATGATAGAGAGGATTAGATTTATGAAATCATTTAAAAATAAAATCGAACGTATTGCGATAAAGAGTCTCCTGGCGGGTTCCATAGCATGTGCGCTTGCAATTCCGCAGGCATACGCTGCTACTGGAACCACATCAGTCGATATCGATTTCCCACCACTACTTATACTTTATTACTACGACAATATTCCTATCACTGTTGATGCGGCTAGTTTCGCAACGGCAACTGGCATGGACGCACCCGCAGGCTGCAGCGCAGATGCACCTGGCGTTGAGTGTAATGTCTCAGCAGCTCCTACCACTACTCTTACAGCAGCGCTTGGTTCAATCACCGCAGATGCAGACATTGCTACTGACGGCGCCCCGGCTGCCCTTAACACTACAATTAGTTTTGATATCAACAATGCCTGGGGCGTG
>CAXBLN010000162.1:0-9086 GCA_963976555.1 uncultured Gammaproteobacteria bacterium
GTCCACCCAGATTGAAGTCTGCTCGGGATATTGATCACTGACCCTCAGGTCTCGATCTTCTACACCGTAGCGAACAAGAAAGCCATACTGCCCCGGCAACGCGGTGGCGACGGTAGCGGCATTCGTCTCGCTGCGACCTGCGAGCTCTCTCTGCAGGTTCCGTAAGAAGTCCCGCCTCTGCTCTACCTCCTCATAGTTTGGTCCTTTGAGCTCAATCATACCGGTATAGTAGCCGGCAGTTGGCGTACCAAAATCCAGCCGATAGGTAGACATAATCGCCGCGACCAATACACAGCAAACGATTAGCAACAAACACGAAGTCGTGACTTCGAATCCGACAATGAAACGACTAAGGCCGACACGACTTCTATCGGTTCCACCTTTACTACCTCCCGCAAGCACCGAGTTATTGTCTTTCCTGCTTGCGCGGTAAGCTGCGTAGCTGCCAGAACTTAGCCACACGAACAAGGTCAGCCCTATGGCTATGGCAATCGCTCGTCCATCCATGGACAGATTGATCCAGGAAGACAAGGTCCCCGGATAGTCACTCGACGCATAATTCGACCGTAGCCTTTCCTGTACTAGTGACAAGACAAATTCAGCTATACCTAGACTTAACAAGAACCCGATAACACAAAGTATTAGAGACTCGAGCAGTATCTGTCTGGAAATCTCCCATTGGTTTGCTCCTATGGCGTAGCGAATTGCGAGTTCTTTCTGCCGCGCATTGGCGCGGACGAACAGCAAAGTAGCAAGATTCAGAGTGGCCAAGAGTAGAATGGTGAGAGTTACGAGCTGAAACAACTCGCCCGCATTGCCAGTGGAAACATGAGTCTGGGCATGCATGACAACATTTGCTTCTGTCTCTGAATAGTAGGCGGGGTATTCGTCAACCAAGCGAGCCATTTGAATGCTCATTTCGGTGCTGGCCGAGGCAAGGCTTGCATTGGAATTAAGCACGCCGAGCAAACCTAGCGACAGATTGCCATCTGGCTGGACATCGGCGGACGTATTCAATGGAAACCAAATATGTTGCGAGAAGGGATAGTCGAAGCTCTCTGGCATAACCCCTACTACCGTGTAGAGCGTTCCGTTTATGCGGCTACTGCTGCCTACTATTTCTGGATCGCTCGCGTAATAGTTTTGCCAGATGCTATGGCTCAACAATACGGCTGTTCGTGAATCTGACAGCGCATCCTCCTCTGTCAATAGACGCCCGAGAAGAGGTGCTACTCCGATTTTATTCAGGAGCTCGGTTTCTATCTCGGCTCCAACAAACCTCTGCGGGCGCTCGCCATCGGATATTGCATAATTTCCGAATCGATAGGCGCCCAGCGTCTCGTAACTCGTAACTTGTTCTTTCAGCCGCCTGTAGGCGAAGCCATCAAAATTGTTGCCGAAATGATCAGTACCATAGTCTTTATAGATTGTCTTAACTGTCACAAAACGATCACCATTTTCGAAGGGCAGCGGTTTGGTGAAGTTGTAACTCAAAGAGTAGGAACACAGATAGAGCGCCAAACCCAGCACGATAACGAGCACGGAGGTCAGAGTGAACGCAGGGCTATTTCCCAGCCTGCGCATACCATAAATGAGATCGGCGATAGTTTTCATGGCTCCAAACCCTCCGTTAGCCAACCAATGCTTCAGAATCTACTCGTAGATTCGCAGTAGGTTGATCATCCACAATCTTGCCGTCGAAGAGAGTGATTTGACGCTCTGCCTGCAGGGCTGATCGCGGATCGTGAGTTACCATGCAAATGGTGCTTCCCTGTTTGTGTAAGTCACTCAGGAGGCTCATCACAATCTGCGCGTTTTTAGAATCGAGGTTTCCTGTCGGCTCATCTGCCAGCAGCACCTTAGGATCACCAGTTAATGCTCTCGCTATGGCGACTCGTTGTTGCTGACCACCGGAGAGCTGTGAAGGGAAGTGATTCAGGCGGTGAGCCATGTCCACCTTCTCAAGTGCCTCCTGAACCTTGGCTTTACGCTCCTTCTTCTTGAGTTCTTTACGATAGGTAAGGGGTAGCTCTACGTTCTCGAATACATTCATATCACCAATCAGATTAAACGCCTGAAAGATAAAACCAATCTGGCGATTACGCACTCTGGCCTGTGCAGTCGAATTGAGAGAAGCCACATCCTCGCCGTCGAGAAAATACTTTCCCTCTGTAGAGGAATTCAACAGCCCCATCACAGAGAGCAACGTAGATTTCCCACAGCCAGAAGGCCCAGCTATCGAAAGATATTCACCCTGCTTAACTTCTAGATGAATCTCATCAAGAGCCCAAGTTTCGATCTCGTCCGTGTAGAATATTTTCTGGATTCCTTCCAAGGTAATCAGACTTGAGTCTTTCATTTCTTTCTCCCGCAATTTACTTTTATTGGCAAATTGTCTTACTTTGTAACTACCATGCTCGTGCACATATCTTGATCAATAGATTAAATCCTGCCATAGCTCATCTCCCGGATCCGAGGCAATAACCTTGCGCGCAGGGATAAAAGAAGCAGCAATATTCATCCTCTTGTTCACACTATTTTCAGCCTACCTTTATCGCCGCTAGACGGTTCGCTGTCTTGCGGCTGCAACTCAGCTGGAGCCTCGATTCTTCCATCAAACAAATGCACTTGTCGCTTCGCCTTCTGTGCCGATCTCGGATCGTGAGTTACAAGACATATAGTTGTCCCTTCAGCATTGAGCTTGTCGAATATATCCATGACGATTGCCGCCGCCTTGGAATCGAGATTTCCCGTGGGCTCATCGGCCAGTATGATCTTGGGTTTACCGGCCAAGGCTCTCGCTATGGCAATGCGCTGCTGCTGTCCACCTGACAGCTGAGAAGGAAAGTGTTTAGCAAAGTCGGTCATGCCAATTTTATCCAGCATCCCGTCGACCAGTTCTTTCCGATCTTTGCGCGACATCTCTTTGCGGTAGGTGAGCGGCAGCTCTACGTTCTCCGCCGCCGTCATTTCAGAACTCAGGTTAAACGCCTGAAAGATGAAACCGATCTGACGATTTCGAATCCTCGCGTGCTCGGAATTCTTCATCTTTATCACATCTTCGCCATCAAACAGATAGCGCCCTTTGCTAGCACCGTTGAGTAAGCCTATGATCGAAAGTAGTGTGGATTTTCCACAGCCAGAAGGGCCGCATATGGATACGTACTCGCCCTCAGCGATACTTAGGTCGATATCGCTGAGCACCGTGCTCTCGAGCTTGGCTACTTTATAAGTTTTCCCCACACCTTCAAGTTGGACTACTATTTTCTGGCTCATACATCGCCCTTCAGTGTTTTCGTTAATGCTAGTTAAGTAAGATTCGATCGTTGTCCTGCCAGGCACTGCTATCGGACAAAATAACCTGATCCCCCGGCGCCAAACCCTCCAGTATCTCAACACGATTTACCGAGGCTCGCCCCATCCTAACGTTTACTCTATTTGCATACTCTCCGATACTGTCTAACTTGTAGATAGTCACCTCAGCATCGGTACGAATGAAGGTGGGCCTGCCCACGTGCAGCGCGTCTTTGATTTGGGCAACGTAGATAATGCCTTCAACCTGCAGCTGAGGTCTTGCGCCTCTGGGCAACGGATCATGGATATCGACATCTACAATAACTGTGCCCTCTGTAACCCCAGGGTCTATGCGGCTTACAGAACCGTTTACCGTACCATTCCTGGTATCTACGAGCACGTTCTGACCAACTATCACCTCACCTGCCTGTCTGGCAGGAACGCGCAATTCAGCATAGAGCAATTCCTGCCTGGCGAGCCTGCCAATGGGACTGCCTAAAACAAGTTGCTGACCCAATTCCAGGTCTAGCTCCTGCACCATGCCGTCAATACCAGCAACTATATTCAGGTTATCAACTCGGTCATTGGCACGGTCAAGAGCACGCTCAAGTTGAGTAACACGGGATTCTCTTACAGCTAACAGCGTGGCCATATTATCTCTGCTCTGCTGTAAACGCTTCTGCTCGATCTCGATGGTCTGCCTTAGCTGCTCAACGTCGAGTTCGATCTGCCGAAATTCAATTTCTGGAATAATGTTTTGTTCGCTGAGAATTCTCTTGGCTTCCAATTCCAACTTCGCTTTTTCGAAGGCAAATTCAACCTGGAGTGCCGAAGACTCTTGATTCAACAAATTGTTCTGCAGCTCAACCTCAAAACCTTTCAAATCTGCAATTGCACCTTCACGCGCTGAGTAAGCCTCTTCCGCCGCATTCAATAGCTGCGGGTTACTCAATTCGGCCAGTAATTGGCCTATCTTGACCTCATCGCCGGGGGCCACATGGACTCTGGCAACTCTGCCCTCTACCTGGGCAGATATTAATTCCAGGTCCCGAGGCAGAAGCTCGCCATTGGCGCTGATTCTAATGTCAAGATCACTGCGCTCGACGGTACCCAACAATACAGTTTCACGGTCGACGCGACGGCTATCAAAATCGATGTTGGCTATAGAAATAGCGCCATACAACAACAGAGCTATAGAAACTGTCCCGAAGGCAATTTTCTTTACAAGGGCTGACTTTGATTTTTTTCTGACTCTATCCACTTACCGACACACTCACTTTTTGAACTTCTAGTATTTGTTGTGTTGAAGAGATCCAGCTCTTCAGAGCAGGCTAATAACACAGTTTCAAAACCACCAAGCTCTAACCCATGTGTTTAACTCCACGTTGCACGCAGAAAATCTCTTCAACACGGTTAAGTATTTGCAATGCCCGTGCCAACAATTAACTCACTGTTATTTCTCCAGTTTTTTGATTCCGCTGGAAAGAAGGTGGTGAGATTCGCAGGAATGAGACAGGCTACTGTCCCAATATCGGGACAGTGCTACGCAACGGTATCGGGGATTTGCAGCCGCGCGATCGCACCCAAACCGTCACTGCGATTTTCCAACAAGAGCTGGCCGCCATGTTTTGCGGCGATTTGGCGGGAGAGCGTTAGTCCAATACCCGCACCCTTTTCTTTGGTTGAATAAAATGGCACAAAGAGGTTAGCGGGATTACTTATGCCCTTTCCAGTATCAACTACTACGAACTCGATTAGACTTCCCTTACGCTGACAACTAATTTCCACGGGACTCGCGTCAACATCACAGGCTTCGATCGCGTTCTTGATGAGATTGATAAGCACCTGTTCGAGATGAACAGGATCGCCGAACATTTTGAAATCGGCACCCCTATCCGATATTTCTACGGCTTCATTCACAAAGAAGCGCTTAACTTTCTGCAGCAACTCAAAGACGGAGAAGTTAATTTTCTGCGGCTCCGGCAACTTAGCGATTCGAGCATAGACTGAAATAAAATCCCGCAGCCCTTTCGCCCGCTCTTCTATGACGTCGAGCCCCTCCTTTAGGTCTGCGCTATCGGGAGAGGGTTCAAGTTTGTCCAGCTGGCTATTCAGGGTCTGACAGATAGAACTAATTGGGGTAAGGGAATTATTCACCTCATGAGCAATCACTCGAATAAGACGTTGCCAGGCGCTAATCTCTTCCTCGCTTAACACCTGTTTTAGATCAGTAATAAATATGATCTTCCCCGGCTTGCCGTGATGACGGTATTGCTGTTGGTTCACCTGCCAGCGCCCAGTTGCTCCTGGAAACTCAAAGTCGATGAGCTGGGAGCCTTCATCGCTTAGCAATTCTTGCAGAACCGTGTCTTGTAGTTTTTTGTCCACCAATTTTTCGGCAGGCGTATCCAAAAGCTTCCTAGCCAGTCGGTTAGCCAGCCGGATATTGCCGTCACTGTCGCATGCGACAATTGCAACATTAATCTGATTAACGATTCTCTCTAGCAGATTGCTTAGCTCAAACTCCCCTTCTCTAACGTCTTTCAGTTGAGTCGTTAATGAATTAATTTGCTGGTACAACTCGGCCAGCTCACCGGGATCACGAACTCTGCTACCGCGCATGCTGTAGTCCTGAGTACGTATCGCCTCTACCAAATTACTCAGGGTTCTAATGTGATAGACAAACTTTTCCCTAATGCTGGCAGCAACAGCTAACAACCAGACCAGACAGAATCCCGCGATACCCAGCTTCGCAGTCAAGGAGAGATCGTCATTCAGGAAAACCAGGACGAGTAAAATTACAACGGGAATAGCATTGATAAGAACGGAGAAAAAGAGCTTTTGCTCCGCGGAAAACCTTCTTGCGCTGGGCTTTTGATTTCTATTGTGATGCGCAGCCACGGTCTATGCGCCCTATTTGCCAGTTTTGCCGATACGGCGATACAGTGCCGACCGACTAATGCCCAGGGTCTTAGCCGCCTGGGTCGAATTTCCATCATTATTCTCTATGACTTGTTTGATGTACCAGGACTCGGCCTGCTCAAGACTCATGGAGAAAAACTCATCGCTCAACTGCCCGCCTGGGCCAACGCTGTGCGTAGGTAGTTGCAGTTCAGTTATCGATATCTCCTCATCGAGGCAGAGCAGAACTGCCCGCTCGACAACATGCCTGAGTTCCCTGACATTACCCGGCCAACTATAGCTCTGCAGTGCCCCAACTGACTCATTTGAAAAGCCCTTTGCAGGAGATTCATAGTGACTTATGGCAGCTTTCAGGAATTTCTCTGCCATTGGCAGGATATCTGCCACTCTATCTCGTAGCGCCGGTATCTCTAGAGTCACTCCATTAAGACGGTACAATAAATCGGTGCGGAAACCTTGTTCCGCTGTCAGCGGAGTCAGATCAGCGTTAGTCGCCGAAATAATACGCACCGATACCATTTGTTCTTGAGAGCTGCCTAGTTTTTCGTATTTATATTCTTCCAATACTCGCAATATTTTGGCTTGTTGACCGGCGGGCATATTGGCAATTTCATCCATAAACAATGTGCCACCATCGGCCAACTCTATACGACCGATCCGATCGCTTTTAGCATCAGTAAAAGCACCTTTGATATGCCCAAACATTTCGCTCTCAAAAGCGGGTTCAGAAATTCCGCCCATGTTTACTGATACGAAGGGTCCCGCGGCTCTGGAAGAATGTTCATGAATATAGCTAGCCAACAAACTCTTGCCGGTGCCGTTCTCGCCGGTTATCAATACAGGTATATCACTGGCAGCCACTTTGTCCACGACCTTTAGGAGGGATTTCATCGCTGGAGATTCGTAGACCATATTGCCGAGGTTATTGTTTTCTGACCTCAGTATTTTGTTCTCGGTCTGTAGCTTTACTTCGCTCTTGGCGATCTCGCCTAGCCGAATCTGAGTTCTAATTGCGGCAATTAGTCTATTATTTTGATCCCAGGGTTTTTCAACGAAATCCATTGCCCCTCTCTGCATCGCTTCGACAGCTACGCTGACCGTACCCCAACCGGTCATTACAATTATCGGCAGATACTCATCTATGTTCCGAATAGCGGAAATCAGATCGAGACCTTCTTTTCCAGACGTGGTGTCTTCGTGATAATTGAGGTCGATCAATGCCAATTGAAAAGCTTGCTTGCGGATTAATTCGAGGGCATCAAAGGGAGTGTTACAGGATACCGAAGCCAAGCCCTCGTTCTTTAAGAGAAGCTTCAGTGCGGTGATAATATTCTGGTCGTCATCTGCTATGAGTACTGTCAAATCAACCTCTGCGGGGATTCAGGCTTCGATCACCAATACTTGAAAAGAATATTAGAGAAGAATAGTGGCGTACATTCTGAAAGTCTATAGCGGCGCGACTACATGCTCAGCCGGTCCCGTGACGTGCTAGTCTTCGTTGTTAGGATCATAGCGCCTGATTGGAGACTGCTCATTCAGCGCTCGAAACTGTTCCAACTTCTCCCTAATGCGAATTTCCAAACCGCTGTCATTTGGGAAATAGAATTGCTCGTCCTTTAATTCCGGTGGCATATAGCTCTCGCCAGCGGCGAAGCTGTTCTCCTCGTTATGCGCGTAGCGGTAGTCTTCGCCGTAGCCTAGGGACTTCGTCAGCGAGGTACTGGCGTTCCTGAGATGCAGAGGCACTTCTAAACTACCATTATTGCTGACCGCCTCCTTAGCCCCGTTGAATGCCGCGTACACCGCATTACTCTTTGGTGCGCTCGCCAGGTATACCGCCGCCTGCGCGAGTGCGAGCTCACCCTCGGGGCTGCCGAGTCGATTGAACGTGTCCCAACAATCGAGTGTTAGAGATAATGCCCTTGGGTCGGCGAGGCCGATATCTTCCGATGCCATGCGCACCAGGCGACGCGCCAGATAGATCGGATCACAGCCGCCATCTAACATCCGCGCCAGCCAGTACAGCGCCGCGTCCGGCGAAGAACCGCGCACCGCTTTATGCAGGGCGGATATCTGCTCGTAGAAACTATCGCCACCCTTATCGAAGCGACGACTTCCCTCCTCCAAAACCTGCTGCAGGTGTGCGTCGGCGATGACTCTACGACCGTCCTCAAGCTCCGCCATGTCGCTCAATACTTCGAGATAATTTAACGCACGGCGCGCGTCTCCGTCGCCCGCTCGGGCCAAGACCTGCTTCTGAGCGTCACTAAGTTGTAAATTGAGTGCGCCAAGCCCCCTCTCCTCATCCTGCAGTGCATTATCTATCACGCCCAATAGATCGTCTTCGGTCAGGGACTTGAGCAGATAGACTCGAGCTCGCGAGAGTAGTGCATTATTTAATTCGAAGGAGGGATTCTCCGTAGTGGCCCCGATGAACAATACGGTACCGTTCTCGATGTGCGGCAGGAACGCGTCCTGCTGCGCCTTGTTGAATCTGTGTACTTCGTCCACGAAGAGAATGGTCTGGCTGGAACCGCCGGCCTGATGATATTTGGCTCGTTCTATGGTGGCACGAATTTCTTTAACGCCATCGAGCACGGCGGACAAGGATTCGAAGTGGTAGTCGCAGGTGGCGGCGATGATCTTTGCGAGAGTCGTCTTCCCAACACCTGGAGGGCCCCACAGAATCATCGAATGCGGGAGCTTGTTCTGAATCGCCTCGAAGATCGATTTACCTGGGCTAAGCAGGTGGTCCTGCCCAACGAATTCCTGCAGATTCAGCGGGCGCAGACGCGCAGCTAAAGGCTGATAGCGTTTCTCGGAATCTTCATCTGGTAACAGGGATAGGCTCATAGATTGTATGGCTAGAG
>CAXBLN010000163.1:0-9012 GCA_963976555.1 uncultured Gammaproteobacteria bacterium
GGACTGCCGTCAATCAACATTCGAACACCGGATTCGAGGAATGGATTCTCCACTTCGATATTCTCGAGGGCTAGCACTCCTTCTTTGCGAGCAACTGTGGACATTTCCACGATCACAGGAATCAGCGCCTCTGGCGCGGGTAGCTTTGACATGAAGGCATTTTTGGCAACCTTCATAGCACCCGTGAATTGTGAAAGATTAAATTTGATCAATACCACCATCAACGTGCCACCTAGCACGATAAATAATGACGGGGCATTCACAAAAACGAGAACAGATCCGCCCAGGAGAATGGCTGCCGTCACCACACCAAAAGCACCAAGTATTCCAAGTAAAGTTGCTAAGTCCATAATGTCCCAGTGCTCCCTGTTAACGATTGACTAGAATGTTGTTTCGCTTATCTCAGCGCATTGATAGATGAGAATCTCGTAGTGCCCCAATTCAGCCTTAAGCCCCTTTTACTGCTAACCCAAGCGCTCTATTTCCATAAAAATATGCAGTGGACAGTAAAAAAAGCTATTCCTTATTTTGTATTACGACGTAATGAAGGAATGTTTAACTAGTTTTGTCCATTAGAAGACTAAAAGTTTGAACAGCCAGGAATCTCTTTCATCCCATATTTTTCGTGGGCTGCATCAATTCCGACAAACAGGAATATTTGAATCAAAGACGAAGTTGTGACAGCAACAAGATTTATTCTGAGGAGAAATACAATTGAAGAAGAAACTACTAATAGGATTGGCAGTGATGCTTCTAGCTGGAGGAGGCGCAAGCGCCTACTACTTTACCGCTCTAGGGGGCGCTGCTGTTGACGATGAGTTAGCAGATGTGGAGATAGAAGAACCCGTAGAAATTGTACTGCCAGCACTATTTCACACTCTTCCACCTCTAGTTGTCAGCTCGAACTATAACGGTAGCCTGCGCTATCTCCAGGTGAAGTTGTCAATTCTCACAAGGAATGAAGAAACACTCGAAAAGCTTCAAGCGAACACACCGTTAATACAGAATTCACTAATTATGCTGCTCGATAGCTATGAGTTTGGTGAGCTTGATAACGCCGAGGGTAAAGAAGAACTTCGAGCCAAGGCAGAAAGCGAAGTTAGGGGCCTGATAAAGGACGAGGGTGTGGAGTCAGTACTGTTCACCGGTTTTGTTATTCAATAGGACTGCTGTATTGAAAATACTTTGAATGCTTCCAGGAATTGACTCGTCAATTTGAGATGTTTCTTTAGCTAATTCCTACAAATCGAATAGATCAGGAATTATGGAACGTATATTTTGTCGTTGCTAGCGCGATATTGACGCTCATTTCGCTCACTTCGGGCATTCTTTTTGATGAAATTTACAGTAAATGTGCGCACAGGCACTTCACTAACTCCTACAAATGCCATGAACGGCGCGCCGTAATTTTGACGCGCTAAAAATAGGTTCTTGTAGTACAAAAGGTAGCATGTCACTTTTTTTGTAGGAATTAGTCCCATTTTTAGGGCTTTTTTGAATTTTTTTAAAAAATTGCTTTGCATTAAGTAAATTTTTTGACTTATATTCACTCCCGAGCAACGCTAAGCTGACTTTTGGAATTAAGAGGAACTTGTAAACCGTTGTTTTTGTCACCTTTATGACATTTTCGTAATGCTCACTTTCGACACAGTGATTTCGAAGCATTTAGTTGATTTCTAAGCTGTGGCTTTTTGTAGGAAGACTGCTTACAAAGAAGAAACTTGGAAATATCCGGCACTAGAACTGGACAGTCTGGAAGGAAAGATCAATGCAAGATAGTTCGCTAATAATTACTGATAACAAAATAGTATCTTCGAATATGAATACAGTTTTCGAGTTTATTCATAAAGAAGTAAGAATCGCGGAATCTGCCGAAGCCGCTAGGGAAGTACTCGAAAGCATTGATACCGTCCTAATTGTCTTCGTATCTCTGGCTGACAAACGACAAGAAAACGAGGCCCTATCTCTACTTCGCGGCAGTTATCCTGACATCTCGGTCCATCTGATCAGCGATTCCGAAGATACTGCGCTGGCCACTGCACTCCCTGACGGAGTCACAAGCTTTCTACAGTTCCCAGTGGATTTCGAAAGCCTGATGCATACAATAAAAAAGGCCGAAATCTCCAGAAATAACCTGGACCAGCGAAAGGGATTGCCTATTTCCCTCACTGGCGACAGCGAAGAGATTCACGAGGTTGAGGACCTAATACGCCAGGTATCACAGGCAGATTCGAACGTACTGCTATTGGGAGAATCCGGCACAGGCAAAGAGATTGTCGCAAGAGCTATACACAAGTTCTCCTTAAGGGCCGATGAACCCTTTATAGCCGTAAACTGCGGAGCGATACCGCCTGAGCTTCTAGAATCAGAATTATTCGGACACGAGAGAGGAGCATTCACGGGTGCTACCAGTAGCCGTCGCGGAAGATTCGAGCTTGCTGAAGGAGGAACACTCTTCCTGGATGAGATCGGCGATATGCCGATGCCAATGCAAGTGAAGCTTCTTAGGGTAATTCAGGAACGGACCTTCGAGAGAGTCGGAGGAATGAAGACTATAGCTAGTAACGTAAGACTCGTTGCCGCAACTCACCAAGACTTGGAGAAGCGCATCGAAGAAGGCGAGTTTCGCACGGATCTCTTCTACAGACTCAATGTATTTCCAATCAAACTACCACCACTGCGCAATCGCACATCAGATATATTGCCCCTATTGAACGAGTTCGCCGAGAAAATCAGAATACAATTAGGGAAACCGGAGGCGATTAGCTTCGATGATTCGGCTATTGATGCTCTCTCAAAGCACCCTTTACCGGGTAATGTCCGAGAAATTGAGAATCTAGTGGAGAGGCTGTCAATTCTCCAACCCGGAGAGAACATTACTGCCGATCTTCTGCCACCCAAGTACAAATCATTCCATATTACATCGGAGAATGAGCAGCAGTTCGTTAGAAGACCGAATATCGAACCAAGAGCCCCATCTATCAAGTTCAATTCCGGAACTATAGATCTAAAACAACATCTAACCGCGCTGGAAAAGAATCTGATATTCCAGGCATTAGACGATACAGACTGGGTTGTATCAAAAGCTGCAAGAGTACTCTCACTGCGAAGAACTACGCTAATCCAGAAGATTCGAAAACTGGGAATTCGTAGCGAGAACAGACATTCTCAAGCTCTAAACGCCTAAACTAGTTTACCTCGGTTGGCTGGCACCGCCTGACATATATCAGGCAGTGCCAGCTTTTTTAATGTCTGCGGTTTCATAACTTTCCAGATTCCATAAACTTATTTCTTGCTAGCGATTACTCCGACTATTTGAACGAATAGTATCGCTGTCCAATAGAAGCACCATTCTTCCATATTTATCCAAATTTGAAGCGCCTGATGTCACTTTTTATTAGCCTAGCTTGATATTTTTCTAACTACTGTTAATTTTTGTTGTAGGAATTTTTCTCCCAATCTCCTCTTGTAGGCATTTCTTTGACACAAACTTGTGTCGAAGCCTTGTTTTTAGCGGCTTTCAAGGCTGGCATGATGATTGCTTTGTTCAAGTAGAATAAAAAATTGTGAGATTAGAAATGTCTACCGAAGCGCTGAACGAAGAAAGTATCTCTAAGAGCAGACTGGAAGAGCTGTTCACCACATTCAATCAAGTATCTTTAGATCTTGGCTCAAGATATCAGGAGTTAGAGAACAGAGTTGGGCAGCTAAATTCAGAGCTAGCCGCTTCTCATTCCGCCCGCTTAGCAGAGCTAACAGAGAAGGAGCTACTCGCCGCGAAGCTAGGCTCTCTTATGGACACGCTACCCGGCGGCGTCTTGGTCATCGATGCCAAAGGCTTTGTTCGAGAAGAAACGTCTAGTGCTATTCGTATACTGGGCAAAAGTGTGCGTGATCGAGTTTGGACAGACGCAATACCTGCTAAACATCGCGAACATGCAATGCTTAATGGAGAACTTTCACTCGATAATGGGCTACGCGTCTGCATTAGCAGTAGCTCCTATGGCGAATGTGGCGAAGTTGTCATCCTCATAACCGATGTTTCAGAGAATTATCGCCTGAGGAAATTGATAGATCGAGAAGAACGCCTATCCGAGCTCGGAGAGATGTCTGCCCGCCTTGCACATCAGATCCGCACTCCTCTTAGCACCGCTATTCTCTACTTATCACATCTCTCGGCGTCACAGAATATTAGTCAAGCACTTCCCACCTCCAAGAAGATACTGGAACGACTTAGACAGATAGAAGGCCTTACCGATGGCATGCTCTCCTATATAAGAGGAGAAGGACGTACCCTATCTGAATTCTCACTGGAGCGGGTTTTTCTCGAAGTTAAAGACGCGAGCATTCTACAGATAGAGAAATTCGGCGGGGAGTTAGATCTAGACATACCAGATGTGCCCTGCCCTTACTTTGGCGACAGGGAAGCCATTTTCAACTCATTATCGAATCTGGTAGACAACTCTATCAAGGCAGCACGGTTTAACCCCTGCATAAGGCTTTCGCTTTCGATACAACACAATAGCTACCTGCTCGCAGTAGAGGACAACGGTCCTGGCATAAGCGATTCCATACGAGAGCATATCTTCGACCCCTTCTATTCCAATCGACCCGGTGGAACCGGTATCGGTCTTGCCGTCGTGCATTCCGCGGTGAAGGCCTGCAGGGGAGATATTGCAATAAAGTCTGGCAGAAATGGCGGCGCACTCATTGAAATAGTATTACCAATTGATCAATACCAACAGGGCAGTACGAATGGGATTTGGAAATCGAATACCTATTTTTCGCCACTGAGCAGCAATATGGGAGATGTAGCAAATGGATAGAGTTAATCTAGTCTTGATAGTTGAAGACGATAAGGACTTGCGAGAAGCGATCTGTGAAACAGTCAGGCTCTCTAACTTCCAGGTCATGGAAGCCTCTGATGCCGAAGAAGCGCTTGAGATTCTAGCGATCGAGCAAGTCGATTTAATCATTAGCGATGTACAAATGCCCGGTATCGATGGTCACGAATTCTTGAATGTCTCGAAGCGGCTATATCCCGACATCCCATTCGTGCTCGTCACCGCGCACGGTAAAATTCACAAAGCTGTCTCTGCAATCAGGTCTGGTGCTGCAGACTACATAGTAAAGCCGTTTGAGGCCGAAGTATTGATCGAAATGATTAATAGGCTCTGTCCTGAAAAACCTGCTCCAGGAAGTCTCGTTGTTTGCGACACTAAGAGTATAGCGGTGGCAAAACTGGCAGCGCGTGTAGCCGAGACTAATGTAACCGTAATGATTAGCGGAGAATCCGGATGCGGCAAGGAAGTTTTTTCCAGATACATCCACGAGAATTCTCCGCGACACAAGAAGCCTTTTTGCGCGATAAACTGTGCTGCGATTCCAGAGCCTATGCTCGAGTCAATCCTCTTCGGTTACGAGAAGGGCGCGTTCACAGGTGCATATGCTGCACGAGCCGGTAAATTCGAACAGGCGAACCACGGCACTTTGCTGCTGGATGAGATTTCTGAGATAGATATTGGCTTACAAGCAAAACTTCTACGGGTCATTCAAGAAAGAGAAGTCGAACGACTCGGTGGTAACTCGACGATACCTCTCGATGTTCGACTGATCGCTACAACCAACCGCGACTTAAAAGCCGAAGTGCAGGCTGGACGTTTCAGAGAAGATCTCTACTACCGGCTTAATGTCTTTCCACTACATTTGCCTCCCTTGAGGGAACGCCCCGAAGACATCGTTCCGCTGGCAAAGATGACCATTGAACGCGTCGTTCCCGGACAGGGCATCGAAATCAGCCCCACGGCTGAAGATATTCTGCGAGGCCACAACTGGAGAGGCAATGTTCGTGAACTAGAGAACGTTATTCAGAGAGCCTTAATCCTAAAGTGCGGCACTATTCTCGTCCCTCAAGACATAGTTTTTGAAGACTTCACCGAAAGCATTCAATTTGATCGGGAGGCGAGCGCACAGGCGCCCGCAATCGACCATCAGGATGCGGAACTCGGGGAAGACCTGAAGTCCCGCGAAAGAGAAATCATCATCGAAGCCATCTCACGGCATAGCAGCCGAAAAGAAGCTGCGGAGAAACTGGGAATTAGTCCCAGAACTCTTCGTTACAAGTTGGCCCAGTTCCGAGAAGAAGGACTGGCAATACCCGCAATGAGCAACGCTATATAGCCGCCAAGAGGACAGACCCATGAGTCAAATGAATGTACAACAAGTTCTAAATCAGATGCGTATTCTCTCTCAGAATAACGTTTTACCCGAACCAAGTGCTCCGAATGGCGCAGACTTTTCGAAATTACTTAGTGATTCTATCGGCCAGGTTAATGAACTACAGAAAGAATCTAGAGAAATGAAGACTGCATTCGAGATGGGCGATTCTGGAGTAGATATTCCAGAGGTCATGATAGCGGTACAGAAAGCATCGCTGTCCTTTGAGGCCATCACCGAGGTTAGGAACAAGCTACTTTCCGCCTATCAAGAAGTTATGAATATGCA
The DNA here is from genome assembly GCA_963976555.1 of uncultured Gammaproteobacteria bacterium. GTDB lineage: Bacteria > Pseudomonadota > Gammaproteobacteria > Pseudomonadales > Pseudohongiellaceae > UBA9145. Next base: position 6,505 of record CAXBLN010000163.1, read on the forward strand.
AGTTTAGGCTCAAGCTAGGGCAATAACTAAATTACTTAACGCAGAACAAGCATCATGCCAAACATCGTCTCAAGTGTCATAAATCTGAAACAGATCGCCGTGCTCAGCCAGCTCACGCTGGTACGGCAGATCGGGTTCATGTTTATTGTTGCCGCCAGTATTGCTCTTGGTACGTCCATCGTTCTTTGGTCTACGACATCGAACTATGTAGCGCTCTTTATGGACATGTCTTCACAAGATTCTTCGGATGTGATCGCTGCACTGGAAGACAGTAATACTGACTACAGAATAGATGCTGGCAGCGGCATCATTTCTGTGCCCGCCGAGCGAGTCCAAGAGACTCGACTAATGATGGCGAGTCGTGGCCTCCCCTCCTCATCTTCGCTGCGCGGCTATTCGGTATTGGAAGAAGAACAGGGATTAGGCACTAGTAATTTTATGGAACAGGCTCGCTATCATAGAGCATTGGAGCAGGAACTCGTTGAAACCATTAAACATATACAAATCGTGCGAAATGCACGAGTTCATCTAAGTATTCCCAAACAGACTTCTTTTTTACGCTCGGTAAATAAGCCAAGCGCGTCTGTAATGATCGAATTGATCGGTCTACAAGCACTGAGTGACACACAACTTAACGGCATTCTTCATCTAGTGACTTCGAGCGTCTCCGGCCTCGAACCGGCGAGTGTTTCCATAGTTGATCAACGAGGTAACTTGCTTTCCAATAATGCCGAATCGAGCCTGGGCAACAGTAACGAGAATATTCGCCTTACTAGACAGTTTGAGCAGGACTACAGTAATAGAATCACCGCTATCCTTACGCCTATGGTTGGTATGGGTAACGTACGCACTCAGGTTTCTGCTGATCTGGACTTCACATTCATAGAGACAACGGAAGAAACATACAATCCTAACAATGTAGTAGTTAGGAGCGAACAAACACAGGAAGAAACTTCAGGCTCGAGCACACCCTCTGTAGAACCGGGCACTCTATCTGAATTTCCGCCAGAGACGGACCTCCCACAGAATCTTCCGGAGACTGTACCGAGCAGTAGTAATCAGACAAGAACCAATTCGACTAGAAACTACGAAATAGATAGAAGCGTAAGCCTGATAAGAACGGTTCCTGGCAGCATAAGAAAGCTATCGGTGGCCGTACTCCTCGACCTGCATGGTTCCGATGTAGTCGATGAAACGGTAGAAGAAACGGCGGACAGCATAGCGTCGAACTCTGAGCTAGACGCAGTGAAGATCGAGCGAATTACGCAATTGGTAAGAGAAGCCATCGGCTTCGATGCCGCAAGAGGGGATACCGTCAGTGTAATTCACGAACCCTTCGTAGCGGAGGCAGCGATGATCGAATCTGAGCCATTAGCAATCTGGCAGGAGGAATGGTTCTTCGCCATCCTCAAGCAAGTCGCCGCAGGCCTCGGAGTGATCTTCCTAATATTTGGTGTCCTGCGCCCCGCGATGCAGATGACCCTTGCGGCTCCAGCTCAGAAAGCTTCGGGCAACGCGCTGGCTGCACCTGGTGGAGCCGAACTCACTGGCGAACACATCCAGGCTTCCAACACTGGCGAGCCTGGCTCGGTGCCTGCACTTAGCAACAACGGCAGGTCCTCCTATGATCAAAATTTAACTCTTGCCCAATCTCTGGTTCAGAACGAACCGGCGCGGGCAGCTCGCATGATACAGAACTGGTTAACAAATGAGTAAAGACGACAGCACGGTAGAAAACAAGATAGTTTCGATCTGGCGCACACCCCGACTGATCGCAGAGCCCTCCGAGATAGCGAACCCGTCCGATGACGAGGAACAACGCATGACCGCAGCGTATAACGAAGCCCGGAGTGAGGGCTATGCTGCAGGTATCGAGGCGGCCAGGAAGGAAACCGATGCCAATCGAGAGATGATGAACGGCTACCTTCGAGCTCTGGTGCAGCCTTTCGATGAGCAGAATACTCAGCTTGCCGAGCGCATCGCGTCGCTGGCAGGAAAGATCGCAAAGAATCTAGTGGAGAAAGAACTATGCACTAGCCAGGAGTCTCTCATTACTATGGTTCAATCAGCGGTAAAGGCACTGGGGAATAAAACTCAGGAGGTCAAGATTCAACTCCATCCACTTAGTGCAGAATTCATTAGAGATCAGATTCAGGATGATGACGAGAAAACTTCATGGCAAATAATCGATGACCCAGCGCTGGGAGTCGGAGATTGCAAGGTTAGCTGCGACAACTCAACTGTGGACTCCGGTCTCGATGATCGCATCAACCTCATCATTGCGCAGTTCCTCGAAGACGCACGCGAGGGCGGCAAGTAATGAGCTCTGCAGTTAGCGAAACCATCGCCGAGTCTAGACGCCAGTTCCTGGAGCAGAAACTCGACAGTTTTCATGCGCACGCTAGAGCGCCAGTCCTGCAGGCTCAAGGACACCTGGTTCAGATGACGGGTCTCACTTTGGTAGCACAGGGATGCATAGCCTCCGTGGGAAGTCGCTGCAGGATAGAG
>CAXBLN010000164.1:0-9009 GCA_963976555.1 uncultured Gammaproteobacteria bacterium
AATGCTGGCAGTGCCCAGGTTCCCAGCTATGAAAAACAAACTTAGTCTACTACGGCGGATTGCAGGCTGTGGCTCTTTGCTGCTGATGTGTGCATTCGCGTATTCTGCGGAAGTCATTCACGAGGAGAAATCTCTCTATCGTGATATCAATGTGGTGCAAACGGGTAGCAGGCGCTGTCTGATTTTTAATGTGCACAGAGGCGACCGGAATCAAACCTGTGTCGATGTAAACAACCGCGATGAGCTGATATTCAGCTATACGAAGATGAGTTTCGCTGGCCTGTTGTTAAATCCCGAGCCGAAGAGGATTCTCATAGCAGGGCTCGGTGGAGGCACTTTACCGTTAGCCTTCAATGACATGTTCCCCGATGCGCACATCGATATCGTCGAAGTCGATCAGGCCGTGGTAAACGTAGCTAAAGGTTTCTTCTTCTTCGAGGAAAACGCAAACATGGATGTGGCGGTGAATGATGCCAGAGTATTCGTGAAACGTGCGGGTATTCTGGGAGACAAGTACGATTTTATTATTCTCGATGCGTTCGGCGGCGACTATATTCCAGAGCATCTGCTGACTCAGGAGTTCCTGGAAGAAGTCAAACAGATCATGACTGAGGACGCTGTCTTGGTAGCGAACACCTTCTCTACCAGCAGATTTTACGATCACGAGTCAGTGACATATCAGCGCGTGTTCGGTGAGTTTTTTAATTTCAAGCTTCCGACTAGTGGCAACCGTATCATTATCACTCAGCTAGAGCCGCTGCCGCCCCGCGGCGTGCTCACTACAAGAGCGCAGACCCTGGCACCCTCTCTTGAAAAGTTCGGCGTGCCCCTGCTCGAATATCCGAATCGACTCTCGACACGGGTGGATTGGGATATGAGTCGTCGCGTTCTCACGGATCAGTATTCTCCTGCAAACCTGCTACAAGAAAACTAAAAAATTAAAAGCCACTGAGGAGTTCGATAATGAAGAGACGGCTGGTATTGAATTGCTGCATCTTGGTAGCGACCCTATTTACCTTTATTGCAAATAGCTCGGCAAACGAATCGATTAAGGCAGATGTAGTTTACGGACATAAGGATGGCATGGCATTGGTCTATGATGTGATCAAGCCCGCTAATTCAAATGGTGCTGCCATCGCATTCATGGTGAGCGGCGGTTGGTACTCACGTTGGGCGCCGCCCGAATCCCGCGCAGAACAGTTTGCCTATATGCTTGATGCGGGTTTTACAGTGATACCGGTGCATCATGGCAGCGCCCCGCGTTATTACGTGCCGGAGGCATATGCCGATGTCAGTCGGGCAATCCGGCACATTAAGCTGCATGCTGGCGAACACGGCATAGATCCAAATCGCATCGGCGTCATGGGTGGTAGTGCTGGCGGGCATCTTTCACTGATGCTGGGACTCAATTCCGATCAGGGGAAATTGGATTCGCAGGATCCCTTGCTTCGCGGGGCCAACGATGTGGCTGCGGTAGTTGCCTACTTTCCCCCTGTCGATCTGAGAAATATCGTTGGGCCTAGCGATCGTTTTCCCGCACTTAATTTCTCCGTCGATAAGGCCGCCGCGATATCGCCGATTCTCCATGCCGATGCCAGCGATCCACCTACCCTGCTGATACACGGAGACGCCGACGAGCTCGTCGATATAAGTAACTCCGAGATCATGTTCGCGGAATTCAAGAGGCAGAATGTCATCACTGAATTCATTGCCATTCCAGGGGCTGGGCACGGATTCAGGGACGATGATGCAGATGCGGCCGCCGCAGCAAGCCTCGAATGGTTCAAGAAGCATTTACTTTAGATAATTCTTATAGCGAAAAGCCGCGATGGTTGTTTAGAACCATCGCGGCTTTTTTAGCTGCGCCTTCCATGACTTAGCATGATGAGGCTTATGTCTTGCTGATGATATTTCGGAGGCTATCGATTTCCAGCAATTCGATCTCACGATTGTCCACGCTTATCAGGCCCTTCTTCTGCAGCGAGGTGAAGATGCGGCTGACTGTCTCAATGGTTAGTCCGAGATATTCCCCGATATCACCGCGAGTCATGGGCAGCAGAAATCGAGTAGGGGAAAGCGATACTCTTGCGTAGCGGGTGGATAGCCCTAACAGAAATGAGGCAGTGCGTTCCTCTGCGGTATAGCTGCTAAGAAGCGTATGCACCTGTTGGTCTTTTGCTATCTCGTCGCCCATAATCGCGAAAAAGTGGTGTTGCAGGTTGGGAAGAGCCTGGCTGAGTTTCTCTAATTGTGAAAAAGGGATTTCGCAGATAGAGGAATGTTCTAAAGCGGTCGTAGAATTTGCGTACTTCTTACTCGCAATCCCATCCATGCCAATAATCTCACCCGGTAGATAAAAGCCCGTGACCCGGCCGCGGCCACTGTCGCTCAGGTAATAAGATTTGAAGCTTCCGGAACGAACGGCATAGACAGACTTGAACTCGTCGGCCTGACGATAAAGGTGCTCGCCTTTCGTGTAGGGTCGGTTTCTCTCGACTATGGAATCGAGTTGCTGAATCTCCGACTTATTTAGCGCCAGCGGGAGGCAGAGTTCGTTGAGTCGACAGCTGGTGCAAGAAACTGCCGTGTTATGAGGGCAAATCTTGAGAACAGTCGCGCTCTGCTTTAGAGGAATCTTTTCCACTAACGCGGCTAGTTTGGCCTGACTGCTGTCTGAATTACTCACTATAGGCATTCTCGAGTCATAGGGAAATCGACCGATTACCCTCTATTCGAGAATTGTGACACTAAATCGATGCCTATACAATTTGTTAAGTGACGCAGAAACACCCGCCGCAGGCATTCAATGCATGCGCCCATGACTGTGGTGCTTGCGGGTTCTCCAGAGTGGTTTCGATAACCGGCGTCATCGTCTCTCAATTTGACGAGTGTTTAGACTGCAATTCCTTGCAGCCCCAGGCAGTGCTCAGTCATCGCCTACATGTATGGTCAGGACATCGCAGGTTGCACCGTGTAGAACCTTGATTGCCGTCGAGCCGAGCAGAATCTTCCAGCCCGCATGCCCATGACTACCCATAATAATGGCGTCTGCTTTAACCTCTGCTGCCATATTCCTGATTTCGGGTGCTGGCGCACCCAAGAGTGTGTGTACCTGACTTTCAACTATGTTCAGTCGCTTCGCGACTTCGACTAATTTCTTCTCAGCCATGGAGATGGCTTCTTGCTGCAGTTCATTGATATTTATCGCGTAGATATCCATGCTGTAGGCGGCGGCGACTGGCTCCACGACATGTACCAGATGGATCCTGCTGGGGTCGCCGTTTACTGCGGCGATGGCTCTGTCGATAACCTTTTCTGAATCTTTGGATAGGTCTACGGCTACAAGAACAGTGTTGTACATGATGCTGCCTCCTAATTACTTATCAATGTATTGCCCAGTGGCCCATCTTTATATTGCACCCTGTATACTCGGTTATGCTCTTGATGTATGTCAAGTCGATGCAGGGTAGTCAGTCGATTGCCCTGTCTTATGAATCACTGGGCTCGGGACAAGAGAGGATGGTGGCAACGCGACTATTTTTGATGGATCAGGTTGCCGCAGTATTTACAGTGGCGCGCATCCAAATCGTGCCCAGTAGCCTTACAGCTAGTGCATTCGCTATTCGAAGTCTTCAGAGCCTTGCTGCGATCCTGAACCTGTTGCATGAGTTCGGCACCAATTATGCCAGTCGGAACGGCAATGATGGCATAGCCACATATCATAGCGATGGCTGCGATGAATTGACCGAGCGGAGTCTGTGGCGCTATGTCGCCGTAGCCCACGGTGGTGATTGTTACGATAGCCCAATAGATTGAAAGTGGAATATTGTCGAAGCCATTCTCACCGCCCTCGATGATAAACATGAGTGCTCCGAAAATGACGATCAGAGTTACAACCGCGAACAGGAATACAAATATCTTACGTCGCGCTTGCAGCAGCGCGGCGTACAGCATATTTGCCTCCCCCATATAGCGCAGCAGCTTCAAGATTCGAAACACCCGCAGTACGCGCATGATACGTATCACGATGAGATAGGCGGCGGAGGGGAAGAAGAAGGCGATATAGGTCGGGAGTATTGATAGCAGATCTACTATGCCGTAGAAGCTGAAAATATAGCGGCGCTTATCCTCTGTGCTGTAAAGCCTGAGCCCATATTCGATGGTGAACAGGAAGGTGAACATGAGCTCCAGCTTATACAGGAAATCTCCATAGCTCGCGTGTATCGAGGCCATCGAATCCAGCAGTACTGCAGTTACGCTGCTGATGATCAGCAGTATGAGTACAATATCGAACCATTGGCCGGCATTCGATTCATAGCCGAAGATTACATCGCTAATTTTCTTCTGCAGATTGCTTTGGCTACTCAAAATCTATTGCGCGTCCTTCACCATGTTGCGTGCGATGATGATCTGTTGAATCTGGCTGGTGCCTTCGTAGAGGCGGAATAGGCGGACATCACGATAGAACCTTTCCACGGCGTACTCGGACATATATCCTGCGCCGCCATGGATCTGTACCGCGCGATCGGCAACTCGGCCAACCATCTCGGTGGCGAAGAGCTTGCAGGCAGACGACTCGGTGCTGACATTCTCGCCCCTGTCGCGCTTGCGCGCTGTTTCCAGAGTCATGCACTCTGCCGCGTAGGTTTCTGTCTGTGAATCGGCCAGCATCGCCTGAATCAATTGTTGGTCGGATAATGGCACGCCGAATTGCTTGCGTTGCATCGCATAGTCAAGTGCGTCCTTTATCAGGCGTTTCGCCACGCCCACGCTAACGCCAGATATATGCAAGCGGCCACGGTCCAGAACCTTCATGGCGGTTATAAAACCCGTGCCTTCCTCTCCGATGATGTTCTCTGCAGGAACTGGACAATCTTCGAAAATCACGTCGCAGGTCATGGAGCCGGATTGGCCCATCTTCTTGTCGATGGGACCGAGGCTTATCCCCGGCGAGCCTTTCTCAACGATGAAGGATGAGATGCCTCTTGCTCCCTTGATATCGGGGTCTGTTCGCGCCATTACGTTAAACGTGTCGGCGACCGCTGCGTTAGTTATGTAACGCTTGGTTCCATTGATTACATAGTGGTCTCCTTCGCGCCTCGCAGTGGTTCGCAGCGACGCCGCATCGGAGCCAGCTTCCGGTTCAGTCAGGCAGAAACAACTCACCCATTCGCCACTGGCGTAATTAGGCAGATACTTCTGTTTCTGCTCTTCAGTGCCAGCGAAAACGATGGCGGCAGATCCGATGCCATTGTTCGTCCCAAGGATCGAGCGAAAGGCGGGGGAGGTATGCCCCAGTGCCATAGACACGAGAATTTCTTCCTCCATGGTAAGACCCAGACCGCCGTATTCCTCAGGGATGGTCAGGCCGAACAGGCCGAGGCTCTTCATTTCAGCGAGCAGATCTGCGGGTAATTTCCCTTCTTCGGCAAGTTGGTTTTCGGCAGGGATTAGTCGTTCGCTCACGAATCGCTCGATCACATCGAGCAGTTGTTTGAGTGTTTCCGGGTCTCTTATCATTGCGGGTTTTGCCTAAATTGCTGATTCGTTGTGGAGCGAAAGTCTGAGCGCATTTGTCACCATATGCCGTGGAGTAAATACTCAGGATGCGTGGGCTTTAAACTAGCATATTTGTCCTTGCGAAGCGACTGAACGCGGCGTATTTACTGGAGCTTGGCCCAATACCCTAGCAGGAATGCCTATGCTAGAATGATCGGCCTCCTCTGCGGGAAGCGCGTAAAATAGTGCGGCAGAATGGGGGCTAGGTAGGGGGTTCAGGGGGAATCCCATACCGCACGCGATCGCTGGCAAAATCACTGCAGCCGACTAGCAATAAGAGCAGCCTGCGTACAGACCAAGCCGTGGCTGTCTCGGTCCGATTAATTATCCCCTATATACCCAAACAGAGTGAGAGCGAAACATGTCCGATAATTCTCCGCGCGATGCATTCATTTATGATGGTGCTCGAACCGCCTTTGGTCGACACGCAGGCGCGCTGTCTCCTATTCGTCCCGATGATTTACTTGCTCACGCTATCAAGTCGGTCGTGGAGCGAAATGCATTCGAGGCTGAAGCCTATGAGGATGTGATTATGGGCAATACCAATGGCGCCGGCGAAGACTGTCGAAACGTTGCGAGATTTGCATTGCTCCGTGCCGGGATGCCCACGTCCGTAGCTGGACTCACAGTCAATCGACTCTGCGGCTCAGGTCTGGCGGCAACATTGGATGCGGCCAGAGGCGTGAAGGCAGGCGAGGGCGAACTCTTTCTCGCTGGCGGCGTTGAATCTATGAGCAGGGCACCGATCGTCATGTCGAAAGCGCAGACGGCGTTCGATCGGGGACAGCAGATAGCGGACAGTACTCTGGGTGCCAGGTTTACAAATCCTGCCTATGCTGCAGCATTTGGCAACGATACCATGCCGGAGACTGCGGACAATATCGCGAGCGATCTGGATATCTCCAGGGAAGACAGCGATGTTTTCGCCGCTTCCTCACAGGCGAAGTACGAGGCCGCACGAGCGGATGGATTCTTTTCCGAAGAGATTGTAGCGATCGATGTCCCTCAGGGCAGAAAGAAACCTGACCTTACGGTCGATGCCGATGAGCACCCCCGTCCTTCCTCTACACTTGAGGCTCTCGGTGGGTTACGACCGCTGTCAGCGGACGGCGTAGTAACAGCCGGTAACGCCAGTGGTATCAACGATGGTGCGGCGGCGCTAATCGTCGGCAGCGCCGCAATCGGAGAGAAGTATTCGGTCAAACCCAGAGTACGTATCATCGCGGGCGCAGTCGCAGGCGTCGAGCCTCGTGTCATGGGCTTGGGTCCCGTGTTCGCTATTCGCAAGGCCTTAGCGCGCGCGAACCTGGATCTGAAGGACATGGACATTATCGAGATAAACGAGGCATTCGCATCTCAGGTGCTTGGCTGTCTCAAGATGTTGGAAGTCGACTTCGGCGATTCGCGGGTGAATCCAAATGGTGGCGCGATAGCAATTGGCCATCCACTGGGTGCGTCCGGTGCGAGGATTGCCATTACTGCCATGCGTCAGTTAGAACGAACCGGTGGACGCTACGCCGCTATTAGTCTCTGTATCGGGATCGGCCAGGGTGTCGCCGCGATTCTGGAGAGAGTCGACTAGTAATCAACAGAATAAATATGCAGCGCACTCCTTAAAAATTTAGCAACACAGGAATCAAATATGTCGAATGTCGTAAGTTATGAACTAGTAGGAAACGTTGGCGTGATCAGTGTAAATAGCCCGCCGGTTAATGCCCTATCTCAGGCAGTGCGCGAAGGAATCTTAAATGCCGTGAAGGCAGCACAAGAAGATGCGTCCGAAGCTATCGTGCTTCGCTGCGAAGGTCGAACCTTCATCGCCGGTGCGGACATTACTGAATTCGGCAAGCCACCCATGGAGCCCGGGCTCCCCGATGTGCTTTCCGCGATAGAGAATTCCAAGAAAGCCGTCATAGCCGCCATACACGGCACGGCACTTGGCGGTGGCTTCGAAGTGGCGCTGGCCTGTCACTATCGCTGCGCAATAGCTTCTGCGAAGGTGGGTTTGCCGGAAGTGAAGCTGGGTCTTCTGCCCGGCGCAGGCGGCACGCAACGCGTTCCGAGAGTGGCAGGTGTGCAGGCGGCATTGGACATGATCACCAGCGGCAATCCTGTGGCGGCTGCAAAGGCAAATAGCATGGGACTGATTGATGAGATTGTCGCTGGCGATGATCTGCAGGCTGCGGCGGTTGAATACGCGCAGGGCTTGGTGGAGTCAGGTGCCCCTCTGAAAAGAATTCGTGATATCACCATCGATCCTTCTACTGTTGAGCCTGGTTTTTTCGATGCGGCGCGCAAGAAGCTCGCTCTTCGCGCGCGTGGTCAGATCGCCCCAGACAAGATCGTTTCCTGTATAGAGGCGGCGGTGAATCTGCCTATGGATAAGGGCCTGGAACGGGAGAGAGAGCTGTTTCGTGAGCTCGTTACTTCGCCCGAGTCGGCAGCTATGCGTCATATCTTCTTCGCGGAGCGGCAGGCCGCCAAGATCAAGGACTTGCCTAAGGACACTCCGCTGCGCGACATCAAGAAGGTTGCGATTATTGGCGGTGGCACCATGGGCGGGGGTATCGCAATGTGTTTCGCGAACGTGGGTATTCCAGTCGTCATGGTAGAGATCAACGACGAGGCGCTCGCCCGTGGTATGAAGATCATCCGCAAGAATTACAGCATCACCGTGCAGAAAGGCAAACTCCCCGCGGATAAAATGGAGCAGTTGATAAGCACTATCTCGGGCACGACCGACTACGCAGACCTGGCCGATGTCGACCTTGTCATCGAAGCTGTGTTCGAAAACCTGGAATTAAAGAAAGAGATTTTTGCGAAGCTCGATGCCGTCTGTAAGCCGGGTGCGATCCTCGCATCCAATACCTCCTATCAGGATGTGGACGCCATCGCCGCGGCGACGAAGCGACCACAGGACGTGCTGGGCCTGCACTTCTTTAGCCCTGCTAATGTAATGAAGCTATTGGAAGTTGTGCGCGGCGAGAAGACTGCGGACGATGTGCTCGCTACCTCAATGCAGATCGGCAAGAAGATTGGCAAGGTGTGCGCCCTGTCGCGAGTGTGCTACGGCTTCATCGGCAACCGCATGTTAGGAGGCTATGGCCGCGAGGCGCAGATGCTACTGATGGATGGTTGTACTCCGACCCAGGTCGACTCTGCGCTGGAGAAATTTGGCATGGCGATGGGTCCACTGGCAATGGGCGATCTTGCGGGTCTCGATGTAGGCTACAAGGCGCGTGAGGCGCGCACCGATCTGCCCGACGATCCCAAGCTGTATCGCATGGGTACACTCCTGGTTGAGATGGGAAGACACGGGCAGAAGACCGGTTCCGGTTTCTACAAGTACGATCCAGAAACGCGGCGGCGTATGGCCGACCCAGAGGTCGAGGCCATGATAGTCGAGGAATCTGAAAAACTGGGAATAGAGCGACGTGATATCTCCGAGGA
>CAXBLN010000165.1:0-8910 GCA_963976555.1 uncultured Gammaproteobacteria bacterium
GAAGCGTTCTTTTAGACCTGTAAAGTCTAGAGAGGCACTACTTTGTTTGCACATGGTCCTTTCTGACCCTGTCCAACTTCGTATTCTACCTGCTGGCCATCATTGAGAGTGGCGAAACCACCATCAGCCTGAATTTCTGAATAGTGAACGAATAGATCATTGCCACCTTCTTCTGGAGTGATGAAGCCGAAACCTTTGTCTGCATTAAACCACTTAACTGTACCTTTACTCATGTAACCCTCGATATATATTGCTCTTTGACTTTCAAAATTGCTGAATTGGAACCCGAATTAGATTCTTATTCTGCTCGGTGGCGAAATTCTACTTTTCTTTGCCCTGGCCACTGCCCTTAAATGCTTTTCCAAATAACAATTTGGGTCAAACAATTACTGCAATATTTCGGCTGAGCATATCAGGCCTAATTCGCCATTCCTGACCTGAATGCACAGTGTAGAGTCTTATTCACTGAATTCATAGGGTTAGTGCAATTCAGGTCAACACGGGAATCGCTCCTTTGCTCGTGGAATTCCCGCCCGTGGACTGGATTTCATGCATTTAGCGGCGCGTTTGCCGCCAGGCAACTCTGCGTAGCAGGATTCAACTCCTTAGTCTCTTAATGCTAAGTCATTGTTATTTATGAAGTTAAATTAATTTTGGGCAGTTATTGCCGCGCCAATAGCCACCATTTCATCGTGTTTGTAACCAATTCTGCGGCATCCTGTTGCACGAAATGGCTCGCCCCCGGCGCAGTAACGATGGTGGTATCGGCATCGATCCAGTCCCAGGTGTTGTTCAATCCATCGGAATGCAGGGCCGTATCCTCAAGGCCGTGAAACACCAAAACGGGCATATTCAGCCTCGGGGCGCTCGGTGTTGCGGCATTGGAGCTGCCGCCACGGGGGTAATTCTGCTTATAGTAGGCGAGCATTCCCTCAAAGCTGGAGCGTCCGAAAGCCTCCACATACTGTTTCTTGGCCTCGGGGTCTGTCACCCAGCCTGAGAGTGTCTGCGGATTCATGGGCAGACCGAAGAATATGTCTGGATCGCTGGGCTTTCCCGCGATAAAGGCGCGCGCATAGCCGCTGTTTTCCTGCTGTTCCTGATTATTTGCCAGCTCTCGCGCCATGCCATTGGGATGGGGCAGGTTGAGGATGACCAGATTCTCAACCATCTCGGGCCGGGCAAAGGCGAATTGCCAAGACACGATGCCGCCCCAGTCATGGCCCACGATGTTGGCCTTCTCGGCACCGAAATGTCGAATTACCGCGGCGACATCGCCGATCAGGTTTGCCATCGCGTAGCTAGATTCCTGCTCGGGTTGGCCACTGAGGTTGTAACCCCGCTGATCGATCGCGACTAGCTTAAAACTGTCTTTCAGGCCTGCCATCTGATGACGCCAGCTGTACCAGAAATCCGGAAAGCCGTGAATCATGATCACCAGTGGCCCTTCGCCGATGGTGGCGAAGTGTATTTTCACGCCGTTATTGTCTGCATAGCCATGCTCGACTTCGTCTAATATATCGGCCCGAACGGAAGTTGTGACCGCAGTTAGAGTGGCTATCACCGCAAGTAGTTTGAGAGGGTTGAGGAATCGCATATCTGCTCCTGATAATTCGCGGCCTGATTGCGCGAAGTCAGAAGATTAAAACAGATAATGGGTAAAATGTTGATGGCTTTACGTTTGAACCTATCTATTGAAAGATGGAATATGTCGTTATAGCCTTTCTTGCATTCGACTATCTATCTGGAATCGCGCACAAATGTTAATCTGCGCCCAGAAAAGGGTAGTCGGTCTTGACCGATTAGAAGCAGGGATTTAGGGAACACAGAACATGACCAAGTTGAATCTAAGAAGTGCATTCCTCGGCAGTGGCTTCGCCATCGTGGTGGCTCACAGCGCAATTGCTCAGAATTACGTCGCACCGCGCACGAGTTTCGGCGCACCGGACCTTCAGGGTGTGTATAACATCGCTACGGTGACGATGCTGGAGCGCGGCGAGCAGTTCAATGGGCAGCTAACAATTAGCGCCGAAGAAGCGGCGAGAATCGGGCAGACTGGCGACAGCTATCTAGAGGATTTAACTGCGGCTCCCACAGATGCAGAGCCAGATGTTGGTGGCTATAACACGTTCTGGATGGACCCAGGCGAGCGCATGGCGGTGATCGAAGGTGAAATACGCACTTCGATTCTGGTAGAGCCGGCCAACGGTCGGCTGCCCTGGGCCGAAGGCGCACAACGTGCCATTTTTGCAGGCCGAGCATCCGGACCAGGCCCCTTCGATGGTCCCGAAGCCCGCCCATTAGGCGAGCGTTGCCTCGTTGGTTTTGGTTCCTCCGGCGGGCCGCCCATGCTGCCGGTTCTTTACAACAATCACAGCCAGATCGTGCAGACACAAGACTATGTGATGATTCTTGCGGAGATGAACCATGATGCCCGCATTATCCGCATGCAGGACAAATCACATTCAGACATAGCGAAATGGCTGGGGGATTCGATAGGCTACTACGACGGAGATACCTTGGTTGTAGAGACGACCAACTACCACCCGCAACAGAGTTTTCGCGGCGCTCTGCGTCACTACTTTTTCCTCTCCCCCGATGCGACGGTTACAGAACGCTTTACCCGAGTAGCAGACGATGCGCTGCTATATCAATTCACCGTCGATGATCCGAAAGTGTATTCAACTGCGTGGAAGGGCGAGCTGCCTATGGTAGCGGTTGACGACAGAATCTACGAATACGCCTGCCACGAAGGTAATTATGCGCTTCCAGGAATACTTGCCGGTGCGAGACTGGAAGAGAAAGAGGCGGAGTAGCCTCTCTTTGTTTCTGAATGAGCCGGCCCTGTGGTCGGCTTTTTTCGGCATAAAATATTTGATTTAGCACATAATCATAGAGTGCCTGCCATGGCATGATGAAATACTGCCTCGCGTTAGATCAAGCTATTGGAGAGATGAGTATGCAAAAAAGAATGAGAGTCGTTGCTGTAACTCTGCTTAGCATCTTCTGTCTGGGAATGAGTTTCGCGCCTTCTTTTGCCCAGCAACCACTGCTGACGGTGAAAGAGATCATGAACGCGATGATCACGCCTACGACGACGACAATCTGGGGCGCCTATCAGTTGGAAACAGAAGCCCAGTGGCAGGAGATTAGAAATGCAGCGCTGTCAGTCATAGCCGCAGGTAATTTGCTGCAGTCCGGCGGCGCAGGAGAAGGCGAAGCGGAAAAGGCCGCGGACTCCGACTGGCAGAACTACAATCAGCAGATGATCGATGCCGCGCGGCAGCTTATCGCGGCTATAGAGATCAAAGACGAAGAGGCCTTGTCTGCTGTGGGCAACGATGCGCTGTATCCGCCCTGTGAGTCCTGTCATCAGCAGTATCAGGCGCGATAGCACACCTGACTAGACGGCAAACAGGCTAGGGACTCTCTCGAGAAACCAGTAGGTCGCTATAGACCCTAGGCCATAGGCGAGTCCGCGCTGGATGCTCGGTAACAAGTGGCTAAGGTATTTGCTGATTACATAGTGAAGAGTAAGCAGTACGCCAATAAAGGCTACCTGACCCGCCTCTACCCCCAGGTTGAAGAACAGCAGGGCCAGAGGAATGTCTGCATCGCTAAGACCAATTTCTCCAAGAGCGCCAGCAAAGCCAAATCCATGTATCAAGCCGAAGGCGAATGCCACGATCCAGGGCTTGGAATGCACGAGTGTCTTCTGGCCTTGCAGACCCATTAGAATTTCACGAGCTAGAAAGGCGATGGAGAGCGCTATCAATACCTCGATGGGCGCGCCAGGCACGGGGAAGATGCCGAGCACGGCGAAGGCGAGTGTGATGCTATGCGCCACCGTAAACGCAGTGATGGTTTTTAGAAGCCTCCAGAATCCCTGCAGCAGAAGTAGCAGACCGAGTACGAAAAGTAAGTGGTCTACACCGAATAGTATGTGCTCCCCGCCGAGAACCAGATAACGCCCCGCCAGGTTTGTCACCGAGGCCGCTCCCGCCTTCATCTCGGATAGCGCAACGGTGATAACGCTGCCGTCACCCGGGAAATAGCCAGAGACATCGCTGCCATCGGCCCAGCGAGTGACTAATACCAAGCCTTGCAGCGACCAGGGGAAGGCAAGGGAGTCCTCGGCGTTTAGTGCAGGAGCACATTCGAAGCGATAGCTGAACCTGCCCGGCGTCAGTCCCAAACAGCGCTCGGGCAAGATGCGTTCGACATTGAACAGCGGCGGTACCTGTTGGTCTACGATAGAAAGCTGATACTGGCCGTTACCAGTTTCGTCCAGAAATACCCGGGCAACACCAGTCACATCGACGTCGTGTGCGTGGGCTCCTGAAAAAACCAGAAGACCTGCGAGCAATAGTGCCCCTGGTGTAAGGAGCGAGAGCCAGAAATAAGGTTTGACGAGCGTCGACATGACAGAGTTATTCAGTCTCACTGTTTGTGATCACGATCGTGTATTCGTTCCAGAGTTTATCGATCTCGGACTGCAGGCGTGCCTCCTCCTCGGAGGCAATCCATTCCAGTCGCACGAGATCGGCAATTTCCTCTAACACTGGAATGCCTGCTGCATTCTTTTGAGTGATGCGCAGCCAATGCTGGCCACGATTACTTACGAAGGGGCCCTGCCACTGACCCAGCTCGGCCGCCAACACGCTATCTGCAAATTCCTGATCGAATATGTTCGCCAGATCCACGCTGTTCACATTCGGTAGCGGCGCGACCGTGCCTTCAGACATTGCCAGCAGGGTGTTCGGCTCAGCTCCCTGTCTTATCTGGCTCACGATCTCGTCCTCGAGAGGGTCTCTGGAATCGAACACGAGTTCATCGAGGTCTAACGATGCGGGAGTCTCGAAGCGACTCCTGTTCTCATCAAAATAGGCTTGTAGCTCCGCTTCGGTCGGCTGAATGATGTTGCCACTTAGCACGTGGCGCATTTTTTGGGCGAGGATATCGTGTATGCGTTCGTCGTTGTCCAGCTGCATCGCTAGCGCCTCCCGCACCAGAATCTGCTCTTCTATATAGTAGGCGGTAACGAGATCCCGCTGTTCGGCGCTCAGTTCTTCTCCGCGAGACAGTTCCTGCATGAAGATGCGGGCGTCGATGTCACGCTGGTCAACTTCCAATAGGTTTTCGCTACTCGACTGCGAGGCTGCATAGAAACCAAAGATCACCATGGCGATGAGGAAAAAATGCACTGTGGGCTCCCGCACCAATCTGTCTATCAGCGGTGGTCTCGTGGGCATGGTTTCGTTGTCTATTGTCATGATAGGGGTAGCTTTACTCAGTGGCAGAAAGTCGCGGTCGCCTCGACGTTTCCGAGAGAGAGTAATTTCCCAGTGCAACGGATGCAAGTACTAGTCGCATGTCCAGGGCTTGCCAGCAGGGGGTTTCTTGCAAATAACTCAAACATCAGGTTCCATAGTGGCAAACTGCGCAAGCGCATACAGGGGAGACAATATAAAGGTGAAGAGAACACTAAGCACAGTCACGGCGCTATGCCTGCTCGCTGCTACGCTACTCGCCCAGGCGGCGGCGCCAGTGGCACCTGCCGTTACTCGTCTCGGCGACGGCCCGATCATCGTCCCAAATATGGATACGCGCATGGGCAGCAATATCCAGGGGCCGTCACTGATACGAGTTCCCTCCTGGATAGAGAACCCTCTGGGTAAGTACTACCTCTATTTCGCAGATCACCGCGGGACTTATATCAGGCTGGCCTATGCCGATGACCTTCTCGGCCCCTGGAAAATGCATGAGGCTGGCTCACTTAGGCTTGAGGATTCTCACTTTCCTACGACCTGCCCACCTTGCTCGCTGGCCCCGGGGGCTAGCGGGACGCTCTACGCACATATTGCCTCTCCCGACGTACATGTGGACGCTGCCAGGCAGCGCATAGTGATGTACATTCATGGGCGCGACGCCGGGCAACAGTTGACCCGTCTCGCGCTTTCCAATGATGGTCTGAATTTTGAAGGCGAATCCGAGGTGCTGGGGCGTCCCTATTTTCGTGTCATCAAGCATGGTGGCTATCATTATGCGCTATCGATGCCCGGCTATATGTATCGCTCGAAAGATGGTCTAGGAGATTTTGAGGAGGGGCCGCGCTTCTTCAACGACAGTATGCGTCACAACGCTCTCCTTATTCGTGGCAACACGCTACACGTATTCTGGACACAGGCGGGCCATGCTCCCGAGCGAATCTTCATGTCCACAATCGACATGACAGGAGACTGGATGCAGTGGCAGGAATCGGAGCCGGTGGAAATATTGCGACCCGAAAAGGAGTGGGAGGGCGCTCATTTAGAGGTAGCGCCTTCGCGACGCGGGCATATCGATGAGCGGGTGAACCAACTTAGGGATCCTACAATTTTCGAGGAAGATGGAAAGGTCTATCTATTATATTCGATCGCCGGTGAGCACGGGATTGCTATAGCCGAATTACTCTTCGATTAGGAGCGACATGGAACGACTGTCAGACGAGTTTCTTGACTCCTGCCGACGCGAAGACGGGCGCATCCTGCGTGGCGAGAATATGACCCGCATCGAGACCTTCGTGGATGCAGCTTTCGCCTTTGCGTTTACCATGTTGGTTATCAGTATTGATGAAATTCCTGAGTCAGTGCCGGAGCTGCTTAATCTCTCTCAGGATATCCCCGCGTTTCTGATAAGCGCCACAATAATTGGCTCGATTTGGGTAGCTCACACTGTTTGGAGCAGGACATTCGGTTTGCAAGATCGAATCACGCTCTACCTAAGTCTTGGTCTCGTAATGCTGGTTCTGACGTTTGTGTACCCAATCAAGCTGATGGTTCAGCTGAGTATCAGTTATTTATCCAGAGGGGCCTTGCAGCAAAATTTGCAGATAATGGATCTCACAGATGTCGTCAACCTGATGATCTATTTTGGTCTAGGGCTCATGGCGCTATCATTGATCCTAATCGCCCTCTATCAGAATTCGCTCCGGCAACGCGAGCAACTCGTGTTAAGCGATTACGAAATTGGGTTCTGTAAACTCGCCAGTCTGACCTGGGCAGCGGTAGCTGCGACCGCTCTGATATCCTCTGTCGCAGCACCCTTATTGGGAGAAGCTATACAATGGTCGGGGCTCATCTATTTCTCACTCTGGCTAACAATACCTTTAGCACGGCATTTTTACCGAGCAAAATTCGGTGTAGATGATCTACAACGCAGGGACTAAATCCTAGTAAAGCTGACGACAGAATCTATACAAGAGGCTGCTCTGTCTGTATAATCTCCGTTTTGTAGATGGTGGTAATCACATGTTACGTATCGCTGAAGAGGCTTTAACATTTGATGATGTTCTACTCCTGCCTGCCCACTCTGTTGTTCTTCCTAAAACGGTAGCATTAAATACCCAGTTGACGCGTTCGATCGCGCTCAATATTCCTCTCATATCCTCCGCGATGGACACGGTTACCGAGTCCCGTCTAGCGATTGCTATGGCTCAAGAGGGTGGCCTGGGTGTGCTGCATAAGAGCATGAGTGTAGACAATCAGGCACGAGAAGTTCGTCTCGTAAAGAAGTTTGAAAGTGGCGTGGTTAAAGATCCGATAACGATCGCAGCCGACGCTAGCATCAGAGATCTGGTCGCTCTGATGAGAGAGTACGATATATCAGGCATGCCGGTGTTGGATCACTCCGGCCTGGCAGGTATCGTTACCAGTCGCGATGTGCGCTTCGAGGCCAATCTCGACGCCAAGGTCTCGTCTATCATGACCGCTAAAGACAGGTTGGTAACGGTCAAGGAAGACTTTAAGTTGGATGATGTGAAGGAGTTATTGCATCGCCATCGTATCGAGAAGATTCTCGTAGTCGACGATGACTTCGCCCTTAAGGGTCTAATCACTCTGAAAGACATTCGCAAGTCGGAAGACTTTCCCAACGCCTGTAAGGACGAATTCGGAAGGCTGCGGGTCGCTGCCGCTGTAGGTACTGGTCCCGATTCGCCCGATCGCATCGATGCGATAATAGAAGCGGGCGTCGATGTGGTTGTCGTGGACACGGCTCACGGCCACTCGCAGTTTGTTCTCGATCAGGTAAAGAACATTAAGAAATTGTATCCGGAGATATCGGTCATCGGCGGCAACATCGCCACGGCTGACGCGGCTAGAGACTTGGTCAAAGCTGGCGCCGACGCCGTCAAGGTCGGCATAGGCCCCGGCTCGATATGTACAACGCGTATTGTCACTGGAGTCGGTGTTCCCCAGATTTCTGCCGTAGCCAACGTGGTCGAGGCGCTTAAGGGTAGCGACGTCTGTGTGATATCAGATGGCGGTATACGCTATTCCGGTGATATCGCGAAGGTCATCGCAGCTGGCGCACACGTCGTCATGGTCGGTAGCCTGCTAGCCGGGTCCGAAGAGGCGCCAGGCGAGGTTGAACTCTATCAGGGTAGAAGCTACAAGGCCTACCGTGGCATGGGATCTTTGGGTGCCATGTCGCACTCTCAGGGATCTAGCGATCGCTATTTTCAAGATGTGGATTCAGGTACGGAGAAACTAGTACCAGAAGGTATCGAGGGCCGCGTTCCTTATAAGGGGACAATGTCGGCGATCGTGCATCAGTTGATGGGCGGACTGCGTTCCAGCATGGGGTATACGGGTTCGGCGAATATTGAAGAGATGCGCACCAAGACGCAGTTTGTGAAGATTACGGCTTCAGGCATGAACGAGTCTCACGTCCACGATGTAAGTATTACTAAAGAGGCCCCCAACTACCGGGTAAGTTAGATTTTTGGTGCCTCTAACTAGTTGTTCGGTGGGACGGATGAACCATATGCTTCGTTAGAAGGCCTGCCCAAGTCAGTAAGTTTGACTGGCGGAGTCGCTAACTAGCATGAAGTTGGGACGGATGAACCCTTGAGGCCCAGTCGCTTCGTTA
>CAXBLN010000166.1:0-8881 GCA_963976555.1 uncultured Gammaproteobacteria bacterium
CGCTCTAGAAATGGTAGGCCGAACTAGTCGTCCAAAGCATCCAGGGCTTTCTGGAATCGGTTAGCGTGGGAGCGCTCAGCCTTTGCCAGAGTTTCCATCCAGTCCGCGATCTCATCGAAGCCTTCGTCCCGAGCATCCTTGGCCATGCCCGGATACATGTCGGTGTACTCGTGAGTCTCACCGGCAACGGCTGACTTCAAATTGTCTTCGGTGCCGCCAATTGGAAGGCCCGTTGCAGGGTCGCCAACCTCTTCGAGGTATTCAAGATGGCCGTGGGCGTGTCCCGTTTCGCCTTCTGCTGTTGATCGAAACAATGCAGATACATCGTTATAGCCTTCAACGTCGGCCTTCTGGGCGAAGTAGAGGTAGCGACGGTTCGCCTGTGATTCGCCAGCAAACGCGGCTTTCAAATTTTCTTCTGTCTTTGAACCTTTCAATGACATGGTGTTTCTCCTGGTGGTTTTACTTATTAGCTAATACGGATCCTGAACTCTTCGCATGCAGCTGGTCGAGGATCCGTAGTTACTTTACGTCAATTCGAATATCAAATCTAATTGATTTTTTGGGGTGCTTTAATCGTTTTTATCGATTATGATTTTTCCCATGAACCCTTCGATCAAGCAACTCAAATATCTCTGCGCAGTGGCGGAATACAGACACTTCAGCAAGGCGGCCACAGCCTGCCACGTGACGCAGTCGACGCTGAGTGCTGCCATTGGCGAGCTCGAATCGCAGCTTGGCGTGAAGATATTCGAGCGCAATAAGAAGACGGTACTGATTACGCCGCTGGGTGAGAAACTGCTGGCCCAGGCGCGCATCGTATTGGGGGACGTAGAAGACTTCGTTGGTCTGGCTCGCGCTCATGAGGCGCCACTTTCTGGTGACCTGCGCCTGGGCGTGATCCCTACTATCGGGCCCTTCCTGCTCCCGCCCATCCTCTCCGATTTGCGTAGGCGCTTCGATAAGTTAAAGCTCTTTCTCAGGGAGGAGATGAGTGCGCCGCTGGTGCAGGAGCTACAACAGGGCCAGCTAGACTTAATTATTTTGGCTTTTCCCTTCCCCTTGCCGGAAATGGAGACAGTGAGCCTGTTCAAAGACGAATTCCTGCTCTGCCTGCCGCCGGGACATGAATGGGAGAAGCTGTCACAGGTGAAGCAACACCAGCTACGCGGCCAGAGCCTGCTGCTATTGGAAGAGGGGCACTGCCTGCGCGATCATGCCCTGGAAGCCTGTAAACTGGAAAGTGCCGATACCGATATTGTCTATCAGGGCACGAGCCTGCACACGCTGGTGCAGATGGTGGCGAACGGTCTAGGCCTGACCCTCCTGCCCGCGATGTCCGTTAATGCCGATGTGTTGGGCGACACACATCTGCAGTTAAAGCATTTCTCCAGTGAGAATGTATCGCGAGAGATCGGCATGGCCTGGCGCAAGTCCGATCCTCGAAGGGAAGAGTATCTGTTGCTGGCAGAATTCGTGAAAGAATATATGGCGAAATCATTGAGTTCGAGCAAGAGCACTGAATGAGAGTATTTGCCGTCTCGGATATTCATGTCGACTATGCCGAGAATCTTGACTGGATTCTTGGGCTGGATAGAAATGAATTCGCGAACGATATTCTCATTCTCGCTGGAGATGTGACGGACAAGATGGCATTGCTTGAGCGGGTATTCAGATCTCTGACGGCATGCTTCAAGGCTGTCATGTTTGTGCCGGGGAATCACGAGCTGTGGGTTAGGGACGAAGACTTCGACTGTTCTCTGACTAAGTTTTATGCAATCAACGAGCTCTGCGCAACCTGTGGCGTTCACTCGAATGTATTTGAGATATCCGGTATTAGTTTCGTGCCTCTCTATTCCTGGTACGATTTCTCCTTCGGCGAGCCAGACCGACACCTGCGGCGCGCTTGGCGCGACTTTCACGCCTGCTCCTGGCCGGATCATTTACCCGAGAGCGGCGATGTCTCGGATCATTTTCTGGCTCTGAACATCCCGAGACTCGAGACAAATAACGAGATCGTAATTAGCTTCTCTCATTTCTTGCCAAGAATAGATGTTATGCCAAGCAAGATTCCGATAGAGCGTAGAAATATTTATCCGGTGCTGGGAAGCGAGGCCTTGGGAGTACAGGTAAAGCAGTTGCATCCTAAGATTCATGTCTATGGGCACAGCCACGTGAATCAATCGATACAATTAGACGATATTGAGTTCGTGAACAATGCATTCGCCTATCCCAGCGAAGCGCGAATCGCGCGCAAGAAACTGCATTGTATCTACGAGTGCTAAAGATTACGGGCTTGAATGGAAAGCGGCGGCGATAGAAGAGGATCGATGTGAAGGAAATACACATTGAAGAGACTCAGATTCATCTCTGGCATATTGATCAGGTCGACTTCGATCTGCCCTCGCTTGCCGGAGAGTGTCTTTCATGGCTAAGCGATAGTGAGCTACGGCGTTATCAGCGCTATCAGTTTGATCGGCATCGCAAGCAATTATTGCTAGGCCGTGTATTGATGCGTATCGCACTCAGCAGTTACGACAGTTCGATAGCGCCCGCATCCTGGAAATTTTCTCAGAACGAATTCGGCAAGCCTGCAATAAGTGCTGAGCAGAATTCATCTTCGCTCTACTTCAACTTATCTCATTCGAGCCAGAAGGCTGTATTGGCAATCTCGCGGCACGAAGATATTGGGGTCGATATCGAGCTCTCCACCAAGCCGCGTCGGATCGCTGAGATAGCACAGCGCTATTTTTCCGCCGCTGAGACCGCGGCAATACTTTCCCTGCCTGTTGGACAGCAACAGGATCGCTTCTACGATTTATGGACGCTCAAGGAGGCCTATATCAAGGCCTGTGGTTTGGGGCTTGCTATACCTCTGCAACAATTCTCTTACAGCTTTCCGGGAAGTGGCGAGATAGCGATCGAGTTTGACGCCCGACGCGACGACTCGCAGCAAGCCTGGCAGTTCTGGCAATGCGATGCCAGACCGGATTACAAGCTGGCCTTGGCGGTCAGAACTGGTTCGGCTAAAGACGTAGAGGAAGTAGTAAATTGGCAGCTCGATGATCTAGAAAGAATTTCCGAGCGCCAGACGAGAATTCTTGGAAGCAAGTCGCGCTAGTCTTCATCCGCAATGGAGTCATCCTGCCACATCTTCACCGTACGGATGACATTGTCTTGCACCTGCACTGTCTCCGCGAAATAGCCATTTAGCCTTATGCCGACCGAAGAATCCGGAATGGATTGCAGAATTTCGGTGATTAGGCCGTTCAGTGTTTTAGCGCCAGTATTGTCGAGATCCCAGGAGAGGATGCGATTGATGTCGCGGATACTGGTAGAGCCGTCAATGAGAAAGCTGCCATCGGGCTGCGCGTGAAAATCCTTGCTGCTGTCCGCGAGGTCCGTGGTGAACTCGCCTACAATCTCCTCGAGTATGTCTTCCAGTGTGACTAAGCCCTTTATCGCACCGTACTCATCGACAACAACTGCCATGCGTAATTTCTTGCGCTGGAACTTCGACAGCTGGATATGCAGCGGCGTGCTCTCCGGGATGTAATAGGGCTCCGTAGTCTCTGCAAGTATCGCCGCCTTGTTCACCGTCTCCAGTCGAATTAGTTTGCCGACGCTACGCAGGTGTAAGATGCCTATTAAATTGTCCATCTCTTTCTTGAACACCGGCATGCGCGTGTGTTGGCTGCTGCCGATCAGGCTCAAGATATCATCGATGTCATCCTCTATGTCTATGCCTAATATCTCGTTTCTCGGCACGAGGATGTCGTTGACGGTGACGTGTTCCAGGTCGAGGATATTCAGTAGCATGCCCTGTCTACGTCGCGGCAGTAGCGAGCCCGACTCGTAAACGACCGTGCGCAACTCTTCGGAAGACAGGTGCTGATGGCTATCATCCGACTCGGAATTGAAGCCCAGCACCCGTACCAGCGCGTTCGAAACGACATTGACCATCCAGACTATCGGATACAAGATCTTGAGTAGGAGAATGAGTATCAAGCTGGAGGGGTAGGCGACCTTCTCCGGGTAGAGGGCGGCGATTGTCTTCGGTGTTACCTCGGCAAAAATCAATACGACAAGTGTTAGGACAACTGCGGTTATTACCGGCGAAGGTTCGCCGAATATTTGAATAGCTATCGTCGTCGCTATGGCGGCGGCAAGAAAATTGACGAAGTTGTTGCCGATCAGGATGACGCCTATCAGTTTGTCTGGGGTCTCTAATAGTTTGCTCGCGCGGGTTGCCCCTGCGTGATTGTTTCGCGCCAGATGCTTAAGCCGGTAACGATTGAGGCTCATCATCCCGGTTTCAGAGCTGGAGAAATATGCGGAAGCTAGTATCAGCAGACCAAAAGACAATAGCAACATAGTCAGACTCGGTTCTTCGGAATTCATTTGCTGTGTCTCAAAACGGAACGATCGCAGGAGTGCGGATGACTAGGGTAGGATGGAATCAACTGATTATGTATTCCAAGGCAAACTTTACGCCGTAGAACCCGGTAATGAGCATGGCGAAGCCGCCGAGTGTGCCGCGTATGGCTGTCTGACCACGCCAACCGAGTTGATGCCTCCCCCATAGCAGCACGGCGAACACAAGCCAGGCCAGGATTGAGAATACGGTCTTGTGTATGACGCCATCGATGCCCCAGATGTTGTCAAAGAACAGAAATGCGGTGGCAATGGTGAGTGTAAGCAATATCTGTCCAACCCACAGCAACTCGAATAGGAAGGCCTCCATGTCTTGCAGCGAGGGGAGCTTGCGGATGAGGCCACCGGCGTGTCCATGTTTGAGTTGGTGGTTCTGGTAGGCCAGGAATCCCGCCTGCAGGGCGGCGATGGTAATGAAGCTATAGGCCAGAATCGAGATCAGCACATGACTGGCGAGAACCAGGCTCATATTTGTGGGCGGATACTCGCTACGAATCGCCAGCGATGCCATGATGCTGATAATCGCTAAGGGGAAAAATCCAAGGAACAATATCTCGAGAGGCTTGCGCAGGCTGCTAATGAGTAAGAGTAAGGAAATCGACAAAGTGATTAGCGTGCTGATCTCAAACAGGCCGAAATGGTAGCCGCCCATATGATGGATAACACCATAGGCGCTGATGGCGTGGGCCAGCACGGCAAGCGAGCCGAAGATGAATACCTGGTTGCGGGTCTCTTTGTTGGTGGCAAAGTTCATGCCTTGAAAGGCAGAGCCCATCAAGTAAAAGAAGACAGCGAAGAGTCCAGATATAACGGTAACTTGCATGATGATTAGAGGCTTAAGCCTTGCCGGAGAGGCAACATACTGATTAATAAGTTCAATCCGAAAGTGTCGCATATGTATACTAGGGGTTGAAGTTCTTTTTTATAGCTCTCGGGATTGGCTATAATGCACCGCCGGTATGCAACAAGCTCTAAAGTCCGGTCAACTCATAACTCAGTCAGGTGGTAAGCCACAGTGTTCGACAACCTCACAGACAGACTCTCAGGTACGTTTAGAAAACTCACGGGTAAGGCGAGCCTCACCGAAGCGAATATAGAGGAAGCCCTGCGCGAGGTGCGCCGCGCACTACTTGAAGCCGATGTGGCGCTATCTGTCGTCAAGGATTTCATCGAACGTGTCAGCCAGCGCGCCATAGGGCAGGAAGTCTCCAAGAGCCTGAGTCCAGGACAGGCATTCATCAAGATCGTTCAGGCTGAGCTAGAGTCCGTCATGGGGTCTGCAAACACTGAGCTTGACCTGAAGGCGGCGCCGCCGGCGGTGGTGTTGATGGCCGGCCTGCAGGGCGCGGGCAAGACCACCACCGCAGCTAAGCTATCGCGCTGGCTGAAGAACGATAAAAAGAAGTCAGTGATGGTGGTCAGTGCGGACGTCTATCGCCCAGCGGCTATCGAACAACTGAAGACACTGGCGGCCGAAGTAGGGGTAGAGTTCTTCGCCAGCGACAGCAATCAAAAGCCTGAAGCGATTGTGGCCGCGGCTCTGGCGGAGGCGAAACGCAAATTTATCGACGTACTGATCGTAGATACGGCCGGGCGTCTGGCTATCGATCAGGAAATGATGGGTGAGATTCAGCAGCTTCACAGTCAGTTGAATCCAGTTGAGACCCTCTTCGTCGTCGACGCGATGACCGGTCAGGACGCCGCGAACACGGCAAAGGCATTCAACGATGCGCTGCCACTCACCGGCGTTATATTAACCAAAGCCGATGGCGATGCGCGGGGGGGTGCTGCCCTGTCGGTTCGCCAGATTACCGGCAAGCCGATTAAATTTATAGGCATGGGCGAGAAGATGGACGCGCTCGAGCCGTTCTATCCCGATCGAATCGCCTCCCGAATCCTCGGCATGGGCGACATGCTCTCTCTTATCGAGGAGGCTGAAAAGAAGGTCGACAAGGCCAAGGCTGAGAAGCTTGCCCGCAAAATCAAGAAGGGCAAGGGCTTCGATCTCGAAGACTTTAAGGAGCAGCTCGGACAGATGAAGAGCATGGGCGGCGTCGCCAGCATCATGGATAAGATGCCGGGCATGGGAGCACTGCCTCCCGGTGCCGCAAAAATGGTCGATGATTCCAAGTTTCGTCAGATGGAGGCGATCATCAATTCCATGACGATGCGTGAACGAAGCAACCCCGATGTTCTTAATGGCTCCAGAAAAAGGCGAATCACTAATGGCTCTGGAACCCAGATTCAGGATCTGAATCGACTGTTGAAGCAGCACAAGCAAATGCAGAAAATGATGAAGAAGATGAAGGGCGGCAATATGGCCAATATGATGCGCGGTCTCGGCGGTATGCAGGGTCCCGGCGGCGGTGGTCCAGGGCAGTTCCCGCGATTCTAGCGGCAATGTGAGTCGTTTGAAATTTCGGATAGTTCTAGATAAATTGCCCTGCAACACAGCTGTCCGATAAATGTCTGATTATTTAATAGTTTTTCGGGGCGCAGCCCGCGAAAATACTGTGCCTATGCGCTTCCAATCGCACGGCAATTAACATAGAATACCCGCCTTTTTACCCGAGCACGTCAGTTTTTGCGGCAGATCCGCCGCAGCTCGCGTAACTCTTACACTTTAGAATGACAGGAAATACTTATGGTCACGATTCGATTGTCTCGTGGTGGCGCTAAGAAACGGCCCTTTTATCACATTACAGTTGCCGATAGCCGCAATTCACGTGATGGACGTTTTATTGAGCGAATTGGCTTTTTTAATCCCCGTGCTAAAGGTCAGGAAGAGCGTCTGCGTCTTGATCGCGATCGCATGGCGTACTGGGAGTCACAAGGCGCCCAGCTTAGCCCTCGCGTATCAACATTGGCGAATACCGCAACAGAGACCGCCACTACAGAGGCGTGATCTGCTTATTGGGTTGCTCGTTCGATGAGTAAGTCCGCAACCAATAACGAATGGGTGGTGCTCGGCGAGGTGGGTCGAGTACACGGTTTGCAGGGT
This sequence comes from uncultured Gammaproteobacteria bacterium, assembly GCA_963976555.1. Lineage (GTDB taxonomy): Bacteria > Pseudomonadota > Gammaproteobacteria > Pseudomonadales > Pseudohongiellaceae > UBA9145. The sequence goes on from CAXBLN010000166.1 coordinate 7,436, forward strand.
TGGCTGAAGCTGATCTCTTTTACCGCACCGATTGAAAACATACTCGATTATTCGCAGTTTCATGCGGTAATCAAGGGTAACTCTACGGAGTTAGAGATAGACGATCACCGTCGTCAGAACAAGGCGCTGCTGGTCCATTTCAAGGGTTACGATGACCCGGAAACGGCAAGACTGCTGACCGGCACAGAACTAGCGATAGCCACTGAGAAGTTGCCTCAGCTTGAGAGCGGCGAATTCTATTGGCACCAGCTAGAAGGTTTGGAAGTGGTCAATCAGCACGGTCAGCGTTTTGGGCGTGTCAGCCACTTGCTGGAGACCGGCGCCAATGATGTGCTGGTAGTAGCGGCCGACAGTGACAGCATCGACGATAGGGAGCGATTAATACCCTATCTACGAGATTCGGTAGTAAGCGAGATAGATCTCGAAGACGAGACTATCCGCGTAAATTGGGAAGCGGATTTTCTGGATTGAGTCGGGCTTGCAGCATTGGGCCTCTTCACGACTCACCCTAAGTGACTAAGGTGTAAGCACAGGTGTAAGCGATGCAGCTTGGAATAGTCACCCTGTTTCCAGAAATGTTTGCAGCCGTAACAGAACACGGCATCAGTGGTAGGGCGGTACGCTCGGGTTTAATGAACCTCGAGTACTTTAACCCCCGCGACTACACGACTGACAAGCATCGAACGGTAGACGACAAGCCATACGGTGGCGGTCCCGGGATGCTAATGAAGACCGAACCGCTTATGGCATCGATAGCCGCGGCGCGGGAAGCCGTAGCTCTTAAGCAGTCTACGGGCGAAGCGGCAAGGGTGATATATCTATCTCCCCAGGGTCAAACCCTGAAGCAGGATTCGATTATCGAACTTGCTAAGCGAGAAGGCATAGTTCTGCTATGCGGTCGCTACCAAGGCATCGACAATCGCCTTGTTGAGAACGAGATCGATGAAGAATTGTCGCTGGGTGATTTCGTAATCAGCGGCGGAGAGTTGGCGGCGATGACATTGATCGATGCCATGAGCAGATTTCAACCGGGCGCTCTAGGTGATGAGGGTTCGGCACTGGAAGACAGTTTTAGCAACGGCTTATTGCATAGCCCCGAGTACACCAGGCCACAGAGTATCAATGGTCAGGATGTGCCGGAAGTACTGCTCAGCGGTGACCACGAAGCAATTAGAAAGTGGCGCCTGAAGCAGAGCCTTGGTGCTACCTGGCTAAAGAGGCCAGACCTGCTGGAAGCGATAGAGCTTGAGCAGGAGCAGAACGAATTATTGGAGCAGTTCAAGCGGGACTACACGCAGAACAGGGCGTAGTACATTGAGCTGATCAAGTTTGATTTTTAGATCTACTATGGGCTTGGCGAGAGCCAGGTGCGACAAGAGTTTAGGAGCAAGACGATGAGCAAGAGCAAAATCATCCAACAGATAGAAAACGAGCAGATGAACAAGG
>CAXBLN010000167.1:0-8869 GCA_963976555.1 uncultured Gammaproteobacteria bacterium
GAGTTGTTGAAGAGAGCATTAACTGATGGCGCAGCACGCATTGCATTGGCAAATGTCATGCCTACCTTGTCGTTCACCTCGACCTGCCGCAGACCCGGCTGAGTAATTTCGACAGGATCTTCCGCCGTCCAGATTTTCCTCTCTGTGCCGTTCAGATAATTCAAAATAGAATGCAGAGTCGTGCTCTTACCAGAACCGGTGGGGCCGCAAACCAGGAATAGACCATGAGGCCTGGAAATTCCATCGAGTAGACGATCGAGGTTGTCACTGCTTAGGCCGATAGCATTGACCGGCATGCACTTACCGCCGCTTAACAGACGAATTACTACATCTTCTATGCCGCCGGCCGTTGGTATGGTTGCCACTCGCAGTTCGACATCGATTGGAGCGAAGTGACGAAAATTAATCTTACCGTCTTGCGGCTTGTTCTTGTTTGAAATATCCAGATGCGCCATCACCTTGATTCTCGATACGAAAACGGCGCGATACTTCGTTGGAAACTTGTAGTAGGTTGCTAAGACGCCATCCTTCCTAAAACGCACGACGACCTTCTGCTTACCCATGCCCGGCTCAATATGTATGTCCGACACCTTCTGCCGATGCGCATCCTCGATAATCTTGTTGACGATGCGCACCACGACATTGTCAGTTACCTGCGCTGTCTCTGCCGCCGAGAAAATAGTCTCATCGTAGGAATCATCGACACCGTCGACGTCGACATCTGCGTCGAAGTCCGCGATTGTCGCTTCGATATCTTCGGATGAATAGTAGAACTGCAACGCCCAGTTGATGTCCTCAGGCGAGGCCATAACTGGCTCGACATACTTATTGATATTGAAGCTCAAGGCGTCGGTTACCTGCCAGTCCATCGGATTCTCGATGGCGACCACGATCTTACCCTCGTAGACATAGAGCGGAACAACCTTATGCTTGAATGCTATAGCCGCTGTCAGCACACGAATAACTTCAGGCTCAACGATAAACTCGCGAAGGTTCACGAAGGGAATGCCCAGTTTCTTCGCCAGGCTCTGCTGGATCTCATCCTTCGCTATGACTCCCGCGTTGACCAAGATCTCACCGAGCGCGCTCTTACGCTTCTGTTTCTGTTCCTTCAATGCATCTTGGAGCTGCTCCTCGGTTACCAGGTCTTCCGATAGGAGAATCTCGCCTAACTTCAGGTTCGGCATATTCTTCTGTCTGGAGAGTGCGCCCTCTAATTCGTCGGCGTCGACGATCTTGTTACTCACCAGATATTCGCCAATGGTACGCGACCGCTCTGTCTGTTGTTCTTCAAGTGCAGTACTAAGCGCTTCCTGGGAGATTTGCTTCTCTTGCACAAGCAGGTCGCCAATCTGGCCACCGATAGCGTTACTTTCTATTGCGGCCTTCGATACGAAGAGATGTGTGCAGTAGCGCCATTTTCGTCCAATCTTTGTTTGCTCGTAGAAGTGTATGCCGTTTTTATCTGTGCGCGAACCGTAGGTCTTGCCGGTGATCTCTGTCCTGTCTTTAAACAACACCTCGAAGGTTCGGGCTGCCGTATCGACATCTAGACCCTTGATCTTCTCTTCTGTGTTGTTGCTCTCCAGCATCAACTGATAGGGCTTCTCCAGTCGAAGAAACTTGATGGTGCTCATATCGATATCGGTGATTGCGCCAGCGCGAGGCTTGAGAATACTGATAATTTCGGTCGACGCATTAAACTGCACGAGCTTTCCCTTAGTGCGGGTATTATCGTTCAGCTCAATGGTTACTGAGGTATTGGAATATTCAGGACCTTCGTGCACATCCGAAAACGGTGGCGGTTGCAGGTCTATCTTCATCATACTAGAGGATTGTGAATCCATTCCCCCTATTGGAGGATCCATCACAATTGCTGAATCACTTTGCATTTTAACTCCTCAATTCCCGCAACACTGTAGCAGGAACTGGAAAACTGCACAATTTGTGCACCCTGTTGTTTTTATTGAATATTTACGCTATTTACCAGAGAAATAAGTCCAATATGGTCACGTCCAAGGGCTAATATCAGCCTCTCAGCATAGCACGAACTATTTGACCAATTTCGCTTTGCAGAAGTTTAGCAGGCGAGGAAGACTCCCTGTGGTCATACCCACTCCCGTGAGTACTAGGGTACAGGCAAACAGCATGAATAGTGTGACCTCTTCCGCAAGAAAAAGATTTCCCCAGAACAGGCTAAACAGCGGAATCAGGAACGTATTCGTGACGGCGAGGTTGGGACCTATTCGCGCGATAAGCCGATAGAATAAGACGAAGGCAAAGCCCGTGCAGATAATGCCAAGAGAGAGCACGCTCAACCAGATCGAACCTGTCGGCATCTTTTCGGGTAAGTGCCCCAGGGCAAACGGCAACAGCGTGATAGAGGAGAACAGCAGGCTACCTGTCGTAACCGCCACGCCGCTTACCGCGGGAAGATACTGAGCCATGATGTTGATTGCCAATCCATAGAACAACGATGCCAGGATTCCTGCGGCTATCGCCAGCAGACTTACATTATTCGATAGCGGCCCGGAGAAATCCAACATCAATAACACTACTCCTGAAAACCCAACAAGCATACCAACCATTGCCAGCAACGAGAGCCTATGCTGCCAGAGAGTAAATGCGAGGAAGGCGGTGAAGAAGGGTACGGTAGCATTGATTATCGATGCGAAACCGGCGCCGATGCTAAGAGTGGCATAGGCCAGCAAACAGAATGGCAGCGACATATTACAGAAACTAAGTACGAGAATCGGCTTCCAGTTTGCGACTATCTCTTGCTGTTTACCCATAAAAATACAGACAGGCAGGAGCACCAATAAAGCAGATGCCACGCGCAACTCAATGAGGAAAAAAGGACCGAACACGGGAGAGCTTATTCGCAGGAATAGAAACGAGGCTCCCCAGATCGCAGAAAGCAAAACGAGGATAAGATAGTCTCTGAGGGCGGGCGCATTCACCGGCATGGGCTGAAGACCTGTACCGCGAAAACGCAGTAGGAGTTGTTACAATTAGACAGCGCCTCGGATGACTAGGCGGAGTAAGCTGCCTGCACCGCCGCTACAGCTTTGCTGACGTCGATCTGCATGCCCTGAGCAGCAAGAACGTTACCCAGAGCCGACACGCAAAGCAGAACGTTCTTCTTGTTGCTAGCAAAACCCATCAATCCGATGCGCCACACCGAACCCGCAAGCGCACCGAGGCCAGCACCGATCTCCAGGTTGTAGTCGTTCAGCAATACCGAGCGCACAGCCGCGTCGTCTACTGAATCGGGAAACGAGACGGCGTTCAGCTGCGGCAGCCTAAATTCCTTATCCACGACGAAACCAAGACCTAAAGATTCCAATCCAGCCGCCAAAGCAGAATGATTTAGGGCATGTCTGTCCCAGGCATTCTGCAGGCCCTCTTCCTGAAGGATCAGCAGGGATTCATGCAAAGCATAGAGAGAATTAACCGGCGCCGTGTGATGATAGGAGCGCTTCGCATCGCTACCCCAGTAACCCATGACCAGATTGAGATCTAGAAACCAGCTCTGCACCTTGGAATTGCGCTTGCGAATTACCTGCGCGGCACGATCGGAGAAAGACACTGGAGACAAACCCGGCACGCAGGAGAGGCACTTCTGTGTACCGGAATAGATCGCATCGATCCCCCATTCATCTACCTGCAACTCGATTCCACCTAGGGAGGTTACTGCATCCACGATGGAGAGACAGTCGTACTTCGCAGCGAGGCCGCACAGCGCTTCTATGTCTGAGCGTGCCCCGGTTGAGGTCTCGGCATGTACAAAAGCAATAGCCTTCGCGTCAGGATTTTCAGTCAAGGCCTGCTCGGCCTTGTCTATATCGATAGTGTTACCCCAGCTGTCTTCAACCATGATGGGCTCGGCACCACAGCGCTCGGCATTCTCCTTCATACGCCCACCGAATACGCCATTCTGGCAGATAATAACCTTGTCGCCGCGTTCGAGCAGGTTGGTGAACACTGTCTCCATACCCGCAGAACCGGGGGCCGAAACTGGCATCGTGAGCGCATTATCCGTCTTGAAAGCATATTGCAGAAGCTGCTTAATCTCATCCATCATCTGGATAAAGGCAGGATCTAGGTGTCCGATTGTCGGCCGGGATAGCGCCTCAAGAATTCGGGGGTTTACATCGGAAGGGCCTGGGCCCATGAGTGTACGAACAGGCGGATGAAATGAGTTCATTGAGTTTGACCTCTTTAATATCTTGCGAACTGGAACCAATAAAAAAGCCGAGCTGAACTCGGCTTTCCTTTAAACGATGGCAAGCTTTCGAACTATTCCTCGTTGGCTTCTACCACTGCTTGAGCATTATCAGAATCTGCTGTTGGACGATCTACCAATTCAACATAGGCCATAGTCGCCTTGTCGCCGGCACGCTCTCCACACTTAAGAATGCGAATATAGCCACCAGGGCGATCTGTGTAGCGCGGACCTAATTCAGTAAACAACTTGCCCACTGTAGCTTTACTACGAGTACGACTGAATGCCAAACGGCGGTTCGCCACACTGTCGTTCTTCGCCAGAGTGATGAGAGGCTCAGCAACAGATCTCAGCTCCTTAGCCTTGATCAGAGTGGTTTTAATTATTTCATGTTCAACCAGTGAAATAGTCATATTTCTGAACATGGCTGATCGGTGCGAACTGTTTCTATTTAGCTGGCGACCGCTTTGTCTATGACGCATAACTCGTTACCTTATTCTTAAGGGCTTGTTTAGTTTAAGCAGCCCGATCGTCAGATTTAAGACTGGACGGAGGCCAATTTTCAAGACGCAGACCAAGTGATAGTCCGCGGGTAGCCAACACGTCTTTTATCTCAGTTAGAGATTTTTTGCCTAGGTTTGGTGTCTTTAACAGTTCAACTTCTGTGCGCTGAATAAGATCGCCGATGTAATAAATATCTTCTGCCTTGAGACAGTTAGCGGAGCGAACCGTTAGTTCAAGATCGTCAACCGGACGCAACAGAATCGGGTCGATCTCATCTTCATGCTCCTCAGGCTCGGCTACAATCTCGCTCTGCAGGTCGACGAATACAGCAAGCTGGTGCTGCAAGATCGTAGCTGCGCGACGAATCGCCTCTTCCGGCTCGATAGTGCCATTGGTTTCCAGATCGATAACCAACTTATCCAGGTCCGTACGTTGCTCCACACGTGCACTCTCTACAGAGTAGGAAACACGAAGAACTGGAGTGTAAGACGCATCAAGCAGAAGTCTGCCAACACTACGAGTCTCATCTTCTTCAGAAGCTCGGCTGTCCGCTGGAGAATAACCTCTACCCTTGCGAACAGTCAGGCGCATATTTAGTTCGCCATGGGTATTCAGGTGCGCGATAACGTGATCGGGGTTGATGATCTCGACATCGTGATCCACGGCAATATCGCCCGCAGTGACAGTACCAGACCCTTTCTTGTTTAGGGTAAGGACCGCTTCTTCGTTGTTGTTAAGTACGATAGCGACACCCTTCAGGTTGAGAAGAATTTCGATCACATCTTCTCGCACGCCTTCTATTGTGCTGTACTCATGTACAACGCCATCGATCTCTACTTCCTCAACCGCAGCACCAGGCATGGAAGAAAGTAAGATTCTTCTGAGTGCATTACCTAGAGTATGACCGAAACCGCGCTCTAACGGCTCTAGCACAACCTTTGAGTGACAGGAATCGAACTCGTCGACCTCGATCACTTGCGGCGTTAAAAAATCTGATAAAGAAATTTGCATGAAATCCACCCTTTACGTGATTGTCACTACTTAGAATATAGCTCGACGATTAAGTTCTCGTTGATCTCTGAAGGCAAGTCTTCACGCTCAGGCTTGCGCGTGAACTGACCTTCCAGCTTGCTTTGATCTACTGTTACCCAGTCGATCGCATTTCGCTGCGCCGCTAATTCTAATGCTGATTTAATTCGTAGCTGCTCTTTCGCTTTCTGACGAATGGCAACAGAGTCACCCTCGGCAACACGATACGAAGCAATATTTACCACTTCACCGTTCACGGTAATGGATTTGTGTGCAACCAACTGACGTGCTTCCGCGCGAGTCGAGCCAAAACCCATTCGATAAACAACGTTATCCAGTCGGCATTCCAATAGTTGCAGAAGATTCTCACCCGTAGCGCCCTTTAACCGCGCCGCTTCCTTATAGTAGCCGCGGAACTGCTTCTCCAGGACTCCATAGGTTCTTCTAACTTTTTGTTTCTCACGAAGTTGCACACCATAATCCGACAGGCGACCGCGACGTGCGCCGTGCTGACCCGGAATAGTGTCAGCTTTGCACTTGCTATCTAAAGGACGAACTCCGCTCTTAAGAAACAGGTCTGTTCCTTCGCGGCGGGACAACTTACATTTTGGGCCTAAATAACGGGCCATAGTCTATCTCCTGTGCTCTCTTACGTATCAGAAGAGCTTATGCTTACTTATCGTTTAGACGCGTCGCTTCTTAGGTGGTCTGCAACCATTGTGTGGAATTGGCGTGACGTCAGTAATATTTCCGACTCGAAGACCGCAATTATTAAGCGCTCTAACAGCCGATTCACGACCAGGACCAGGTCCATTCACCTTAACGTCCAGAGTCTGTAACCCGTAAAGTTCAATTGCCTGCTTTCCTGCCTTCTCTGCTGCAACCTGAGCTGCGAAAGGCGTGCTCTTTCTGGAACCACGGAAACCGGAACCGCCGGCAGTCGCCCAACTCAGTGCATTACCCTGACGATCAGTAATAGTAATGATCGTGTTATTAAAGGATGCATGAATAAAGGCAAGGCCATCGATAACGGCATTGCGGGTTTTCTTCTTAGTCGACTTCTCTGCTGGCTTAGCCATAAATTATTCCATCTAACTCTAAACTTACGTTCTAAATACTGTGCGGTGCTCGCCTACCCATTACTTACGGATTGGTTTACGTGGGCCCTTTCTAGTTCTCGCGTTTGTCTTGGTGCGCTGACCACGCACTGGCAGTGAACGACGATGACGAATACCGCGATTACAACCCAGGTCCATGAGGCGCTTGATGTTCATAGATACTTCGCGCCTAAGATCACCCTCGGTAGTATGGTTAGCCACTTCCGCTCGAATGCTGTCTAGATCCTCAGGACTAAGATCACTGGTCTTCGTAGAAGGCGTGATTCCAGTCGTCTCGCAGATCGCGCTGGCGGTAGTTGGGCCAATTCCAAACACATAGCGCAATGAAATAACGATATGCTTGTTATCGGGTATGTTGACTCCGGCAATACGTGCCATATAGGTGCTCCGTTCTCTCTGTCGTGCTTACAAATACAGTCTAATCAGGAACTATCCCTGACGTTGTTTGTGTCTCGGCTCGGCCTTGCAAATTACTCGCACAGAACCGTTACGCTTAATTACTTTACAGTTTCGGCAAATCTTCTTAACAGATGCTCTAACTTTCATGTTCTTTCTCCGTTGTTCTTCAAGCAGTACCTCGATGGTCGTAAAACCCTGGATCGAAGTACTAAATACCACTACGTCCGTAGTTGCCAAGCTTCGACTTCTTCATCAAAGAATCGTACTGATGAGACATTAGGTGCGACTGTACCTGAGACCAGAAGTCCATGGTCACAACTACCGATATCAGTAGCGCAGTGCCTCCCAAGTTGAAGGGCACATTGGCAAACATTTGCATAAAATTCGGCAACAAGCAGACGAGCGTAATGTACACAGCGCCGAACATTGTCAATCTGGTGATCACACCGTCGATATACTTTGCGGTCTGTTCGCCAGGTCGAATACCGGGAATAAACGCGCTTGAGCGCTTCAAGTTCTCGGCAACGTCGCGAGGATTAAATACCAATGCCGTATAGAAGAAGCAGAAGAATATAATCATCGCGCTAAAAATTATGATGTACAGAGGCTGCCCCGGTCCGATTAGGAACGCCAGTTCCTGTAGCCACTCGGAGCCTTCAGCCTGTCCGAACCAGTTTGCGATACTGGCAGGGAACAACAGAATACTGCTGGCGAAAATAGCCGGTATTACACCCGCCATATTAATCTTTAGAGGTAGATGACTCGCCTGAGCCTGATACATCTTTCTACCTTGCTGGCGCTTCGCATAGTTAACAGTGATGCGACGCTGTGCCCGCTCTATATAGACGATACACGCTATAACTCCGATCGCAATCAGGCCTACGACTAGTAGCAATACGCCGTTGATCTGGCCTTCGTATGCCTGTGTTAACGATGTGCCTATCGCAGCCGGGAAGCCAGCAACGATACCGGCAAAGATCAACATAGAGATACCGTTACCGATACCTTTCTCTGTAATCTGCTCGCCCAGCCACATCAGGAACATCGCTCCTGTTACCAGCGAAACAATCGCCGTAATATTGAATGCCAAGCCTGGCGCGTAGGCCATCTGGCCCAACAGGCCAACTGCCATGCCGGTACCCTGAACAGTAGCCAATACCAATGCACCGTAACGGGTGTACTGAGAAATCTTACGACGACCAGATTCACCTTCTTTCTTTAGCTGATCCAGCTGCGGACTAACCGCAGACAGCAGCTGCATAATAATAGATGCCGAGATATAGGGCATGATGCCCAGGGCCAAGATGCTCATTCTCTCCAGAGCACCACCACCGAACATATTAATCATGTCAGTGAACGTACCTTCCTGTGCAGAGAAGAACGAGGCCAACTGTAAAGGATCGATTCCGGGCACAGGGATATGCGTGCCAACTCGGTACACGAAAATGGCAAACAAGAGAAACAGCAGGCGTGACTTGAGTTCGCCGAGCCCCGCGCCGATGTTTTCTGGAGTAATGTTTGGTTTGTTTGCCATTATTTAATTAGTGCCAGTTAATCCTTCGTGTCTACTCTTCTGCCGCAGGCGCATCGCCCG
>CAXBLN010000168.1:0-8581 GCA_963976555.1 uncultured Gammaproteobacteria bacterium
GGGGCGCATTGGCAAGCCATAGAGACTCGATTGCCAGCAATGCAACCCCCTGACGGCCCTGCAACCATAGCGACTCGGCGACCCAATGTTCCTTAGAGTGAGTTCTCCGCCCTTCGCTATCATTTCTGTGTACATCACCGGGGTCATCGGCTTTGGCTGTGGTATCAGTCTTTCACGGCAGACTGAAGAGCTCTTATAATTTCAGCGTTTGCCAGAGGAAAGTCTGCTGCTTTCAGCTCCATTATTTTCTGCCACTGAATTTCCTGACCTTCGCGACCACTGGGGCTTCCGGAAAAGCTGCCTATGTTCCAAATATCCAGCAGCACAGACTTGTCAGCATAGTCATGCCGGACCTGAATGAAGGGAGCAGATTCCAGGATTCTTATCCCCAATTCTTCTTCCAACTCCCTACTCAGAGCTTCTTGCACGGACTCAAGCCGCTCCACTTTGCCACCTGGGAATTCCCAGAGCCCACCCTGATGCGCATCAAGCGGTCGCAATGCCACTAACACTTCTTCTTGGTCGTTTGTGATAACGCCAACGGCGACATGCACTAATTGATCTTGTTTCACGTCAGGCACTCGCTAGCAGGCGACAGATTACCGCCCAGTCGGAACTCTCAGATTAAATGACGGCTCAGAAATAGGTTCGCTAATTCCAAGTGCGATTAGCTGCGGTAGTCCGCATTAATGCGCACATACTCGATAGAGAGGTCGGATGTCCACACTCTCTCAGTTGCTTGACCACGGGCAAGATTGATTTTGATCTTAATCTCATCCTTGTTCATCTCCTTCTGCCCTGCGCTCTCAGTATAATTGGCGTCGACTGAGCCCCCGGAAACCAAAAGCGTATCCCCTAGACTAACCATTACCGACTCCAGGTGCAGATCTTTGAGACCAGCACGGCCGATAGCGGCAAGAATACGGCCCCAATTCGGGTCGGAAGCGTAAAATGCTGTCTTTACGAGGGGCGACTCAGCAACGGTATAGGCTACCGCTAGACATTCTTCCTCAGACGCCCCCTCAGAAACTTCTATAGTTATGAATTTCGTCGCTCCTTCTGCATCTCGTATCAGATCCGTCGCGAGCTGCTCAAAAACGGCATTCAATTCATTCTGAAAACGTTGACCCTCTTCACTATCGATGTCTTCGATATTGAGGGATCCCCTGCCCGTTGCAACCAACATACAACAGTCGTTAGTTGATGTGTCACCATCGACAGTGATCCTATTGAACGAATTCTTCACGGCGATCTGCAGGAACTTTTCCAGCAGTGGTTTCTTTATCTGAGCGTCTGTAAACACGTAAGCAAGCATGGTTGCCATATTAGGCCGTAGCATGCCTGCGCCCTTCGCGAAGCCGCTTATACTCGCCCTCGAGCCGCCTAAATCGAAACTGCAGGATGCAAGCTTTGGCCGCGTGTCGGTCGTCATTATTCCCCGTGCGGCGAGTAACCAGCTGTCCGCTGACAGCGCCTCATGTAGCGCTGGCAATGCTTCCAGAATTTTCCCGGTAGGCAGCTGCTCGCCGATAACTCCTGTGGAGAAGGGCAAGGTTTCAGAAGATTGAGATTGCGTGTGTTCGGCAAGCTTCGTGCAACAATGCAGCGCGGCAGTCTCGCCATCCCTGCCCGTGCCCGCATTCGCATTTCCCGTATTGATCAGGAAATAAAGGCTCGCCGATTCCAGTAAGTGCTTCTTAGCTATGACGACGGGAGCGGCACAGAAAGCATTCTGCGTAAAGACACCAGCCGTTGTGGAGCCTGGCGCGATCTCAACCAAGACCAGGTCGAGTCGATTCGCATAGCGGATGTGACTCGCAACCGCCGCTAATCGAATCCCATCAATGGGCGCAATCTTAATTTCTCTATCGGGGCCAACAGCCATCTTCCAATCCTTTTAGTCTATGCTTTCCTTCACTGCTCCGAGCCTGACAAAGCCCAGGCTAGCCGATCTTGCCATGGCAGACCTTGTATTTCTTGCCGGAACCACATGGACAAGGATCGTTTCTGCCCACCTTTGCCACTTCTCTGACAAACGGCGCTGCCTTATCCGCTGCGGCTGCATCTGGCGAACTCGCAGGAGGTGGCTCGGCGAGTGCCGATACGGCCTGATGCTGGAAATTTACTCGCTCCCTGGCTCGCTCAGCTTCGCGCTGCCGCTCTATGGCGTCTGCATCGTCTTCCTGACGAATCTTCACGTGACTCAATACCTTGATAACTTCCTGCTGAAGATTAGTCATCAGGTCTTGAAACAGGGCGAAAGCTTCTCGCTTGTATTCCTGCCTCGGGTTCTTACCGCCATAGCTGCGCAGGAATATGCCCTGACGCAAGTGATCCATCGTCGACAGATGGTCCTTCCACAGGCCATCTAATATCTGTAGTGTTATCTGCTTCTCGAATGTGCGCATCTTATCGCCGACCGCTTCACATTTCTGATCGTAATCGCTGCTGAGTATCGTATCGATCTTCTGCTTCAGTTGTTCCTCATAGAGCTGGTCATCTTCGTCCAGCCATTTCTGAACATCGAGCTGGGCTGAGAATGCGGTCTCGATAGCTTTCTGCAACCCCTCTACATCCCACTGTTCCGGCACGCTCTGCGGGGGAATGTAGTCGTCGACTATCTGGCCGATAACCTCGGTTCTCATCTCTTTCAACAACTCGGAAATATCGTCGCTGGCCATTAACTCATTTCGCTGGCGGTAAATAATCGTTCGCTGATCGTTTGCGACGTTATCGTATTCCAAGAGTTGTTTACGAATATCGAAGTTTCGACCCTCGACTTTTCGCTGCGCCTTCTCGATCTGCTTGGTCACCATGCCATGCTCAATGGCTTCGCCACGCTCCATTCCAAGGCGTCGCATGAAATTCTTTACACCGTCGGTGGCAAATATTCTGAGCAGGTTGTCTTCCATCGATAAATAGAATCGGGAATACCCAGGATCACCCTGTCTGCCTGAGCGGCCACGTAACTGGTTGTCGATGCGTCTGGACTCATGCCGTTCGGTGCCAACGATGTGCAGGCCTCCTGCGGCGATTACCTGATCATGACGCTTCTGCCATTCTGCCTTTATCTGTTCGACCTGTGCCTCGGTCGGGTCTTTCAATCCCTCGACTTCTGCCTCCCATTTTCCACCTAACACGATATCTGTGCCGCGGCCTGCCATATTGGTAGCGATAGTGACCACGCCTGGCCTTCCCGCCTGAGCAATAATCTCAGCCTCACGCTCGTGAAACTTCGCATTCAATACTTCGTGCGGGATCTTCTCCTTGTTAAGAAAGTTCGAGAGAGTTTCCGAAGTGTCGATTGAGGCTGTGCCTACCAATACAGGGGCGCCCTTGGCGCTCATCTCGGTAATGTCGCGCACTATAGCCTCGAGTTTCTCTTCCATAGAAAGATAGATCAGGTCGTTGGCGTCAATACGAACCATAGGCTGATTCGTTGGTATTACGACTACATCGAGCCCATATATCTGAGAGAATTCAAACGCCTCAGTATCGGCGGTGCCAGTCATGCCAGCCAGGTTGTTGTACAGACGGAAATAGTTCTGGAATGTCGTTGATGCCAGAGTCTGGCTCTCACTCTGAATCTCTAAGCCTTCCTTCGCCTCAAGGGCCTGATGGAGACCCTCAGACAACCTGCGGCCTTCCATCGTTCTACCAGTGTGTTCATCGATTAACACGATGTGCTTGTTCTGGACTATGTATTCAATGTCTCGATGAAAGAGATTGTGAGCCTTCAAGCCCGCGTGTACGTGATGCAGCAAGGAGAGATTCGTCGCGGAATAGAGTGATTCACCCTCGTCCAACAACTTCTTAGCAATGAGTAAGTCTTCGACAAACTCGTGCCCATATTCGGTAAGTTCAACCTGCCGGCTCTTCTCATCAACTGTGAAGTGACCAGACTCTTCCGGGACATAGCTCTTGTCCATCATTTCCATCTTGGACTTTTCGGCTTTTACACCCTGCTCTAGTTTAGGGATCAATTGGTTTATGGCCGTATAAAGTTTGGAACTGTCTTCGGCGGCACCGGATATGATGAGCGGTGTTCTCGCCTCATCGATCAGGATGGAGTCCACCTCATCGACGATCGCGAAATTCAGTTCTCGCTGCATCTTGTCATCAAGACGGAACGCCATATTGTCCCGTAGATAATCGAAACCAAACTCGTTGTTCGTTCCGTAGGTAATCGAGCAGTTGTAAGCCTCTTTCTTCAGCTCCGGCGATTGCCCAGAGTTGATAATACCGACACTAAGCCCAAGAAATTCGTATAAGGGGCGCATCCAGTTTGCATCACGTTCTGCCAGATATTCATTCACCGTCACTAAATGGACGCCCTTGCCCGTAAGTCCGTGAAGATAGGCTGGCAACGTCGCCATTAAGGTCTTGCCCTCACCCGTACGCATCTCCGAAATACTGCCATCATGCAGGACATATCCACCGACCATCTGCACATCGAAGTGGCGCATCTTTAGAGTACGCCTACTTGCTTCTCTGACTACTGCGAAGGCCTCGGGCAACAATGCCTCCGTCGTTTCACCTGCGTCGAAGCGTTGCTTAAACTCACCGGTTTTCGCCTTTAACTCATCGTCAGATAGCGCTTCCATATCCGGCTCGAGTTTGTTGATGACATCAACTACTTTCTGCAGTTTCTTTAGCTTGCGCGAGTTGCTACTACCAAATATTTTGTTGAATATGCTCATGATGTTCTATCGTCGTTAGTGTTGATCAATCTGAATGTCGGTCTCCAGCAACCAGAACGAACTTAGTGCGCGCTGGCGTGGCAAACCAAATGAGGTTGGTACTGAGGGGGAGTAATTATCTAGCTGTACGGTGTATATAAGCGGCAGGGTCGACGACTCTTCCGTTCTTATAAACCTCAAAATGCACATGAGGCCCTGTAGAGCGACCGGTTGACCCAACCAGCGCAATGTTCTGTCCCTTCATCACGATATCGCCGACATCCACGAGCAGCTTCTCAGAGTGCGCGTAGCGTGTGGTAAAACCGTTGCCGTGATTCACTTCGACCATCAAGCCGTAACCCGACCTGGGGCCAGACCAAGTTACGACGCCAGAAGCGACGGTGTTGATCTCGGCACCTGATTTACCGGTAGTGAAGTCGATACCGCCGTGGAATGCCAAGCGTCCGGTTATGGGATCGGGTCGCTGACCGAAACGTGATGCAATCCAAGCCTTCTCTACAGGTCGGCCCGCAACGAAGACATCAGACTGAATCTTGCGGTCGGTCATCAGGCCTTCGAGAATTTCGAGCTGTTGCTGACGATCTTCCAATTGACGTTCTAGCTGATACACCGCGTCCATGAAGCCAGCCGCTGAATAAGACTCAGAGGCACCCGTCGCCGGGCCACCTACGCCTATCGGATCGCTAAAATCAAACTCACCAGTATCCAAATTAGCTATTGTAGTTATTCGCTCGCCAACAGCATCCAACCTGACCAGACGTGCCTGCAACATGGCGAGTCGTAGCGTAAGGGCTTCGATCTGCTGTTCCGATTCCTGCTTGATATCTGATATCTGTTCGGTCTGGATGCGAATCTGGCGCTCCCAGTTCTGTGCGGACTCCTCACTGAACACACCATTGTTCTGCGACACGGCCAGTTCATAGCCGAAGTAGCCCAGCGCGACAGGTGTGCCGAGCAGGCACAAAGAAAGGAGGCCTTTCAGCCAGCCTTTGAGGACGATGGTTTTAGTGTGACCATGACGCTGGTCGACTAGAATAACTTTCATTGTGTAAGCGTTGTCTCAGTAAGCCTAATAGTACACTTGGGGCTAATTAAGAAACGTCAACGCCCAACTATTTTTACTAAAATCAGCTAGTTAGGGTAGCACAGCAGAACTAGGCTGCCAACACCGGTTTCATGTAGGAAATAGGCACGTTTGTTTCCTTGTCAAAACTCACTATTTCCCAGGCATCTTCATTAACTTCGAGCATTCGCAGAAGGGCATTGTTGAGGGCATGTCCAGATTTATACCCCTTGAATTCGCCGATCAGACTATTGCCGAGAAGGTATAAATCTCCAATAGAATCAAGGATCTTGTGCTTTACGAACTCGTCTTCGTAGCGCAGCCCATCTTCGTTCAGGACTTTGTAGTCGCCAACCGCGATCGCGTTATCCATGCTAGCGCCCAGCGCCAGGTTCCTATTGCGGAGTTCTTCGAATTCGTGCATGAATCCAAAGGTTCTGGCACGGCTCACTTCCTTGACAAAGGAGGTGCTGGAGAAATCGATGGTGGCGCTCTTGGTATACTTTTTATAGACCGGATGATCGTAAAGCAGAGTGTAGCTAACCTTGAAGCCATCGAAAGGCTCAAGACTGACGGCCTTATCCCCATGCTCGAGGTGCAGCGGCTTTTTGATCTTAATGAAACGCTTGAGTTCTGACTGCTCTTCGATACCGGCAGATTGAATCAGGAATACGAAGGGGCCAGCGCTGCCGTCCATGATAGGTACTTCGGGGGCGCTCACATCGATGAACGCATTATCTATGCCCAGCCCGGAAAGGGCCGACATAAGGTGTTCGATGGTGGAGATTCGGACGTCATCTTTTACAAGACAGGTGGAAAGCGTGGTGTCGCCGACATTCGATGCTCGGGCTGGAATCTGAACAGGGGTTTCCAAATCGACCCGCGTAAAGATAATGCCACTGTTCACTGGAGCCGGCCTGAGAGTCAGGTAAACCTTCTCGCCCGTGTGTAGGCCAACGCCCGTGGCTCGAATAACGTTCTTCAGGGTTCTCTGTCTCAGCATAGGTCTTCGCTTCGCGTCTTAATTAGTCGGAACAATCATGTGTTTGAAACAAGCTCTGCTTAAACGGCGCTACATCGCGACCTGGAAAGATCACCTAGCCACTATAGCCCGCCACGAGTTCCCTTGGTTCAATTCTACCTACGAGACCCGAATTAGAGGCGATTTAGCTCACAACTTCGACCTTTCACAAAACTGAGGCATGGTAGCAAAAATCAACGGATAACCCAATAACGGAAATACTCTCGAAATCTCCCTAAAAGCGCTATTCCACAGCTCTTGAATCAACATTCAAAATCCGGGAATGGCTCGGGAACTCTCCAAAGGCATCCTCCTCGCCCCTAGTCTGCCTGTTTCCTCAAGAATGCCGGTATATCCAGATAGTCCATATCCGCGTCAGCCCCAACTACCGCGGCTGCCGCAGCAGCGGCGCGCCCGGCACCAGCCCTGCGCATAACGGCCGGCTTATCCAACTGGCGGTAATCCGTTGTTACCTGTCTATCGGTGTTATCCACGACTTTAGTGGGCCTTGCGTGTGTATCGCCAAGACCTGTTGCAACGACGGTAACACGCATCTCATTCTCGAGAGTCGGATCGATTACTGTCCCTATTACTACTGTAGCGTCATCTGAGGCAAATTCTTCGATGGTGTCACCAACTTCGGAAAATTCTCCCAGCGACAGATTCTCGCCGGCTGTGATGTTGACCAGTATTCCGCGCGCACCCTGCAGGTTCACATCTTCGAGAAGTGGGCTTCGTATTGCAGCCTCGGCAGCCTCGCGAGCTCGGTCCGCACCTACTGCCATGCCCGTGCCCATCATCGCCATACCCATCTCGGACATCACGGTTTTCACATCTGCGAAATCGACGTTGATCATGCCTGGATTCATGATGAGGTCTGCAATGCCCTTAACCGCGCCAAGCAGCACATCGTTAGCCGCTTTGAATGCTTCTAGCAACGACGCCTCTTTACCCAAAACTTCCAGCAGCTTTTCGTTCGGAATGGTGATCAATGAATCAACATGCTGGGTAAGTAGACGAATACCCTCTTCGGCAACCTTTGAACGCTTCTTCCCCTCGAACGGAAAGGGACGCGTCACGATGGCTACGGTCAAGATTCCCATCTCACGAGCAACCTCGGCTACAATAGGCGCAGCACCTGTTCCTGTGCCCCCACCCATACCTGCCGTGATGAACACCATATCGGCGCCGGATAATATCTCAGCAATCTCATCCCTGTCTTCCAATGCAGCCTGGCGCCCTATCTCGGGATTCGCCCCCGCGCCTAGACCCTTAGTAATATTGCTGCCCATCTGCAGTATCGTCTTCGCCTTCAGGTTACTCAGCGCCTGGGCATCTGTGTTTGCACAGATGAACTCCACACCTTCAACCTGATTATTGATCATATGATGTACGGCGTTTCCACCACCACCACCTACGCCAATAACTTTTATTTCAGCGCTCTGCGCAACGTTCTCGACTAATTCAAACATATAGCCCCCTCATTAATGATTCTTTTACTGTGTTGGTTGTAGTCTGCAATTTCTAAAATTAAAAATTTCCTTGGAACCAATTCTTCACTCGGTCCACAATGCGGATCTGCGGATCTCGCTTCGATTCGATTCCACCTCTTTCCTGATGCTGTTTTAATCCGTACAGCAATAAGCCAACACCAGTAGAATAGATTGGGTTTCTTACAATATCGGCTAAACCATTGACATTGTGAGGCGCTCCGATGCGTACAGGGGCATGAAATATTTCTTCTGCCAGTTCCACAACGCCTTCCATTTTGCTAGTACCGCCAGTGAGCACGATGCC
>CAXBLN010000169.1:0-8438 GCA_963976555.1 uncultured Gammaproteobacteria bacterium
TATGCAGTTTCTCCAGTTCGGCGTCACTGTTCTCGATCAGGTCCAGCTGTGCTCTCAAGCTCGCTATGACCTCGGGCAGATCGCTTGGCTTAACCTTGTGCTTGCGCGCGATGGCATGGAGTACGCCGAGTCTCTCGTTGACCTGATCCAGCCGCTGCGGATCCGCCTCGAAGTCTTCGGCGAAGGCGCGCAGGTCAGACACGGCCTCATCCAGTTGGATAGTGGCGCTTTCCAGCAGCTCGATGATATTAGTGATGCGTGGGTTCTTCTCGGGCAATTCCTTCAGTGACGTCAGCGCCTGATGCATGGCTGACTTGGCGTTCTGCTCTTCGTCATCGCCGCACAGGCTCAGTGCAGTCTGTACCGAGGCGACGGTCTCGTCGGCGTGATTCAGGGACTTGAATTCAGCTTCCAGCTTGGCCGCTTCGTCGGCGGCGATGCCTAGCTCATCGAGCTCGCTCAGCTGATAGGACAGCAGTTGCGTCTGCGCGGAATCTTCCTGAGAGCGACTGCTTAGCTGCTCGATTTGCTGTGCATTCTTATGCCACTGTTTCCATATCGCCTGCATCTCGCTCAGGAGCTTGGCCTTCACACAGAAATCGTCGAGCAGGCGCTGATGTGTGCCGCGGTGCAGCAGCGATTGATGCTCGTGTTGGCTGTGGATGTCTAACAACATCTCGCCGAGGGACTTCAGTGAAGCCATGGTAACTGGCGAGCCATTGATATAGCCCTTCGAGCGGCCGTCGCTGTTGACGACGCGGCGTAGCAGGCAGCTACTGGAATCGGGGTCAGTCTCCAGATCGTTCTCGGTGAGCCACTTTTGCGCAGAGGGGATGTTAGATACATCGAACTCCGCAGTGATATTGGTTTTGTGTGCGCCGCTGCGCACTATGCCTTTGTCGGCGCGATCGCCCAGAGTCAGGCCGAGGGCGCCGAGCATGATAGATTTTCCGGCTCCGGTCTCGCCGGTTATGACCGACATGCCGGCCTTGAATTCGATCTCTAGAGAGTCGACGGTGGCGTAGTTCTGAATAGCGAGTTGCTGCAGCATAGAGTTAAAGTATATGAGAACCCTGTCCAATAATGCACAACTATTATGATTTATTACGTCATAGCAGCAAGTTAAATTCGCCGAGGTCCGAATCAGGGAATTGGGCGATGGAATAAATTCCCCACTATTGCCCCAAATTACTTGAATCGAGACCTACAGCCCCCATATAGCCGACATCGCCTGCCAAGAAGGCGTTTCTAATCACAGCAATCGAATAATCGAATTTATGTAGGGGAAGTCATGAGCGCTCAGACTCCAGAACAGGGATCTTCCGAGAACCAGAATCCCGAGGACACGCAGGCGGGGGCGGAAGAATCCGCGCAGGCGAACGCCACAGAAACAGAACAGGCTACAGATCAGCAGAACGAGTCTCCAGTGGAGCAGGGCAGCCAGCTGGAACAGGCTTTGGAGGCTGCGCTCGACGAGGCACAGCGCGCCAAAGACGATCTGCTGCGGGTGCAGGCAGAGATGCAGAATCTGCGTCGCCGCACCGAGCAGGACATAGAGAAGGCACATAAGTACGGTCAGGAGAAATTCAGTATTGAGCTGCTGGCGGTGATGGACAATCTGGAGCGCTCTCTCGAGGCGTCCAGCAATAGTGAGGATGAGACGATCAAGGCGATCTATGAGGGCGTGAAACTCACTCTCAAGAGCCTGGCAGACAGTTTCACCAAGTTCAATATCGAGCAAATTGACCCCCTCGGCGAGCCTTTCGATCCGCAACTGCATCAGGCCATGTCGATTCAGGAGAATGCAGAGGCTGAACCGAACACGGTAATTGCCGTCATGCAGAAGGGCTATACGCTCCACGGCCGGGTGATGCGCCCAGCCATGGTGATGGTGTCTAAGTAGACGCTAAGCGCCAGCTAGCGGGCCTTGTAGGCTAATCGAGTGAGCAGTAAGTAGAAGTAGTGGGATTCCACAAGAAAGTTAGGGGAATTAGCGGTTTGATCCTTGAAATGCGCTGGATCGGGCCAATATAGCAGTCATTAGCAATTTATACGCCGGAACAGAGTGGCTGTTGAGCTCGATTTCGGACACTAGAACGACCGGAGAATTGAAGAATGGGAAAGATAATTGGTATCGACTTGGGCACCACCAACTCATGCGTAGCAGTCATGGATGGCGGCGAAGCCAAAGTAATCGAGAACGCAGAGGGTGATCGCACCACGCCTTCCATCATTGCCTATAGCAAAGATGGCGAGACACTCGTCGGTCAGCCGGCGAAACGTCAGGCGGTAACGAACCCACACAACACACTGTTTGCTATCAAGCGCCTGATCGGTCGTCAATTCAAAGACGACGTCGTGCAAAAAGACATCAAGATGGTGCCTTACAAGATTATCGAAGCCGACAACGGCGACGCCTGGGTCGAGGTGAATGGCGAGAAGATGTCTCCTCCTCAGATCGCGGCACAGGTTCTGAAGAAGATGAAGAAGACGGCGGAAGACTTTCTGGGTCAGCCGGTCACAGAAGCGGTTGTTACCGTGCCTGCCTACTTCAACGATTCGCAGCGTCAGGCGACTAAGGACGCGGGCAAGATTGCTGGTCTAGACGTCAAGCGCATCATCAACGAGCCGACTGCCGCTGCCCTTGCCTATGGCATGGACAAGAAGTCCGGCGACTCTACTATCGCGGTGTATGACCTCGGTGGTGGTACCTTCGATATCTCGATCATCGAGATCGCGGAGACCGACGGCGAGCACACCTTCGAGGTGCTCTCGACTAATGGCGACACGTTCCTGGGTGGTGAAGATTTCGACCTGCGTCTGATCGACTACCTGGCAGACGAGTTCAAGAAAGAATCAGGCATGGATCTACACAACGATCCGCTAGCCTTGCAGCGTCTTAAGGAAGCAGCAGAAAAAGCGAAGATCGAGCTATCTTCGGCGCAGTCTACCGAGGTGAACCTGCCCTATATTACTGCCGATGCGTCTGGACCGAAGCACTTGGTGCAGAAGCTAACGCGAGCCAAATTCGAATCGCTGGTTGAAGAACTGGTCGAGAGAACTATAGGCCCTCTTAAGATGGCATTGAAAGACGCCGACCTGGACATATCCGGAATCGACGATGTGATTCTGGTCGGTGGCCAGACTCGTATGCCACTGGTGCAGAAGAAGGTTACTGAGTTCTTCGGCAAGGAGCCGCGTCACGACGTGAACCCTGACGAAGCGGTTGCGGTAGGCGCGGCGATTCAGGCGGCGGTACTGTCTGGCGAAGTGAACGACGTACTACTGTTAGACGTGACGCCTCTGTCTCTGGGTATCGAGACCATGGGCGGTGTTGCCAGTACTCTAATCGACAAGAACACAACGATTCCAACGAAGAAGACGCAGGTGTTCTCCACAGCGGATGACAATCAGACTGCGGTGACGATTCACGTGGTACAGGGTGAGCGCAAGCAGGCTGCACAGAACAAGTCCCTGGGTCGATTCGATCTGAGCGATATTCCTCCTTCGCCACGGGGCATGCCACAGATCGAAGTAGCCTTCGACCTGGATGCGAACGGTATCTTAAACGTGTCGGCGAAAGACAAGGCGACAGGCAAAGAACAGTCTATCGTAATCAAGGCCTCAAGCGGTTTGACTGATGAAGAGATCGAAAAGATGGTCAAAGACGCCGAGGCACATTCGGCCGACGACAAGAAGTTCGAAGAGCTTATTACGGCGCGTAACACAGCCGATGGCATGATCCACGCGACCAAGAAAACTTTGGAAGATGCCGGTGACAAGGCGACAGACGAGCAGAAGGAAGCGATTGGCACTGCCATTACCGAGCTTGAAGAGGCCATTAAGGGCGATGACAAGGACGCGATCGAGGCCAAGACTAAGGCTCTGACCGACGCCTCTGGCGAGTTGGCTCAAAAAATGTACGCAGAGGCACAGGCTGCCGAGACCACTGCGGCAGGAACGGAAGAAGCCGGTGAAAGCACCGGTAATGACGATGCTGTCGACGCTGAGTTCGAAGAAGTTCAGGACGAAGCGAAGGAAGAAGAAAAGGAAGAAAAATAGTCGCCACGAGATAGGAGTCGGCTGCAATGCCGACTCCTAATCGAGTAGCCATTGTTTGGAAGAAAACTAAGTCATTTCGATGACTTAGTTTTTTTGCGTCTAAAGACAGCAATAGATAAGAGCAGATACGATGTCGAAAAAAGATTACTACGAAGTCCTGGGTGTAGCGAAGAGCGCGGAGGCCGCCGATATTAAAAAGGCCTACCGACGCGTGGCGATGAAGAATCACCCAGATCGTAATCCAGACAACGAGGCAGCCGTCGAGATATTCAAGGAGGCGAACGAGGCCTTCGAGGTGCTCTCGGATAAGGAGAAGCGTGCGCGCTATGACCAATACGGCCATGCTGGCGTAGAGGGGCAGACTAGTCAGGGCTCCGCAGAATTCGGGGACATCTTCGGTGATATCTTCGGCGATATATTTGGCGGCGGTGGTCGAGGCGGTGGCGGTGGACGCAGTCATGTGCGCCAGGGCGCCGACCTGCGTTATAACCTGGAGTTAAGTCTTGAGGAGGCCGTGAAGGGCACCTCGGTCAAGATTCGTATTCCCACTACTGTTACTTGCGACACCTGCACCGGGAGCGGCTCGAAGAAAGGCAGCGAGCCGATCGACTGCACCACCTGTGGCGGTATCGGCCAGGTACGCATGCAGCAGGGCTTCTTCTCCGTGCAGCAGACCTGTCCGCGCTGTCAGGGTGCAGGCAAGCAGATCAAAGATCCCTGCGGAACCTGCCATGGACGCGGCAACGTCGAAGAGACCAAGACGCTGTCGGTTAAAGTACCGGCCGGTGTCGATGTGGGCGACCGCATACGGCTTACCGGTGAAGGCCAGGCGGGAACTCATGGCGGCCCCGCCGGAGATCTGTACGTCGAAGTCTCGATTCGCCCGCACAGCATCTTCGTTCGCGAAGGTCGCGACCTGCACTGCGAGATTCCCATTAACTTCGTCGATGCTGCACTCGGTGGCGAGTTGGAAGTGCCTACCCTGGGCGGTCGAGTGAAGCTAAAGATTCCTCCCGAGACGCAGACCGGCAAGCTATTCCGACTGCGCGAGAAGGGCGTGAAGCCGATTCGAGGAGGCAACACAGGTGATCTGTTATGCCGCGTGGTGGTTGAAACTCCTGTGCATCTGACCAGGCGTCAGAAAGAGCTTCTCGACGAATTTAGAGGAATTCAGAAAGGAGAGGGAAAACGGCAGTCACCGAAGACCTCGACTTGGTTCGACGGAGTGAAGAGCTTTATTGATGAGCTGCGATCTTAGGCTGCAGTTTACTGACTTGACTATTTGAATGGCTGGTCGTCGCTAGAAATTAAAGATCAAGACAGTCACCCAAGACCACGTCATGGTTTGACTTCGTTACAATCTTCATTGCCGGGTTGCGATCCCAGGCGAAAGAATTGGCAATCGATTTAGTCTGCTCTTGCACTGCGCCCGAAATAAATTCAGAGAGATCTCGCCGCGAACACATTTCATCTCGCGGCGTTCTCTTATTGCTTGGCTAGCCCAAGACTTCTTCGGCGACCGTACGATGCAGCTTGGCTTCAAGCCTTGGTCCGAAACTGGATACCACGGTAGCCGATGCGAGGCTGGCCAGCCTGCCCGCCGTTTCAAAATCTTTTCCCTGAGTTAACGCGTACATGAACGCGCCGGCGAACATGTCGCCCGCACCGTTGGTGTCCACCGCCTTTACAGGGTGCGCGGCAATCTTGATGAAGTCTTTGCCATCGTAGAGCAAAGCGCCATTAGCACCGCGGGTTATTGCGAACTGCTTCGCCTTGCTCTTCATCTTCTCGCAGGCCGCGTCGAAATCCTCGGTCCCGGCCCACAGCTTGGCCTCTTTCTCGTTGCAGAACAGCAGCTCGACGCCGCTGCCTAAGACATCGTTTACGTTGTCGAGAAAATATTCCAGCATCGCCGGATCGGAGAATGTCATCGCGGTCTTGATATTGTTTTTCTCGGCGAATTCTTTCAATTCGATCACTGCCGCCTTCGCGCTCGGTGATGTGACCAGATAGCCTTCGATGTACACATACTCCGATTGCTTGACCGCTTCGAAGTCGATCTCATGCTCGGATACCGTTTCCGATACGCCCAAGAAAGTGTGCATAGTGCGTTCCGCGTCGGGGCTTATCATCACGACGCAGCGGCCGGTCGTACCCTCATCGCGCTGGCTCTCGGTGTTAGTCTCGATGCTCTGATGGCCCAGTGCTTCGATATAGAAGTCTCCGGTCTCGTCGTTCGCGACCTTGCAGGCAAGATAGGCGTTGCCACCAAATTGGCTCAGGGCATACAGAGTGTTGGCAGCAGAGCCGCCGCCGGCGCGTTTCTTGATGCCGAATTTTTCAATGAGCACATCCAGCAACTTCTGTTGATCTTCTTCGCTAACGAGAGTCATCAGGCCCTTCTCGATATCATGGTCTTCGAAGAAGCTTTCATCGACTTCGAATTCCTGGTCGACCAGCGCGTTGCCCACTCCGTATACATCAAATTTCACTATTCTTTCCCCGTCTAATAATATTAATTGGCTATCGTTACTTTGGTAACGCGGCGAAGGCTTTCTCGGCCGCATCCAGCGTGAGTTGAATTTCCCTGTCGCCGTGAGCGCTGGATACGAATCCGGCTTCGAAGGCAGAAGGCGCCAGGTAGACGCCGTTCTCCAGCATCGTATGGAAGTAGTGCTTGAAGCGCTCGGCATCACAGCTCATCACCTGAGAGAAATTAGTGACCTTCTCCTCTTCGGTGAAGAAACAGCCGAACATCGCGCCAACCTGATTGGTGGTGAAAGGTATTCCCGCCGCATCGGCGCGTTCCTGCAGTCCGCTCAACAGCGAGGCGGTGCGCTTGCTTATGTCTTCGTAGAAGCCAGGTTTGCTGATTACGTTCAGCATCGCGAGACCTGCGGCGACCGCCAGCGGACTGCCCGCCAGTGTGCCAGCCTGATAGACACCGCCGAGTGGCGCGATCATATCCATGATCTCCGCCTTGCCGCCGAAAGCCCCGACAGGCAGTCCGCCGCCGATCACTTTGCCGATAGTCGTGAGATCTGGATCGATATTATAGACGGATTGTGCGCCACCCAGGGCGACGCGAAATCCCGTCATGACTTCGTCCAGGATCAATACTGCGCCGTGTTTTGTGCATTGCTCACGCAGGGCTTCGAGGAATCCCGGCACAGGCGGCACGCAATTCATGTTGCCGGCAACCGGTTCGACGATTACGCAGGCGATGTCATCGCCGCTTTCTGCGAAGAATTTTACCAGTGCATCCGTATCGTTATAGGGAAGCACATGGGTGAGATCGGTATAGGCCTTCGGCACGCCCAGTGAGTCGGGTTCGCCGAGAGTCAGTGCGCCGGAACCTGCCTTGACCAATAGTCCATCGACGTGGCCGTGATAGCAGCCCTCGAATTTCACTATGCGATCGCGACCGGTAAAGCCTCGCGCGACACGGATGGCGCTCATGGTCGCCTCGGTGCCGGATGTCACCAGACGCACCTTCTCGATTGAAGGCATAAGTTCGCAGATCTTGTCGGCGATCTGCACCTCTGCCTCGGTGGATGCGCCATAGGCGAGTCCGAGCTGCATCTGACCGCGGAGCGCCTCGATGACATCCTTGTGGCAGTGTCCGAGGATCAATGGACCGAAGCCGCCGACGTAGTCGACGTAGCGATTATTGTCGGCGTCGATCAGGTAAGCGTCCTGCCCCGCCTTGAAGAAGAGCGGGTTTCCGCCAACGCCCTTAAAGGCTCTTACGGGGGAATTCACGCCCCCGGGAATATGTTTAAGTGCCAGGTCGTAGAGCTGCCTGGATTTGTCGTTACTCATTTGGGAACCTTCTGATTGATTACTTATGGCTTTGCTAAATACCGGTGCAATAGCGCGGCTAACTTTCGCAGCTCATCGCCACACTGTGCTGACCGTGCAAGATGTGAATTATTGCCAGCACATCTTCACCGGTCTCGATTACCGAGGCGCTATTTTGCGCATTGATTCTATCAATAGCAACTATGGGAAACTTCCGCTGTGCCTGCCCCCTACAGCTGACGGCGATGATCACAGAGAAGCCACCGAGCCGATTGAGTGCGTCTTGCCATTTGTCGATGGAATCTAGGAAAGGTTCTCTTTGCTCCAGAAGCTACGGTTCGGCACATGCCGCCCCATACCTATTCGACTCCCGTGTTTCAGAGACTCCCAGGTAAAACGTTGAGCCTGCTGCACGGCGTCCTGCACGCTGGACTGGTGAGCTAGATATCCCGCGATGGCAGAGGCTAGCGTGCAGCCGGAGCCATGATAACTTTCGGGTAGGCGAGGCCAATGGAAAGAGGCAATGTCTTGATGCCGCGTGTAAAGCCGGTTGATTACCTCCGCGCTTTTCGAGT
>CAXBLN010000170.1:0-8433 GCA_963976555.1 uncultured Gammaproteobacteria bacterium
GCACCGGCCACCAAGTCGCCAGTCGCGCTAGACTCATTCAAGAACGAGGTGGCCGAAGAGATCGCCGTATTGTCCAAATCAATATTCTTGCCAGTAAGCTCAACATTTCCTGCATTTTGAGTACCACTTGTATTGGCCTCGACTATGGAACCGGCCAGGTCTAAGTCGCCATCAGACGCGCCAATATCGATCGCCGTCACTGACCCGCCGTCACTCGCATCCGATTGCGTACTTGCGTTCTTCGCACTGACTTCCGTGTTAGTCAGTGAAATCGTTTCTGCAGCGAGCGAGATTACACCTGACTGACCCAGGATGGCTTTTTCCGCAGCCGTTGGCTCCAGCTCGTTCCTCTCCGAATCGAATTTTCCACTCGAACTGGCGCTGGTAATTCTGATGGGAGAATCTGTGTTCGCCGGATCGGCCGGGTAGGCAGCCCTGTCACCCAGCGCCGTAATACTATTTCCTCTTACTGTGATACTTCCCGCGTTACCGGAGCCCGTCGTGGTTGCCGTCAATGCCGTGCTTCCGCTAAGAGTCACCGCTCCGTCGGGATATTCTACTCCTTCTGCATCTATCGTAATGGAGCCAGCGTTTCCTCCGCTGACTGCTGCAGATGTTTCCGAAGACACAGTGGAATCAGTTAGCTCTGTGTTCGTCCCAAAAAGCACAATCGAGCCGGCGTCACTCGCACCAAGGGTGTTAGCAATAATGGTGGAGTCGCCGAGAATCAAATCACCCGCGGTAGCCCGAACGTCGATCGCTGTTTCAAATCCATTGCTGGCTCCCGCATTTTCCGCTGCGACATCCGTGCCAGTCAGATTAATCGTGTCTGCGACAAGCGTCACTACGCCCGCGGCTCCCGCATCGGTACTCCTGCTAGCCAGAGTAACGCGCCCACCATCAAGGCCAGTCGATTCGAGGCTGGCACTGCGAATCTCGACGTTTCCGGCAGCACCGGACCCACTAGTGCTGGCCGTAACAAACGTCAGGGATTCCTCACTATCGGGATCGGGATTGGGCCCAGTTGCACGCAGCTTTACGCTACTACTCGGTCGTATTTCTTCGATAATCTCCAGGGTATCTTCGTCTACCACCTCTGCCAAGAAGCCGATCGATACAGACCCGGCGTTGCCTCCGCCTACTTCTGCGGATGTCTCCGAAGACACAGTGGAATCAGTGAGCTCCGTGTTCGTCCCAAAAAGCACAATCGAACCGGCGTCACTCGCACCAAGGGTGTTAGCAATAATGGTGGAGTCGCCGAGAATCAAATCACCCGCGGTAGCCCGAACGTCGATCGCTGTTTCAAATCCATTGCTGGCTCCCGCATTTTCCGCTGCGACATCCGTGCCAGTCAGATTAATCGTGTCTGCGACAAGCGTCACTACGCCCGCGGCTCCCGCATCGGTACTCCTGCTAGCCAGAGTAACGCGCCCACCATCAAGGCCAATCGATTCGAGGCTTGCACTGCGAATTTCGACGTTTCCGGCAGCACCCGATCCGCGAGTGCTGGCGGTGACAAACATCCGCTCTACATCTACACCACCGGCGGCTATCTCAGTCAGAATAACGCTATCGCTAACCCGCATGACCTCGGAGACTTCGAGAGTGTCCTCATCTACAAGCTGTTCCGTTCTGAAACCAATGGATATGTCTCCTGCGTTTCCCAATTCCAAAGCTTCAGTTCCCACATCGGCAGTTTCTGTAAGTATTGCGGTATTAGTAATCCCTACGTCAGTACCAAAAAGAACAAGCGATCCGGCATCGTTAACACCAAAGGTACTCAATATAATAAAACTATCATTCAGAGTCAGATCTCCAGCCGTCGCTAAGATTTGAACGGCAGATGGATCCATGCTGCTCACTAGACTATTGGTTTCCGTGCTTATATTGGCGCCGGAAATATCAATTGACTCACCAATTACGGTGATTGACCCAGCAGCTCCTCCATTAAGAGCATTAACTTCAGAAACGAGTGACCCAACACCGGTTAGCACAACGGCCTCGCCTTCGATATTAATATTGCCAGCGTCACCTTCATTTGTCGTGGCAGATAATACAGCCGTATCTTTGAGATAAACTTCAGCACCATACAACTCAATATTTCCTGCAGGGCTAACACCACTTGTATTCGCAGCGACAATAGAATCTTCAAAACTCAAATTTCCATCAGTCGCTGTAACTTTTACCGCCGTTTCTAAACCACTATCTGCACCGGCATTCTCGGCACTGATCTTTGTGCCTTTCAAATTTATCGCTTCGGATTCAATATTTACGCTACCAGCAGCTCCGCCAGTGGTAGTACTCTGACTAGAGAGGATTACCCTTTCGCTACCTCCACCATTGTTAGAGTAAATTAACTTTTGGCTATGTATACCAACGTTGCCAGCAGCACCTTGTCCCGACGAACTCGCCCGTATAGTCGTGCCGCCGGTCAAATAAACATTCTGGCTGGTTGCTACAACATCCCCGAATGAATCAAAAGCATCGCCCACGTTGATAGATCCAGCATCCGCATCTTCCCCTGAAGTGGTCGAAGACACATTCGTGTTGAACAACGCGATATCTCGAAAATGGCTAAAAAGTGTCACATCACCAGCGGCAATAGTTCCAGTTGTACTAGCTTCGATTGCCACGTTGCCCAGCTTCAAATCATTACTTGCCTCAATTATAATAGAGGCTGCATCTCGTTCGAGTATTTCAAGCGTCTCGTCAGAAAGATCGCTTATACTTCCGTTAACCGCCCGAATCGAAGCGTTGTTAACAATTAGATCCCCTCGTGAAGTAAGCTTGATATCGCCGGCCGCTCCACTGATTGCAGTGATACTACTGCTTTCAATTACTACCGGTTTAGCTGCAGGGACTTCCGCCTTCGTCTCGGCATCTGTATTTATATATATATCCTGGCCACCGACAAAAATATTCCCAGCGTTGCCAGAATCTTCTTTCTTGCCAGGAAGTGGGGCATAATCCGTATTAGTCTTGATTAAAGTGCCATCTTTTAACACGGTGCTTAAGGTCCCTCCTCCTCCAGAAATGAACTTGCCCCCTCTACCAGCTCCAATCTCGATAAGTCCTGCGTTTCCACTTCCTGCGGTAGAGGACACAACCTCAGTTTCTGTCAGGGATATATCCCTACCACGCAAAATCATCGACCCACCTGGATTAGGCCCGCTCGTACCGTTAGACAAATTAGAAAGCTTCAAATACAGGTTTTTATCAGCCAAAACTTGGACCAAAGCGTTCGAATTAGATTTTTGGCTATTATTTGAAGCATCAAGTGTTGTGCTGTGAAGGAATATCGATTCACCCTGCAAGGAGATGAAGTTAGGATTTCCAGTTTGGCCAGATTCGCTTAAAGTCGTAATATTTACCCGCCTCGCTCCTGAAACAAGATTGTATCCAAGAGGATTGATTATTTCTGAGTCGATACTTTCCGGATTGATGTTCGATACGATTCTACGACCAACTATATCGATTGCACCAGCTGTTGCACCGCCTGAAGTAGTTGTAGTGATTTGGACATTATCTACAAATTCAACAAGGTCAGATGCATCAATTCTTATGCCATAGTATGTTGTAAAGGGAACTAGGTCGTGTGGTGTTGCGCTGCCAATATTTGAGGCGTTGATTTTTGAATTTTCTACACGTATTTTTGACGCGTCTAAAATTGAGATTCTACCGGGAGCACCTAAATAGGTTCGCAATCCATTTTCTGCTTCACTAGGCTCCTCACGTTGAACGGAACCAGTATCCTCCGCTTCAAAAATGCTACCATCGCTATTTCGTCTAACTTGAACAGTCTCGCTCACGATATCGACATCAATCAAATTGACGACAGAGCCATTGATTTCAATACTACCAGCATCGCCCTTCCCGCCCGTCGCTGCACTAATGCCGCTAATGGTGCCTCCATGTTTTGAAGAGTCTTGGATTGTTATTGACGCTGCCTCCAGTAAAACTGAACTGGCATGAGCTGTACCATATGTTCCCGACCTGAGAAGAAAATTATTGAGCGTCAGATTCCCTGCGCCAATATCGTCAGGATCAGCATCTAAAGTAATACTACCCTGACCAATAGTTCCAACATCCTCTTCCTGACTCCTCCATGTATCATTTCCAAAGATAATTCGATTCAAATCAATAGTCGGTGCTTTGATAAGAATATCGCCAACTTTCCCAGAATCAATCATCTTGCTATCAGTGCCTATAGCGACTCCATAGCGAGAAACAGGAAAATTTCTGTTGGCTGAAACCTCAACGTCCCCCAGGATAGTAATATTGCCTGCATTTCCGTCACTAAAGGATTCCGATGAAATAAAAGTCTGTCCAGACGAGTAGGAAGCCCCGTTCAAGCCGCCATTTAGCGCAACACTTTTCTCTGCGATAATGTCGATCGTGCCAGCGTTGACCCCTGGCCAAAAACTATCTGTCCGTAACGCAGCACCGGTGAGCGTGATTTCCCCCCCTTTCAATGTTATTTTTCCTACGTCATCAATTCCGAAACCCGGATAGATTAACGTGTCATCTTTTAGCTCTACTATTCTCCCATCCAAATATATGTCCGAAAATCGATTCGTAGGCTGCGGCCCATCAAATTTCGGCCCATCCAAAGTTAACTGACCCCCTCCAGTAGCTAGAAAACCGAAAGCAGCTGGGCTGTCTACAGACAATGTCACAGTACCATCAACTATCTTGTAGAAGCTTTCATCAGTTGCAGAGTTGATAGTGTCGGCAGCGCCCACATTGAATGTCCCACCTACATCAATAGTCGCATTGGCCCCGAAAACAACGCCTGCGGGATTGACCATCCAAAAGTTTGCACCATTTCCTCCATCAGCAATACTGATCTCGCCATCTATAAAGCTGGACGCCCCCCCTATTACACGAGAGATTACATTCGAAATTGAATCTTCAACGTGGAAAATCGCCGTGCCTCCGGTTGGGACACCAAACTGGTCAAAGCTGTAAAACAAGTTAGTTCCTGCTTGCTCGGCGTAACTTTGCAAAATTGCATAATTTCCGTCCGTGCCAAAATCACCTGGAACGATTACCGTTTTAAAACCAGCATCAAAGGTTATGTCCGGAGCTTGGGAGTAGGCTGAGAGAGGGCATGTAATTATAGGCGAGAGCAACATGAGCCTTGCTACTCTGCCGATAAAATAGAGAAGTATCCTGATAAACTGTCTTGATGTAATTGTTCTAATCTCCCAGCGGAATCTGCAATGCACTTCTGAAATGCTATTTAATTTCTCACTGCCTTAGCATACTATCGAACTAGCGACGTAACGCACGCCACCCCGCCAACGCACCACCTGCTACGAGCGCACCTAGAACAAGCAACCACGCTAGACCTTCGCTACCGAAAGTAGTTGGCAGATTGCGCCCAGTCATTTCGAAATTGATTATAGTCAACACTAACACCGTAGCAGCTGCCCCTAACACACCACCCACTACTTTAAGGAATAGTGTCAGAAAAGGATGGCGACTAAAGAAGCGACCGATAGGTGTTCGCGCCTTACGCGCAAAAATAGCATCCTCGACCTGCTCGATATCTTGCTTGAAAGAATTGTGGCGCAGGAATACAGCATCGATGGATACAATAGCGTGCAGGTCCGACGGAAGCTCCTGTTTCGTCGGCATCGGTGCGCCATCAACCAGGATGGGTATCACCTTGGTGTCACTGGCGAGGGCCTTGGCTGCCTCCTGACGCACGAAGTCGCCATCGCCAAGAATTCGCGCCCCGCCGCCATCTGCATCGAGTCCCATCCAATCGTCGCCGATTAGAATCAGGCAGATGTCGCTCGCACGCAGACCATCATCGATCATAGTCTCGAAATTGGACCCAGGGTCGATACCGTCGACGTCGAGAAATACTTTGTGAACACCTGGCATGCTTTCGAGACGCTCAACCAGACGACCTGATATGTGTCTGGTGTCGCTGCGACGGTAGCTGACGAAAATATTCATTGCTTACTCACTCAATCAATACGCTGGACAGACCGGAATTTTGCAGGTGCTTTTCCCATGATATGCGGCCAGGTACCAAAGTCTGCAGGTCATTTTCTGCCGCCCCTTTACGGAACTCATAGATCAGCGCAATGATGCGGTAGTTACCTGTGAACTCCATTTCCTCATAGGCCTCAGGCAGGCGGAGAGCGCCTCGCTGTAAACGGTCAAGCGCATCGGATTCGGACAACTGTGCTTCCCTAAATCCGTCAAACTGATCGCTGACTACGAAGGCTATATAACGATAGTAGCCCTCGGGAGCGAAGAAAAGATTTCGAATATAGGAACCCAATTGGAAGTCACTGCCATCGTCTGGCAGACGAAACCGCTCGCCATCCGCCAGCGGTGCGCCGTCATCATCGGTCGCTTCCAAGCGTGTCACCATTACAAAACCCCCTGGAGCGGAATAGAGTCGCGACATCGAATAGGAAGCTTTTCGCAGCGAACGCGACAATCGGCTCTCCACAGCGGTTAGACTCATGCCAACAAAAGTGGGACTAGCAATGTCATCTATTCGGACATCCCAAGACGGATCCTCGGGAGGCCATGGATAGGCACTAAGACTAGACGATTGTCCTTCACCCTCAGCATTAAGAGGCCGAAACGTTACTTGATTATCTGCGCGTACAGTGCCTTGAACCAGCCTGGGAATCTTTTCCTCAATGGTCGCGGCAAGAGAGGCGATCTCGGCATTATCCGGCGCTAACTCCTGTGCTTTTGTAATTATTTCCAGCGCATTCCGGGAGAAACCCTCCCTATCGAGCAGAATGCTATAACTATGCATTGCTATAGATCGCTGCTCATCGTTCTCTGCAATATCGATTGCATTTATAAAGACGTCAACCGCCACTGCTCGTTCGGTCTCAAGTAGCGACTCCATCAATATCTCACCTAATGCCTGGTAATATTCAAATCGAGGGCAAGCAGTGCTAGCTCGCATCAGCCATTCGGTAGCGCCTGCATCGTCTGCTTCGTCCAGGCTATCCTGTGCCAATAGAAAATAGCGAGCGGCCAATTCGCAAGAATTCTGCTCAGCCTCAGCGGCATTAACATAGGGAAGCCAAACCACTAATAGTAAAGTAATAAAGTAATTGAAGATCATTCTCATTGTGAATTACCAGTAAAATGAATATCCAATGGAAAAATGTATACCATTATCTTGCAAGTTGGAATCTCGAAAATCTCTTGGGTCCTCGCCCTTATCCAGGTCATCATGAACGCTGGTGCCCCAGATTAAATTCGCAGATAATCCCCTCAATGGCTCCCATAAGAGACTCACACCCACACTCGCTATAGAATTCGCCTGAGAGGTATCCCGAGGAGAGGAAATATTGTTTGTATTGAGTTCATCCCATGAACGCCCATAGTCCAGAAACGGCGTTAGCATTAAATTTTTATAACTGGTAGCACCAGGATCTCCCGAAACAGGCACTCTGAACTCGAATGAAAGGGCCAGACCGTTGTCCCGCACCAGGAAATTCTCCGGATAGCCACGAACTGTGTTGACTCCGCCAATTGCAATCTTCTCAATGGACATCAATGGGTCGGCACTAAATTGACCTGAAGAACGAAAGGCAAACTGCATCCGACCTTCGTTGCCAACTCGACGCAGATAGGATACTTGTGTCTGGACTAGATCGAAACGCCCATCGGCAACATCTTGGTTGAATGCGAATCCGAAATCGGTATCAGGATCATAAATCGTGGCATCGCCATAATCATCACCATGACGAAAGCTAAGGCGTGCCGTCCATACATAGTCACTGCCGCGCTCAGTCCAATCGCCCGTAAACAGTGCGGCATTTGTTTCTGACACTCCATCTTGCGCACCCGCCGCAAGTGAAAATGGCAGTCCGCCGAGTGTACTCTCACTATGCCGACTCTCATAACCGAGCGAAAGGGAGAAATTTCTGTTAAGAGTATCTATAAAAGGGTGCGAGAGTCGTAAACCTCGAGTCTCGGTGAGGCTTTCTATGTCGAGAGTTTTCAATCTGGCCTCGATCAAGGAGGAGTCGGAATCACTCGCATAAAGCTGCAGATTTGTATTTTTGCTGCTAATCGGCAAAGAGAAAGCGATAGATGAATTATTTGCCCCTTCAGATACGCCAGTCGAGATATTCACAACCTCACCGAGACTTGTCAGGTTACGCGTA
This sequence comes from uncultured Gammaproteobacteria bacterium, assembly GCA_963976555.1. GTDB lineage: Bacteria > Pseudomonadota > Gammaproteobacteria > Pseudomonadales > Pseudohongiellaceae > UBA9145. The sequence goes on from CAXBLN010000170.1 coordinate 8,160, forward strand.
CGTAGAAAGATACTGGCCTGTTGCTCACCAGTGCTGGTTGCACGATGGTTATTCAATTCCGCACCAACTTCGAAGCGCGTTGGTTCTTCTATCGTCAAACGCAATATGCTATCGCCGAGCTTATCACCAGGAGCTAGCCTGGCATCCAGACGTTCAATGTTAGGGTCATTCTGCAGATATTGCAGCGCATATTGAATATCGTTTATCTTCAGTGGATACTCGATCAGCCTGCTAATCCTTTTCTGGACATAGCCATTCGAGATGGCTGGATCAC
>CAXBLN010000171.1:0-8210 GCA_963976555.1 uncultured Gammaproteobacteria bacterium
CCTGGTGGAACGGATGGCGATCTTGTATCCCCATGGCATCGTCGGAGTTGGGGATCTGCCTGAGAAGTTTCGTCAGCAGGCCGTTACTGATCAGGTCTCACCATCCGTCTCGGATGCTATTGCCGGTGCCGCCCGCCTCAGCACGGATGTGTCTCATATTCGCCCATTAAAAATGAATGCAGGCGATGCCGGACGCGATCTGTTACCCCTGAGTGGCATCGATCTGAAAGAGTATCTGTCGAATCTCGAGAAGAGCCTGATAGGGAAGGCGCTGGCGGACAGCGGTGGGGTCGTAGCCAGGGCTGCTGATAGGTTGCAGCTTGGCAGAACCACTCTCGTTGAGAAGATGCGCAAGTACGATCTGCAGAAGGCGAAAGAATCAGATGTGAAGGACGATCTGGCGGATGATACCGAGACACCACCACGAACAAAGTCGCATTAGTTGTTCGCTCTGACGTTTTCGCCACCAATTTCGGCGGTTCTCAATTCCAATACGATATGCAGTCCAGAGCCGTTAATCTGCTCCAGACGTGCCAGCAGAAACTCCCAATCTATTGCTAGCCATATCTCGGTAACGCGGTCATCGGATGCTTCGCGCACCCGTTCCAACTTTAGTGTATTCAATATACCAAGAGGAGTAGTGATGGCTTCCCTGCCCACGACGCGATATTCCTGGGTGTCGATTTCGTCGCCGTCGATAATTTCAAAAGAGAAACTCGACACCGGTTCAAGATTGTCGCGCAGTGTCTGCCGCAAGGCGACCTGGTAGCTGAGCTGGTCCATTACGCCAGGGTTAATTGACAATCGCCAGCTCTTATCATCTTCGTTGCTTATGGCAACACCCGCTTCCCAGTTGTAAGCGATGGCATGGCTCGCTCGGCTGATGCCGCTGAGCGTATAGGAATAGTTCTGCGGAATGACTCGCTGCTCTTCCAGAACGAATTCGCTTGTCTGATTGAGGCGGGCAAGAGTCTGCCCCGCAAGTGTTGCCTCTAAGGAATTAATCAGCCGATAAGAATTCTCATCTAAGCGGCTTAGTCTGCGCGACGCGGTGGCGGCTAACCCATTAGCGTTAGCCTCGTAGGTCGCGATATATTCTGAGAGTTGCGTGTCTTGCGAGTAGCAATTCCCCGCGAGGCTACATAGAAAAAAGCCAGCTAGTAGCCAATTTCTCATGGGGGAGTGATGCACTCGCCTGATTCTGGCAACAATTTGCCGTCCAGAAAGGCATCGTTGCCAGCGAGGCGCAGCCTGCCATCGGTGAACCATGACACTACCGCCGGGTAGAGCAGATGCTCTTTCCCATGGATCTTCTCGGCGAGGCTATCGGCGTCATCTTCCTCCTCGATCTCTATAGATTCCTGGGCGATGACGGGCCCACCGTCGAGTTCTTCCGTAACGAAGTGTACGGACACGCCATGAAGCTTCTCGCCTGCATCCAACACCCTTTGATGAGTGTTAGTGCCTGGATAGTCGGGCAGGAGGGAGGGGTGGATGTTGAGAACTCTTCCCTGATAATGCTTAACAAAATCGGCCCCAAGAATTCGCATAAATCCTGCGAGGACGATGACGCTAGGATTGAATCGATCGATGGCATCTGCCAGCGCTTTATCAAACAGGTCGCGGCTCTCGTATTCCTTGTGATTCAACACGGCGGTTGGGACATTGCGCTGCTGGGCCCGTTGCAATCCAAAGGCACCTGGCTTGTTCGAGATTACGCCTACGACTTCGTAGTTCCCGGTGGCGCTATAGTCCATTATGGCTTGAAGGTTACTGCCGTTTCCGGAGATCAAGACAACTACTGAGCGTTGATTGTTTTGCATGTATCGGATGCTCGTGGCTAGAGCATGACTACGGAGGCATCGGTGTCGCTCGCGCGACTGGCCACGGTGCCGAGCAGAAAGGCCTGCTCCGCGTCTTTGTTGAGTAAATCGAGTGCCTGCTGAGTCTCGTCGGCTGCTACGCAGATGATCATGCCGATTCCGCAATTGAAGGTCCTCAGCATTTCCGATTCAACGACACCGCCTTTCTCCTGCAGCCAGTCAAATATGGCAGGTCGGGTCCAGGCGTCGGCGTTTATCTGCGCCTGCGCGTTCTGGGGCAGTACACGGGGCAGATTCTCCGTTATGCCACCGCCTGTAATGTGCGCTAGCGCATGAATATCCACGGCTTCGGCGAGAGCAGTGATCGTTTTCACATAAATCGTCGTCGGCTCAAGTAGAGTTTCGCCGAGTGTACTCGAGCCAAAAGCATCGTCCAGCTTGGCACCACTAACCTCGATTATCTTGCGAATTAGTGAGTAGCCATTGGAATGAGGCCCGGAGGAAGCTAAACCTATCAGCTTGTCACCGATGGCAACCTTCGACTGATCGATTATCTTTGATTTCTCGACGATGCCCACGGAGAACCCGGCTAGATCGTAGTCCTCGCCTGTGTACATGCCCGGCATCTCGGCGGTTTCGCCGCCGATGAGCGCGCAGCCGGCCTGTTCGCAGCCAGTTCCAATACCAGTAACGACCGCCGTCGCGCTGGCGACGTTGAGACCGCCGGTAGCGTAATAGTCGAGGAAGAACAGCGGTTCCGCGCCGCAAACGATTAGGTCGTTAACGCACATGGCAACGAGATCGATTCCGATGGTGTCGTGCTTGCCCATCTCCATTGCGAGCTTGAGTTTGGTGCCAACGCCGTCGGTCGCCGAGACCAGGACCGGATGTTTATATTTCGTTGGAATCTCACACAGTGCACCGAAGCCGCCGAGCTCAGAGAGAACTTCAGGGCGATTCGTTCTACGCGTAACAGCTTTTATTTCATCTACTAATGCATTTCCGGCATCGATGTCGACCCCTGCATCGCGGTAACTTAAAGATTCGGTAGAGCTGGAGGCGGACTTATCGTTTTCATCGCCAGATGTCATTGCATATTTCCTTGGCTGCTCGCGTCAATCGACTGTATCGGCAGTGCCGAAATGAGCGCGCATTTTATCAAGATGCGTAGCTCACGTCAGTGACTAAATGTTGTGTTGCTAGTCAATTTGATGCAGCTGTGCAGCCCCGAGAGGGTAAGCCCAGAGGCAAATGAGAGCCCCTGAATTAGTCCTTTTGGGGCAATCTACAGTATTATCTCGCCCATGTTCCCACAACTCCCAAAAATCACCTGCATCCTGCTGACGACGTTCGCCGCAATGCTTCTATCCTTGCAGCCCAGCATGGCCTTGCAGGTAACTGGGCTCTATAGCCAGCAGATACCTGTTGCCAACGATGGCGAGGCCGAGCGCAGCCGAGCTTTTCGGGAAGCACTAAGTGCCGTGGTCGTGAAAGTTAGCGGCGATCTACGCTGGTTAGAGAGTCCAGCTATAGAGCGGGCGATCGCACAAGCGCAAAATTATGTCGAGGCGACGAGTTATATCAGCGAGTCGATCCAGCTGCCGCTCGAAGACAATACCCTGGATGCCGACGCGAACGAACCGCAGTTCTATGCGGCAGAGCAACGCATCATCTCAGTGACTTTCTCCGCCGCTCTGATCGATCAGTTGCTGGCGGATGCCAATATTCCGGTTTGGGACAGTAACAGACCGAGTGTGTTGGTCTGGATGGTGCTGCAGAATTCGGCCGGAGACCGAGACTTCCTCACGCGGGAGAGTAATCCGGAAATCGTAGCGGCGATGCAGGACTTTGCTGCTGCTCGAGGCCTGCCGATCATCTTCCCTGTTCTGGATTTCGAGGACCGGAGAAACCTCTCCGAAAACATCGTCTGGAACCTGGACGAAGCCGCCATTGCCAACGCGAGCGAGCGCTACGGGGCGGATAGCATACTCGCGGGCCGGCTACATTTCACAGCAAGTGGCGAGCTCGTCGGACTCTGGCAGTTCCTGTTTCAGGAGCAAGTCGATGTATTCGATGGCTTCGACAGCGATCTACAGTCTTACCTTTACGATCCGCTTAACCGAATAACGACGAAGCTCGCGGGCTATTTCGCTATCCTGCCGGAGTCGGTCAACGGCGAGACGATTAGGCTGCGCATCGATGGCATCAAGAATCTGGATGCCTTTACCTCGTTGCTTAGCTATGTGGAGAACCTCGGCATAGTAGAGTCGGTAACCACGGCAGAGGTAGATGGCGAGAGAATCGAATTGCAGCTCAGTTTGCTGGGTGATTCTCGGCAGCTGCATGAACAAATTGCATTAGATCGAGACCTGCTGCCGATCAGTAACGCCGGCGGTCGAGAGCCAGCTTCGATTCTGCACTATCGCTGGACACGCTAGTTGATGCCAAACCATAACCCGGACCAGCTGACGCTGGGCGTAACTCTCGATGATGATGCGCAGTTCGAAAACTTTTTCACCAGCCACGAAAACGAACTCCTGCTAGCTGCTCTAGGTGCGGATAGCGATGAATCCTTCCTTTATATTTGGGGAAACAGTTCGTCGGGCCTCAGTCATTTGTTGCAAGCGGCCTGTCACAGGACAACGGCGGCAGGGGGAGGTGCTATCTATATTCCGCTCACGGAGCGATCGCAGTTTGCACCACAGATCCTGGAGGGAGCGGAGTCGCTCTCCCTTGTCTGCATAGACGACATCGAAAGCATAGCAGGCGATGAGGAGTGGGAGTCAGCGATTTTTACGGCGTTTAATGCACTGCAGCAAACAGGTACGAGGCTTATTATCGCGAGCCACAGGCCAGCTCAGCAGTTAGCAATTCAGCTACCCGATCTGCTTTCGCGACTACAGTCTGGGCTGCTGTTTCAATTATTCGAGCTTAGCGATGAGGATAAACTGCTCGCCCTGCAGTTACGGGCGAAGAAACGCGGGCTCGATCTTCCCGATGCCGTTGGAGAGTTCATCCTGCTTCGAGCCAAGAGGAATTTGACGACACTCATGCAGATACTTGACGAGCTGGATCGCAGCTCACTGCAACAGAAACGAAAGCTAACCGTGCCCTTAGTGAAATCGACCTTGGGCTGGTAGTGCCGAATCGTTGGCCCTGATTAGAGTGGCACCTTGTAGTGATCGCGATACTGTCGAATGAACAGGATTATCAGAACGAACATCAGGGTGCACAGCGTCGCCTCGATGAGTCCAAACCAGAACCGCCCCGGCTGGAACGCCACCAGAACTCCGTGCATAAAATAGAGAAGAATAGCAAAGCTCAGCCAGCCATAAGTTCTCATTTCCCCTCTGTGGAGTCCACGCGCGAAGATGAGTAACGGCGTCACCTGTATTAGCCAGATGACGATGCTAGCGACACGAAAGTCTCCAAACACCAACACCGCATTCACTACGAAATAGAGTAGCAGGGCATAGTAGGTGCCGAGTACAGACTTACGCAGGAGTTCGATGTTGGGTGGCAGCACGTTGCTCAGTGTCATGGATAGTAACTAGCTCGCTAGCTTTTGTGCGATCGATGCGACGCGTTTGCCTAAGGCAGTACACAGCAAGGCTTCGTCATCGCTGATGGGGTTGTTGCCCTTCGCGCCGGCAAGGTGACTCGCGCCGTAGGGAGTGCCGCCGGTGGTAGTGGTATTAAGCGCCGATTCCGAATAGGGGATACCACAGTACATCATGCCGTGATGAATAAGCGGTATTACCATGGTCAGCAGCGTTGTTTCTTGCCCTCCATGGAGCGAGGAAGTCGATGTGAATGCGGCGACGGGTTTGTCTATCAGCGACCCGGAAGCCCAGAGCGCACCAGTGCCATCGAGGAAAAACTTGAGTGCAGCTGCCATATTACCGAAACGTGTAGGGCTGCCGATTATCAGGCCGCTACAGTTTCTCAGGTCCGCTTCACTGCAGTACACGGCTCCTTCACTCGGCACAGCAGCCTCCGTGGCTTCTGTGTTGGCTGAGACAGAGGGAACCGTGCGAATCCTCGCTTCTATGCCCGAGATTTGCTCCACGCCGCGAGCAAGTAGTTGCGCCATCTTCTCGGTGGCGCCATAGCGGCTGTAATACAACACCAATACATAGGGTGAATCCATTCTCTAATCTCCGATTAGGCTAAGTACAGCTTCGGGCGGTCTGCCGATGATAGCTTTGTCACCCTTAACTACGATGGGTCGCTGCAGTAAATGAGGATGTTTCTGGAGCAGGTCCAGGACGATATCTTCACTCAATGTCTCGTCATCGAGGCCTAACTCATCGAAGTCATCTTCGGAGCGTCTTATGATGTCCTGCAACTTAAGACCAAGCTTTGCCAGCAAGGATTTAATCTCTTCGGTGCTTGGAGGCGTCTCCAGATAGTAAATGATCTCTGGGCTGATATCGTTCTCTTCAAGCAGTGCCAGCGCAGCTCTTGATTTAGAACATTCGGGATTGTGATAGATACGAATGCTTGTCACGTTTTAACTCCTGGGGGCTCTCTATTTTCGTTATCCGAAAAAGTTTTGTTGCCTAGCTCTTTCTCAACCGACGCGTCGAGACGTTCATAGAAATCCTTCACCAGCAGCTGACCGTTAGCAGTCGTATTGGGCTCCTGGCCACTAGCATTGTAATCACGTAGGGCCTTCCATACATCAAATAGGGTGCAGTCTTCCACAGAGCGGGTCGGCAGGTAGCGGGGCGGCTCGTCGGCCGTGCGACTGATGAGCCCGATTTTCTCCAGCGCCAATAAGGAATCCTCGATTACCATGGGATGACCATTCAGTGTTGTCGCGAGCTCTAATTCATTCATGGGCGTGAGGCCGGCCATGAAGCGATTTATAATCACGGCGGCCACCGATAGTCCGAGTTCTTCCTGCTGGCCGATGCTCAGATCATTCTGACCTCTAATCACCCGCGTCTTCGCTGGGAATTGATGGTAGTAGGCGATGCTGCTGCCAATGAGTGCGACCAACCAACCTATGTAGACAAAAAACATAACCGCCACAATGGTTGCGAATGCCAGGTAGATTGATTCTCGGGCTGACGCGATAAAGAACCCCTGGAAAACAGAGCCCATTAGCTTCCAGATGATAGTTGTCACAAGTCCGCCGATGAACGCCGATCCAAATTGGACGCGAGTGTTAGGCAGGAAGCTGTAGGCAAATGCGAATGCCAGGGACATAAGCAAGATCGGCGCGATGAACGCGATGAATTCGATGATCAGGATGCCGTAACTGAGGCTCTCTAAAAGCCCTCTGAAGAAGTCGGTATTGACCGACGATGTGATGGTGATCGATAGGAATAGGAGAAGCGGGCTTACGATCACTGCAAAAAGGTATTCGCTGACACGGCTAGACCACGACCTACCGCGCTTAACCGACCAGATGTAGTTAAACGAGGATTCGATCTTGCGCATCATGTCCAAGACGAAGTAGAGCAACAAGCCCACACTAGTGATGCCGATCAGTTCTACCTGTATGGCGTCGACATAGCGGAGGATATCGGCGGTAAATGCATCTGCCTCACTCCCAAGCGGCTGCAACAGGGTAAGCAGAGTAGGCTCAAGCGCGTTGTGTACGCCCAAACCCTTCAGCACGGCGAATGTGAGGGCAAGTAGAGGAAAGAAACCAATAACCGTCGTAAAAACCAGGCTCATGGCGCGTAGCGAGAGCTGGCCCTGAACCAGATCGCGCACTATAGCCACAATTATTTGTGAGCTTCTTATGGCAAACCGTTTCAAAAATGGGAGGGCGTGGCTGTCCTGCTGCCAGAGATAGCTATTGATACGAGCTCGAATCTCGTCGATGAGAATTTGTAGACGTGGAATTGACAGGCTCATAGGGTATTTTTCACAGATTTGTAGCAGCTAGTATACGTTATACACCAGCGATTCACCGCCGACTTCGAGCGGTTCGAAGAGGGTGAGAGCGCTGGGCTATAATCTTGTCACTTGATGACCTGCGCTATTCACCGAATAGTTTCTGCAGGAATGAGGCAATCTCATCCTTGTTGATCAGCTGCTTCTCAGCGCCGATGCGACTCTTATACTCAATCACTCCGTCCGCTAATGAGCGCGGTGAAACTACCAGGCGATGCGGTATGCCCATGAGTTCGGAGTCGGCAAATTTAACACCTGGGCTAGTCTTCTTGTCGCGGTCGTCCAGCAATACCTCAACCCCTAGCTCCTCGGCCTGCTGGTAAAGACTGTCGGCAATCTCCACAACCTGATCCGACTTATGGGCATCGAGCTGCACGATAACTAAATGAAACGGGGCGATGGCGTCTGGCCAAATGATGCCCTGTGCATCGTTGTTCTGTTCGATGCATGCGGCAACTACACGGGTCACGCCTATAC
>CAXBLN010000172.1:0-8169 GCA_963976555.1 uncultured Gammaproteobacteria bacterium
GCTTAAGAGCTGCCACACAGAGGCCTTGACTTGCTATTCGGCCTTCTTGGCTGCTTTTTTCTTCGCCGGGCTCTTCTTTTTCACTTTCTTCTTGGCCGGACTCTTCTTAACGGCTTTTGCCTTCTTCTCGGGCTTTGTCACAACCCACTTGCCGCCCTCGAAAAATGCCTTCCAACCCGTGGCCTTCTTATCGACTTCGGTTTGCACATACTGCTCTTTGGTCTTGCGGCTGAATCGGACGAGTGTCTTATTCCCTGCATCGTCTTCAGTCGGCGCATCCATCAGAAAATCGTATTTAGGATCGATCTCAGACCGGTGCGGTATTAGCTCCTCGACATAGGGCGCCCGCGTCTCACGATTCCGAGGAAACTTGCTAGCCGCCAGGAACATGCCGGAGGCTCCGTCGCGTAACACATAATGATCTTCAACCGTCTCGCAGATGAGTTCCGGCATCTGAACCGGGTCCATCTTAGGTGGTGCAGCTTCGCCGTTGCGCAGCAGCTTGCGTGTATTCTTGCAATCTTCGCTGCTGCAACCGAAGTACTTGCCGAAACGGCCGGTTTTCAGCTGCATATCGTCGCCGCACTTATCGCACTCGATAACGGGCCCATCATATCCGCGAATCTTAAACTCGCCACTCTCGATCTCGTAGCCGAGACAGTCAGGATTGTTGCCACAGACGTGCAGTTTGCGCTTCTCATCGATGAGATAGGCTTCCATCGCCGTGTTGCAGATAGAGCAGCGATGCTTCTTTCTTAACAGGATGTTTTCCTGTGCCTCGGCCTCTTCGGCCGTGTCCGTGCGTATTGCATCCTCACCCGGAGTAAGGTTAATCGTAGACTTACAGCGTTCTTTCGGTGGCAATGCGTAGCCGGAGCAGCCCAGGAAGACGCCCGTGGATGCCGTGCGAATCTGCATATGGCGACCGCACTTTGGACACTCGATATCGGTGTCGGTCGGATTATTCGTTCGCATGCCGCCCACTTCGGCTTCGGCTGTAGCGAGTTGGCTGGTGAATCCTTCGTAGAATTCGTTCAGCAGCTTCTTCCAGTTCTTCTTGCCGCCCGCGACTTCATCGAGGGATTCTTCCATTTTCGCCGTGAAGTCGTAGTCCATGAGCTCCGCAAAGCTCTCTTGCAAGCGTTCCGCTACGATGTCACCCATCTTAAGGGCGTAGAATCGTTTGCTCTCTGTACGCACATAACCCCGATCCTGAATCGTCGAAATGATCGACGCATAGGTGGAGGGTCGGCCAATACCACGCTTCTCCAATTCCTTAACGAGGCTAGCCTCGGTAAAACGCGCGGGGGGCTTGGTGAAATTCTGAAACGGTTCGAGCACGTCGAGGTTCAACAAGTCGCCCTCTTCTACCGCAGGCAATACAACGTCTTCATCCTTAGATGGCATCACTCGTAAATAGCCATCGAACTGCATGATGCGGCCCTTCGTGCGCAGCTCGAAGTCCGCTGCTGCCACAGTAATGGAGGAACTCAAATATCTGGAGGGTGGCATCTGACAGGCGACGAAATATTGCCAGATCAGTGCGTAGAGTCGCACCGCATCAGGCTCCATGCCCATTAATTTCTCAGAAACTGTCCTTACTTCAGTAGGTCGTATCGCCTCGTGCGCTTCCTGCGCGCCCTCTTTCGAACTGTAGAATAGAGGCTTTTCAGTTACATACTTGTCTCCGAAGCTCTTTGCGATGTAGTTCCGGCACATCGCGATGGAATCATTGCTCAGATGCGTTGAGTCGGTACGCATATAGGTGATGTAACCAGCCTCATAGAGTCGCTGAGCCATCATCATGGTCTTCTTAACCCCAAAGCCAAGCCTCGTGCTCGCGGCCTGCTGCAGGGTCGAGGTGATTAGAGGGGGCTTCGGCTTGGAGGAAGTCGGGCGGTCTTCGCGCTTGAGCACCTTGTAGTCGGAGGCCTCAAGGGTCGCAAGTGCGGCGTCGGTATCAGCCTTGTTGTCGGGACGGAAGTTGCTGCCACCGTGTCTTACAACCTGACAACGCAGCTTCTCCTTCTTTTTAGTCTGTAGCTTGGCAAACACTTCCCAGAACTCTTCGGGTATAAATGCGCGAATCGACTGTTCACGCTCGACCACGAGTCGAACCGCCACGGACTGCACACGACCTGCCGACAGTCCACGAGCCACTTTAGCCCAGAGCAGAGGTGAAACCATGAAGCCCACGACACGATCTAGAAATCTGCGGGCCTGTTGCGCCTCGACGTAACGCATGTCGAGCTCTCCGGGTTCCTTGAAGGCATCGGTAATTGCTTTCTTGGTGATTTCGTTAAACACCACGCGCTTGTAGCGATCGGGGTCGCCACCGATCGCCTCTTGTAAATGCCAGGCTATTGCCTCTCCCTCTCTATCAAGGTCAGTCGCGAGGTAGATGTGATCGGCATCCTTCGCAAGCTTTTTGAGTTCAGCTACTACTTTTTCTTTACCCGGCAGAATCTCATATTGGGCCGCCCAATCCTGTTCTGGGTCGACGCCCATTCTCTTCACAAGTTGTTGTTTGGCCTTCTTTTTCTTGAAGATCACTTTCTCTTCTGGCGCCATCTTCCGCGTCAGTGCCGCGGCCGCTGCGCGGGCTTTCGTATCTATAGGCTTGCCGCTACCGCTTGTGGGTAGATCTCGTATGTGTCCTACGCTCGACTTCACTATGTACTCGTTACCCAAGTACTTATTGATCGTTTTCGCCTTCGCGGGGGACTCAACTATTACTAAAGATTTAGACATCGGGTATAAAAATTCTCTGATTCTGTAAACTGTGGCTAGTCAAACTGCGCACATATATAAGGATAAGTTGGAGACGGGTCAAGTTTTCTCTTAAAAAAACTTTTAGCAAGCACTACCGATAAAGAGACTTATTGGGGAAAAAGTCCTCACTATTTAGGGGTTTTACAGCACTTGAAGAAGAATTGCTTACTATTAGATTAACTATAAGTAATTGTAGAATATTTGCACAACATCACAAATTCCCGCTAGCGATGCCGAGCAGGGAAGATTCTCACAACCATCATTTGGAATTTACAAGAATCGATAAGCGAGAGACAGAAAACGATCAAGAACGCCGGAAAGTCGGTATTTATAGGTACACATGGCACCTGTAAATACCCAACATAGCTTTACTAACTAGATTTTGATCTCATGACACCAACCATGAATATCATCAAGCTCGCCTCTTTGAATGCCTACCAATAAATCGTAAACTTTCTGCATTGTGGGGCCTACTTCTTCGGCGTTGCCTATCTTATTCCAGGCGCCATCGAACCAGATTTTCCCGATTGGCGAGAGTACTGCCGCGGTTCCACAGGCAGCCGCCTCCGCAAAAGTTGCGAACTCACCGCGCAAGTCGATAGGTCGCTCCTGGGTCTTCATCCCCAGTTGCTGCGCTGCGAGGGTCATGATCGAGCGACGCGTGATGCTGGGTAGTATGGCATCTGACTTTGGAGTTAGCAGTACATTGTCTGCAGTAGCGATGATGATGTTTGCCGAGCCGGCCTCGTCGATATAGCGCCCCTCCTTCGAGTCCAGGTACAGTGCCTCGTTGGCACCAAGCTCCTGAGCGAGTTTTGTTGCCATTAGGCCGCCAGCATAGTTCGCTCCTACCTTGTAACTACCTGTGCCTCTGGGCGCTGCACGATCGACATCAGAGACCGCCAGGCTGATCAGCGACAGCCCTGCCTGTTTGTAATAAGGCCCTACCGGAGAGACAAACACGCGAAATTCGAATTCCCGTGCGGGCTTCAATCCCAGGTTTTCTCCGACGCCTATCAACATAGGTCGAATATAAAGGGAAGCGCCAGAACCGTAGGGTGGAATCCAGGCATAGTTCGCACGCACGGCCTCTTCGACACCGCGCATAAACAATTCTTTCGGCACCGTCGGCATAAGCAACCTGCCCGCAGCAAGATCCATGCGGACGCTGTTTAGATCAGGGCGGAAAAGCAAGACGCGACCATCGGGAGCTGTCTGAGCCTTCATTCCCTCGAAACACTGTTGCGCGTAGTGCAGTGACGGTGCACCTTCATGCACAGCGATCAGATCGCTGCTAACTAGCTCACCTTCGTTCCACGCACCATCGATCCAATTAGCCGAAAAGCGGGCATCGGTTCTTTGATATTGAAAACCGAGATTGGCCCAATCGAGAGCTTTCTTTTCCGTTTGCATGTTTACTTTTGCGTCCACTGTGAAAACCTATGTAATCGAGGCATGTATTATCGGGCAAAAGTGCCGAAATATCTACGTGTCCACTCTACTGGATAGCCAGAAGGCAACTGGTTCTCAGACGATGCTTGGGATAGACTCTGAGCGCTTTTTAATCCAAAGTATATGAGGTAAAGGATGCATCTCGTAGATATCGGCGCCAATCTCAGCCACGAATCCTTTAGTCACGATCTCAGTGATGTCGTGGCCAATGCGCAAGACGCAGGCGTGTCACGCATTATCGTCACGGGCACCGACAAGGACTCAAATGAGGCTGCACTCAAACTCAGCCAGCAGCGTCCGCAAGTGTTTAGCTGTACGACGGGATTCCATCCTCATGTCTCCGACAGTTTCGATGAGAAAGCCGCGAGCTCAATTCGCGAACTGGCGCGCCACGATGAAGTAGTAGCCATCGGCGAAACAGGTCTCGATTTTAATCGTAAATTTTCCAGCAGAGAGTCTCAGCTTAGAGCCTTCGAAGCCCAGCTAGAGCTCGCCGCGGAGATCGGCAAGCCACTGTTTCTGCATCAGCGCGATGCCCATATCGAGTTTGTCGCACTTCTGCGTCGCTACCGCGAGCAGATTAGCGGCGGCGTAGTCCATTGTTTCACAGACAATCAGCAAGCACTGGAGGATTACCTAGAACTGGACATGTACATTGGCGTCACCGGATGGATCTGCGACGAGCGGCGTGGCATTGACCTGCAGACCCTGGTAGCAATGATTCCGCAGGATCGGCTGCTTATCGAGACCGATGCGCCCTATTTACTGCCGAGGACCCTCGTACCGAGACCGAAGACCCGTCGCAACGAGCCAAAATATCTGGTCGAGGTAGTAAAAACAGTAGCGGCTTGCTGCGACAAGCCTGAGGGACAAATTGCTCGTGAGACCAGCGATAACGCCGTCAGACTCTTTGGGCTGCCTACACCTGCAGGCACTGGCTAATGCTATTGCTCGCACAGGGTCTGAGCACAGAATAGATAATGTATTCATACACCTATTATCCATTTTTCGATGGATTTGCTATATTTCACTGTGAATTAACAGGCCGCTGACGGTAATATCGCAGAGGTCGTGGGTCGACCACTAAAATTCGACCTATATATAGAAGAAAGACACGGGTCAGGCATTGGACAAGAGAGCATTCCTAGAGGGTTTTTTTACCGCGAGCACGGTGGCGTTCGGCGGCCATTTCATGTGGCAGCGGATTAATCAACAGACGCCACTATTAGTCAGCACACCAGAAACTGAACCACGCACTATCGGGCCTGCTTCCAGCGCTAACATTAAGCCTTTTCAGTTCACCCCCATCGAGCTTGGATCCGTTCAGCCGACAGAGGGAATACCCGCACCTGCCCCCGTAATCGAGTCGAATAAGGGTTCGGACGCTCCGTTTGAAGTGGCCGCGCTCAATGAGAAACAGGTGGAGAGCTATCTGCGCAAAATTCGCAACTTCGACGCCATCTTCGCCAGTGACATTTACCTCGACGCGCGCTATGAATCTCTATTGCTGCGTACTACTCAACACCTATCACGAGTAGAGCGCCACATCGGTCACGGGAATTTCAATCTCATGAGCTTCGATGAAATGCTGCAACACGGTCGTAACTTTCCTCAGATTCGGAAATTCGAAGCCGACGAACTGAACTTTCTCGAAGAAGTCTTCTTCGCCAACCCGAATCGCTATGGTTTCTTCGGCAAGAAAATTAGCGCCGAGATTACCGATTTCATTCCCTCGGGCGAGGTCGCAAAAATTTCCAATACCGGCCACTATCTATTGAAGGGCGAGTCAGAGGGACTCTACAGGCAGATCAAGAAAGATGTCGGTGACGAGGTGATCCTTACGTCGGGTGTACGCAGTATCGTCAAGCAGATGCATTTGTTTCTGGCAAAGGCTATCGAAGCGAATGGCAATCTCTCACGCGCCTCGCGCTCACTCGCACCTCCAGGACATTCCTATCACGGTATTGGCGATTTCGATATTGGCAAGATTGGCCTAGGGGAGAAGAATTTTACTGCCGATTTTTCAAAGACTGCCGAGTACAAGAAGATCGCACAGCTCGGCTATGTAGATATTCGCTACCCCACCGACAATCTCTTCGGCGTTCGCTTCGAGCCCTGGCATATTAAAATAACTTAGCCAGCTCCTCCAGGTCGAAGGGCCAGCCGACCTCCCTCTGGGTGTTCGCGTTTTTAACCACTGGAATACGAATCCCATAGAGCTCCACTAGCTTCGCATCGGTAGCGATGTCGACTTCTTCAATTTCTATGCTAAGCGAAGTTTGTGTTTGTTCCGTCAGTTCCCGAAGCAACACGGCCGCCTGTTCACAGAGATGGCATCCAGCAGTCGTATAGAAGACTAGCTTATTCACTTTTTATTCGGCCTCGATGGCGGCGAGTATTTGCTCTATCAGCTGCGGGCCGTGATAGATAAAACCCGTGTAGATTTGTAATAGATCGGCACCAGCCGCGATACGCTGTCGCGCGTGCTCGGCGGTCATTATCCCGCCGACACTGATAACCGGCATGCCTGGACCGACCTCCGCCCGGATGCACTTTAGGACCTCACAAGATCTCGCGCTAAGAGGTGCTCCACTCAGTCCGCCCGCCTCGCCCGCATAACGATGGGAGGCGACTGCAGACCTATCCAGCGTCGTATTCGTGACAATGATGCCATCGAACTCTCTCGCACGCAGACTTTCGCAACAGGATGCAATCTGTTGCTCGCTCATATCCGGCGCCAGCTTAACAGCGATGGGTTTGTACACATTGTGCATCGCTTGCAGCTTACTCTGCTCTTCCTTGAGCGCATCGAGGAGACTATTAAATTCATCCCCGAATTGTAGGTTTCGAAGGCCCGGCGTGTTTGGCGAAGAGATGTTCACGCTAATGTAATCCGCCGACTCATAACAGCGGCGCAGGCAGTAGATGTAATCTTGATTAGCATGATCTACCGGAGTATCGAAGTTTTTCCCGATGTTTATTCCCAACACACCGCGATGCTTTAGCCGTGCAATATTGGCACAGGCATGATCAATACCCTTGTTGTTAAAGCCCAGGCGATTAATTATTGCCTGCTCAGATTTTAGGCGGAACATGCGGGGTTTTGGATTACCCGGCTGCGGCCGCGGCGTAAGCGTACCCACTTCAATCGAGCCAAAACCCATAGCGGCGAGCGCATCGATATAGTCTGCGTTCTTATCCAGCCCTGCGGCAAGGCCTACTATGTGAGGAAAATTTATCCCCATAACATTTTTGGGCTGTGCCTTGTCTGCGGTATTGGCTGCAAGCAGACCGGAGGCGCCGAGCGCCTCCCCTATTTTCATAGCACGCAGCGCGACATTGTGAGAGGCTTCGGCGGGCAGGCAGAAAAGAATATTGCGTAGGAGTTTATACAAAAAAAATCGCCAGTTTTCTGAAACTAGAAAGTAGTTGCTGATTAGTAGATCACAGCCTCGAATTGTACGCAGTATTCCTGGCTGCTAACAGGGAAAACTCCAACGCGCCCCAATCAGAGCGCGTTGGAGCATCGTTTCATTCTCGACTATATTCTCGAACTACGCTGAGCAGACTACCTAACTTCTAACGACAGACTCCTGCGCCAGAGCCTGCAATTCGCGAAGTACTACCGAGAACATTGCATAATCCGGGTCTTGCTCCGACGTTAGGAGTTCCAGCATTTCCTTCGCACGACTGAGCGAAGCCTCGTGCTTCTCGCTCCACTTCTGCACCTTACTCGCGGAGGAACCTGACTTCTTCATGGTTGCCACAATGTTGGACGTCAGTATTCGCTGCTGCCAGGAAAGGTCGTCTAGATAGGTTTCTCTCGCTAGCGCCTGCCAGTTATTGCTCACTCGTAGTTGGTTTATCATTTTGCCGAGCCAGTTCAATCGCAGCGTCTCGCCAACGGCATAGTAGACCTCCACTACGGTTGCTAGCTTTTCGCCG
>CAXBLN010000173.1:0-8098 GCA_963976555.1 uncultured Gammaproteobacteria bacterium
GGCATTGTTTGCTCAATTTCTGCTTTTATTTCTTGTGTCATGTTTTGATCGGGGCCCGGTGGATTTAAGATCCTATCTTTTGCAAAAACTTTTGTTAAAATCTCCTCTGCTTGAGGAGAGTTGGCTTGGAGAGAACCCTGCAGGAAGCCAGTGGAGCGTCAGCTCCCTAGTCGTCGGGTTCGACCAGATAGAACAGGCAGTCCTTGCGAGCGATCTCAGGGTTGCAGGTCACCATAAACAATTTAATCTTCTTGCGTGGGTAGAGTTCGGCTTCACGGACCTCGAAATAGTCCGCAATGCGCTCCGCGCCAGTATTATCTTTCAGTGTGAGCAGTGTTGGCAGCTTACCCGCAATGAAGCCTAGCTGAGTCGAAGAATCGACAAAGCCAAAGTTGTAGTGCTCCACGCCTGGAAGTAGTGTCACGCCTTCCTCGAGAAGACTGTGTTCACCGTAGGCGATGTCCTTCCCCTCGATGAGTTCTAGCCGCATTGGGTTGTGAAAGAATTCCAGTGTTAGCTCACCGTGCTGCTTCGATAACACGTCGTCCAACATAAAGTAGCGACTCAAACCCTCCGCAGCCATCATGTTGGATTCCAGGTCTTGCGCGCCGCCGCATTCAATCGTCACCGTCGGCATCATCGTCTCGCTGAGTTCCATGAGCGCGCCGAGCTTGAGGTCCGTTACGATCATGCGATGGGTAAAGAGTGATACCAGAGCATCGTGCCGCGCATCCATGAACGTCGTGACGCCGAACGGTGGGCTGGAACCGGACGTATTGTGTATGTCGATGAGACATTCCGGTTGCAGGCTTTCAATCATATTGAGGAGATTCTTTGCGATGAGTTCTGGCTCGCTGTCTCCGAACGGTTCCTTGAAGCAGCGATTCATGTCTTTGTGCTGCGGCAACATTCTGTAGATGAAGCCGGGAGCCTGTTTGGCGGCATCGACATTGAGGATGAATAGATGCATGTCGACAGAGGGCTTGAGGCCACGCCTCAGTAATTCGTATATAGCAAAAAGGCCAGAAGGCTCGTTCCCGTGCAAGAGAGTCACGGCCGCGCGTGAGCGCGAGGAGTCGCTGCCGGTGAGATGGATGTGAGTAGGGCCGGGCAGTGCGTTAAGAAATTCCATGGCGGAGCCGCCGATGTCATCAGCCTCGGGGTCGATCCAGGTAGTGATGTCGCCGACTGCACTGCCAGCGGGTGTGGTTATTTCCATTGTGCTACCGGAATATTCGCCGCGCTGTTGCGCTGGTACTGCGTGAACATCTCGGTGAGTGCCTCGCGCTTATGCATATCCTTACGAAGCTCTGCGAGCTTGTTTAATTGCCACTGCGCACCGGTCTGCCCGGTAGCGAGTCGTTCGTCTATGACGTCGATCAAGGCTTTGTAGTCGTTCTCGACAAAGCCCATCGCGTCGAGGTTCTCGGAAAGATGGGGTATCAACTCCTTTAGAATCTGAGGCACCGATTTGTATTCCGGCTGACTCTGCTTCAAAGAAGGCCAGAACAGATCGGCCGCGAGTCCACTCTGTGCAGCGCGATAGAAGTTCGCGATCGCGTAGGTAAAGGGAATCGCAGGCAGTAGTTGCCTGATATTCGGCTGCATGAGTTTAGCAAGGCCAATTGCCAGAGCGGCGTTCGCGAGCATATCAACTATGCTAGGGCCTGCCGGGAATGCTCTTAACTCGATACGCAGATGGCCCGCACCGGTTGGGTCATAGACCGGTCGGTTCCAGAGCCAGATAGAGCCCTGATGCAGTCGCATCTCGTGCAGGCTGGGCGTGCCACCACTCTTTGCCACCGCGATAGGATCCTCCTCGGAACAGTCGGGCAGAATAGGCCTATAGAGCAGGGCAGACTCGGCGAATAATTCGTACGCACTCTCACGAATCCAATTGTTGCCGAAGTTTACGCGGGCGGGAATGGGGTGCAGAGAATCCTGAGGGCGGCAGTCGATCGATTGCTTGAAGAGCGGTATGCGCGTTTCTTGCCAAAGCTTATGGCCAAAGAGCGTCGGGGAGTTCGCGGCCATAGCAACAGCCAGCGGCGTGACTAGTTGCATGGCATTATAGAAATCGGCGAATTCGGCGGCGGGCACGCGAAGATGCACCTGGAATGATGTGTTCGCACCCTCGAGTGTCACATCGTCCATCGCCAGTTGTAGTTTGTCCTCTCCTTCTATCGCGATGGTAAACGGACCTCCGCGAATATCGGTAAGCTCCTTGGTGAGCGCCTCGAATCGCGATAGCTTGGTCATCGCGTGGTAGCCGGTGTCGGATTGATCCAGCGTTGGGAGAATGCCCACAGGCACGACATTGCCGCCCCATTCGGCTGCCGCACCGTTGATCTTATCGATGGCGGCCAGCGCCTCGGCTTGTGTCGCCGCGAAGCAATTGTCTTTGACTAGAACGGGACTGAAGTTGTATTCGAGATTGTAACGATTCAGCTCCAGGGTTAGCTGTGGGTCTTTGAGCTTGGCGATGATTTCCTGATTGATGTGCAGTGGCCTGCAATTCTTGTCGACAATGTACAGCTCCAGCTCGGCTCCAAAGGACAGCTCGCCCTCACCAAAACCGGGTCTGGCCAGAACCATCTCCAGCGCCTTCAGGTTTTCCTGCAGACGTGTGCCGAATTGCTCGAAGTCTTCTGCGGTGAAGTCAGTCTTATCTATTTCTAGACCCATCTCGAAGTCCTTTGGCTCGGATTGCGCCGGTTGTTCTGTGCGCGCTAGAGTAGCAGTTTTGTCGAGATTTTGGAAAACACAATCGATAGAAGATTGCTCGGAAGGTCCGGCTATTTGCCGAAGATATTTTCCTTGGCCGTGCGCACGAAGCGGCTATTCCCATCTCTTCGCGTAAACCCGACGCTATCGAAATATTCCAGAATTTCGATGCACAGATTGCGGCCTATCTCGGATGCATCGCGAAATTGAATCACAGAGAAACCATCGCCGTCGTTGTCGGCATCCAAAAGTTCCTCGGTAAAGCCTGCGAGGGTCATGATGGTTTCGGGGAGATAGTATCGGTTCTCCGCTACCTTGATTAGCGTGCCGGCCTTCGCAGATTCACGCAGGATTCTCTCCAGAGACATCAGAGGGATATTCGTCATCTCCACCAGTTCTCGAGTGCGTGGAGGCACAAAGCCAGCCTTCAATAGTATCGGGCGGACCCGTTCCAGAAAGGCCTCCTCCTCTGCGCTTAAGGCGGTGGTGTGGCTGGGCAAATGCAGAAGCGTACCGGTACGCTTAATCGCATTCGCGTCTAACAAGCCCTGCAAGATAGCGTGGAAGAGGAGATGGGAGCTGGCGAAGTCGACCCCGTGGCTGAGTGCGGGTTCGCTGATACCCTGTTGGTTCGGCTGCTTCAGATGGAAGCTTTCGAGATAGGCGAGGATATTCTCGCGGTACTCGCGGTGGTATTTCTCATGCAGTAGTACCGGCAGTGAAGATTTTTCCAAGGCTAGCGAATGATAGTCTATGTTTTCCTGTGTAAGTTTTTCGCGCAGCGCCGCAATCGCCGTATCGTTGATGTTTCTACAAGTGGCGAACTCCTGAAGCTTTACACCATCGGCCTGAATAGCGAGGAGCTGTTTCAGTGCCTCGAAGGAATCGGCAGACATTCCATGGAGTTGTGCGAGCCGCAGCTCGCCACTGCGCTTGCGCCTGGGCACAAAGATGTCGATGACAGTGCCGCCGCCCAGGGTGTGCTGCGATGCCGGGTCGCGCACGATGAATCTATCGCCATGATGGGCGACCATCGGCTCCAGACATTTTACCTGATAGAAGTTTTCACCAAGCAGTCGAATATTGACCACGTGGTGAGATGCGCCGATGTGCAAATGGTATTGGGCGCTGCTCTTAATCTCAAAATCCTGTTCGATAAAAGTAAGCGTCGCGTCGAAGCGCTGAATCGGGCAATGAATCTTCTCGTCGATTAGCCAGTCACCGCGGCCTACGAGCTTATGATCCAGGCTGACGTTCATGGCGGCGCGTTGACCGCTGTGCACCTCAAGAAGTTCGGTCTTGTCCAGGCGGGCTCCCCTGAGTTTGCACGACTCGCCAGATGCCGTATGCAAGAGAGTGGCGCCGACTTTGATAGTGCCCGCCCGCACGCTGCCGGTTAATACCGTGCCGATACCCTTGGCGACGAAGCTGCGATCGATCAGGTAGCGAAAGTAGTGACCCTCATCGCCGCCCTGTTTGATGGAGTGTTCGTCATCGAACTGTGCGTGCAGGAAGTCGGTCAGCTGAGTTATGCCCGTACCTTGTTCATTCGACAGAGCAAAGATGGGCGCGTCCTTCAGGCTCGTGTCTAACAGCAGCTGTTTTATATCCTCGATAACAGTCGCCACCCGCTCGGGGTCGCAGCGATCGATCTTCGTGAGTGCTATCGCGCCCCGCGACACAGCTAACAGATCGAGTATCGCCAGGTGTTCGCGAGTCTGTGGCATGATGCCGTCGTCGGCGGCGATGACCAGAAGTGCACCGTCTACTGCGCCCACGCCCGCCAGCATATTATTGATGAAGTCTATGTGACCGGGAACGTCCACGAAGCCCAGTGTATTGTCAGTCTGCTCGCCGTCGATAGTGGAGGTAAAGTGGTGGTAGGCGTAGCCGGGGACTATGGTGAGGCCGCGGTTCTTTTCCTCCGCGAGCGTGTCGGTATCGGTGCCAGTGATGTTGGCGACCAGGGATGTTTTGCCGTGATCGACATGCCCGGCGGTGGCGAAGATGAGTGAGCGCGACTTGTTCGCTGCGGGTTCAGACATGAATAATGACTACGACGAATACAGAGCGAGAGTCTGCGAGTTGTGATCGAAGCGCTAAGTATAGGCTAGTCGGGCCTTACTGTCAGGATGCGATGGCTATCTCCTATACCGAGGTGGCACCGCTCCGATTGAATCGGAAAATAAAGTAAATCATAGTCGCGAAGATCAACCCAGCAAGTATGAAGCCTGCATTAAAGACACCGGAACTCATATTCACGATGCCGTAGCCAAGGGAGCCAGTGAGCAGGGCATAGTAGAAAAATGGCATCAGCGTCTTGCGAATAACAGCGCCTTCCTTGCCGACCAGGCCAACTACCGCGGAGGCTGCGACCACGTTGTGTACACAGATGATGTTGCCAGATGCACCACCCACTGCTTGCAAGGCAACGATCCACGTTGGGTCGGCCATGATGCGTTCGCCCACGCCGAACTGGAATAGCGAGAACATCATGTTGCTGACGGTGTTACTGCCTGCCACGAAGGCACCGAGGCCACCGATAAAGGTAGAGAGGAACGGCCATGCAGAACCTGTTAGGTTGGCGACGCCCTCGGCTAGCACCAGTGGCATCTGTTCATAGCCAGCAGCGCCGCCGCTGGAATTAATGAACACCTGTACCATCGGCACGGTAAACACGAGAGCCATGGAGGCAGGCACGAGGGTCTTCAGCGATTTGCCCAGCGCCACCTTGTAGGCAGGCATCTTTAAGCCATGCAATAGTATTGTGATGAGGGAGACGATGATGAAAATCGTGCCCGGAGACCAGAAGAGTTGGAAAGACGCGGTGATGTCGCTGCCGAAGATTGCAGGCCATGACCAGGTTGTTAGGAAACTGGGCCCGCGCAGTATAGGCTCGAGATTAAAATAGGGAAGGCGAGTGATAACGAGCAGACCCGCCACGAACAAATAGGGCGACCAGGCACGCACAATGCCCATTATTGGCTTGCTCTCGTCCTCGACTTCTATCTGCATGCTGCCTGTCCATTCTTCGTCCCAATTTTCCTTGTCGTCGAAGCTCCACACATCCTCTTCCTTCGGCATAAGGAACCCGGCCCGAGCCGCGCTGACGACGACGGCGAGTCCCACGAGACCGCCGATGAGGGAGGGGAACTCCGGTCGAAAATAGGTAGCGACCAGAAGATAGGGAACGGTCATGGCGAACGCAGCGAACAGGGCAAACTTCCACACCTTGAAGCCTTCGGCGAAGGAGCGGTTCTTACCGAAGAAACGCGTCATGACGCCTACCACCAGAAGCGGGATAAAAGTGCCGGCGATTGCATGCAATAACGCAATCTTCGTTGCGATGAAGGCCAGGAACTGATCCCACTCCGCATAGCCTAGCTGCGCGGCATAGGCGGCCATCTGCGGGTCGGCGGAGAGCCCGGTGTTGACGCCGACCATAATCGGCGTGCCCATGGCACCGAAGGAGACTGGCGTGCTTTGAATAATCATGCCTGCGACGACGGCCGCCATCGCTGGGAAACCTAGACCTACCATGAGCGGTACCGCGACCGCCGCGGGCGTGCCGAAACCTGCCGAGCCTTCTATGAACGAGCCGAACAGCCAGGCGATGATTATTACCTGAATACGTCGGTCCGGTGTGATATCTGAGAAGCCCCGGCGGATGGCACGCATGGCTCCGCTCTGCTGCAGCGTGTTGAGCAGCAGAATCGCGCCGAAGATAATGTAGATCAAGGTGCCTGCCGTCCACAGCCCATTAGCCGTAGCGGCCAGGATTTTATTCACGGGCACCTGCCAGACGAACAGGGCGAGGACCGCTGCAACTATATAAGCGATAGGCATCGCGCGGCTTGCAGGCCAGCGCAGCAGCACCAGGAATATGGCGACAGAAATGATGGGTAGTAGCGAAAGTAGGGCGAGGGTTCCGGTGCTCATGGCTTATTCTTCTTATGTAGTGAGCGATGTTCTGAGCTTAGCAGATAACTTGGAATCTGAGAAACTCCTTTCCCTTACGCATATCCTACGGGGACTTCTGCGCCTATAAGTGGAATAATGGCCCCAGGCAGCCCATTTCCCTGGGTGATAAATTCAACTGTATAAGGAAGCCAGATTATGGAAATTTCAACGATTGTGGCACTGGTCATAGTAGCCGTCCTGTTTTTCTATATCGTTGGTATTTATAACCAATTGGTCAGTCTCAAGAATCGCTATCAGAACGCTTTCGCGCAGATCGAGGTTCAGCTCAAGCGTCGCTACGACCTGATTCCGAATCTGGTCGAAACTGCGAAGAGCTATATGGCGCATGAGCGCGAGACTCTGGAAGCCGTAATCGCCGCGCGTAATTCGGCTGCAAATGGGCTGGCCGCCGCTGCCGCAGACCCCGGCAATGCCGCTGCCATGCAAGAATTGGCAGGGCAGGAAGGTGCGCTCGCCGGTGCGATGACTCGCTTTAACGTGGTAATGGAAGCGTATCCCGATCTCAAGGCGAATCAGAACATGATGCAGCTGAGCGAGGAGCTTACCAGCACGGAGAACAAGGTCGCGTTCTCCAGGCAGGCGTTCAACGATCAGGTCATGGCCTACAACACCTATCGACAGTCTTTCCCGCCGGTAGCCGTCGCCGGATTCTTCGGTCATGCAAGCGATGCGAGCCTGCTCGAGTTTGAAGACAGCGCGGAGATACAAGCTGCACCGAAAGTCTCATTCTAAATTCGCAAAGCACTTCTCGCCTATTCTCACTGTCAGCGGCTGAGGCTTTGGATATAAGAGACAGGTTAAGCCCAAGATGAACTTTTTCGAATCGCAGGACACGGCTAAACGCAATACCGGGAAATTAATTTTCCTGTTCGCGCTTGCCGTGCTCTCTCTCATCATCGTTACCAACCTCTTGGTTATGGTGCTGCTTGGTTTCGCCGAGACAGGCGCGACCAGCATGGCCGCAACCACCAGCTTTGAGTTCGATCTAACTACGTTTCTCATCATCAGCGCCTTCGTCAGCGCCGTCGTTCTGCTCGGTAGCGCCTATAAGGTGAGCTCGCTCTCCGGCGGCGGTGCCCGCATCGCGGAGATGATGAATGGACGCCTGTTGGTTTCCGGCTCGCAAGACCCGGCCGAGCAGCGTGTCTTGAATGTCGTTGAGGAGATGGCGATCGCCTCGGGCACGCCAGTGCCACCGGTGTATCTCATGGAGGAGCCCGGCATCAATGCCTTCGCCGCCGGTTATTCTCCAAGCGATGCAATCGTAGCGGTCACCCGAGGCACCGTCGATAATCTGAGTCGCGACCAACTGCAGGGCGTTATCGCGCACGAATTCAGTCATATCCTGCACGGCGACATGCGTATCAATATTCGGCTTATCGGTGTGCTCCAC
>CAXBLN010000174.1:0-7856 GCA_963976555.1 uncultured Gammaproteobacteria bacterium
GCGGAGAAATACACGAACATTAATAACATCTCGCCGCCTGCGGGTAGCCCGATGTCCAGCATCTTCCGCCAGATGTCGAAGCGAGGTCGCCACAACGCAGGGCGGAAGGAGACATATTTCTCCAGCTTGAAGAAATACAAGGTAAGCATGGCCACTCCCACAGCGATCGATATGCTGCTCGCCAGACCTGCACCGAGCACGCCCAGAGCCGGCCCTGGCCCCCATCCGGCGATCAAGATGGGTGCAAGAATCGTATTCAACACAACGGTAATCACCTGGACGATCATCGCAGGCTTAACGATTCCGGTCGCTCTCAAGGAAGAGGCCATCGCCATCAATGCAAATTGCAGAGCCATTCCCGGCAGGAACCAATAGAGAAATGTTAGCCCCTCGCTAAGTGCCCCCGCGTCGGCGGTAATCGTGCCTAAATAGGCTTCGGCGAAGAGATAGCCGCCTAGAAGCGTGATGACGGCGCATAGTGCTGAGAGCACCAAAGACTGATTGAAAACCAGGTTCGCGTGTTGCTGATCCTTGCGGCCAACGGCCTGCGATATCAGTGCGACTGCACTAACACCCAATACCTGGGTGAGCGCCATGATCATGAAGAGTAGTGTCCCTGCCGTGCCCACGCCAGCGACTGAGTCATCTCCAAGAGCAGCCACGAAATACAGGTCAACCAGTAGATAAAGCGTCTGAAATATCATTCCAGCCGCGACAGGTATTGCCATGGCGAGGATGATCTTAATCGTGGAGCCCTGGGTGAGATCTTTCATTTCACATGATTCTCAGAATGTTAAGCGAGGTGGAATGAAAAACCTGAAATCTGCAATCGAGATCGAGCTCGAAAGGGCATGCGTTGATCAACAAGGTTGGTCATCTCTAAAGCGGCGCTAAGATTACCACCAAATGGTGGCGCAGGGGCGATTCGAGTTAGTAATTAGGGTGAAGTTAGCGATTATTCCGGCGAGCAGATCATCGTCATTAACTCGCTAGCAGAAATCCTAAGATTCGCTATACTGAACCTCAAGCATATATCAACGCGTATCCTCCTGCGGCTGCGCTGTTAAGAAGTAAAAGAAGGAATTATCTATGTCAGCCAGATTGCGAATTTTGCTCGCTACTTTCCTGTTCAGTTTTGCATCAGGCGCACTTGCGCAATCGGTCACCATCGGCGTATCAATACCCTCTGCTACGCACGGGTGGGCTGGCGGACTGAATTTTCATGCAGAGCAATCGAAGGCGCGCCTCGAGGCGGCTAACCCCGATCTTCGCATCGTTCTAGTTACTGCTAACAGTGCGTCCGAGCAGGCCAATGATCTTGAAGATCTGGTAGCTATTCACAATATCGATGCGCTTGTTATATTGCCCTTCGAGTCAGCGCCGCTTACCGGTCCCGTTCGTAATGTGAAGCGTCGAGGCGTGTTCGTCACTGTCGTCGATAGAGGCCTAAGCGAACCCGGCATCGCCGATGTCTACGTCGCTGGAAATAATGCGGAAATGGGGCGCGTTTCTGCAGAGTATATAAAGGAAGCGCTAAACAACAGCGGCGACATTGTAGTGCTACGTGGTATTCCGACGGTTATAGACACACAGCGATTTGACGGTTTCATGGCAGAGTTGGAGGGCAGCAGCATCAACGTATTGGATCACAAGCATGCGAATTGGAATCGTGACGATGGCTTTAGCGTGATGCAGGATTTTCTTGCACGCTTTCCTAAGATTGACGCAGTATGGGCGCAGGACGATGATATAGCTATCGGGGTCATTCAGGCAGTTCGCCAAGCAAGGCGTCAGGACGATCTCTTTATAGTAGGTGGCGGTGGAATGAAAGATATGATCAAGCGTGTGATGGATGGCGATACGCTAACTCCGGTCGATGTGCTCTACCCACCGGCCATGATCGAGACAGCGATGGAGCTTACGGTATTAAAATTCACATCACAGATCCCGGTTAGTGGTGAGTACATCCTGGGCTCTCCTCTTATCAATCAAGAGAACGCCGCCGAATATTACTTTCCCGATTCCCCGTTCTAGTTGCAGCCCTAATTCACAAATCCTGATGTCCTGACAAGTAAGATGAGTCTATGAAAACAATCAAAGGACCCGCGGTATTTCTGGCGCAGTTCGCCTCAGATGAGTCGCCTTTCGACTCACTCGATGCTATTGGCTCTTGGGTAGCTGAATGTGGATTCAAGGGCGTACAGATACCCAGCTGGGACGAGCGTCTGTTTGATCTCGCCACGGCGGCGGAAAGCCTGGACTACTGCGACGAGGTGAAGGGAACGCTTGCTGCACACGGCGTGGAGATCACGGAACTATCTACACACTTGCAGGGGCAGCTGGTCGCTGTTCATCCCGCCTACGATGAAATGTTCGATGGCTTCGCCGCCGAGCACGTACGCGGCAATCCTAAGGCGAGACAGCAATGGGCTATTGAGCAGATGCTG
Source organism: uncultured Gammaproteobacteria bacterium (assembly GCA_963976555.1). GTDB lineage: Bacteria > Pseudomonadota > Gammaproteobacteria > Pseudomonadales > Pseudohongiellaceae > UBA9145. The sequence continues at coordinate 2,448 of CAXBLN010000174.1, forward strand.
CTGGCGGCCAAGGCCTCCAGGAATCTTGGTCTCACAGATCATGCTACCTTTCCCGGCGCACTGGCTTGGCCATATTTCTACCCATGGCCGCAGCGGCCTGCGGGTTTGATTGAGACGGCATTCGACGAGCTCGCAAGGCGCTGGCTGCCAATACTGAATGCATTCGACGATGCCGATGTGAATGTCTGTTACGAGATTCATCCCGGCGAAGATCTACATGACGGGATCACCTTCGAGATGTTTCTAGAACGGGTAAACAACCATCCGCGGTGTAATATCTTGTTTGACCCCAGCCATATGGTATTACAGCAGTTGGACTATCTTGGTTTCATGGATGCCTATAAGGATAGGCTGAAGATGGTTCACATAAAGGATGCCGAGTTCAATGCCACTGCCAAACAAGGAATCTATGGTGGCTACCAACCCTGGGTCGATCGTGCTGGCCGGTTTCGCTCACTCGGCGATGGCCAGGTAGATTTCAAGGCCATATTCTCGAAGCTCGCAGCCATGGATTTCGAGGGGTGGGCCGTGTTGGAGTGGGAGTGCTGCCTCAAGCATCCAGAAGATGGTGCGCGAGAGGGTGCCCAGTTTATTCGAGATCATATTATTCGTGTCACAGATAAGGCCTTCGATGACTTCGCGGATGGCGGCAGTGATGCACAAGCTAACAAGCGTATTCTGGGAATTTCCTAGTACTATATGCGAGCTACATCATGACAGACAATAGTTCGACACAGCCCAGGCTTAGACTCGGCATGGTCGGCGGCGGTCAGGGTGCCTTCATCGGCGAGGTGCACCGCATAGCGGCGCGGCTGGATAATCGATACGAGTTGCTAGCAGGAGCGCTTAGTAGTGATAAGCACAGAGCAGCAGCATCGGCCGTGGAGTTGGGCATTGCCGAAGATAGAAGCTACAGTTCTTTCGAAGAGATGGCGACGGCTGAGGCAGCGAGAGACGACGGCGTAGAAGTCGTCGCCATAGTCACACCGAATCACCTGCATTATCCCGCTGCGACGGCGATGTTGAGGGCGGGCATTCATGTCATCTGTGACAAGCCACTCACCACTTCCGTAGAGCGAGCCGAAGAGCTTGCCGAACTGGTGCGCAGCAGCGGCTTACTCTTCGCCGTCACCTACAACTACAGCGCCTACCCGATGGTGCGGCAGGCGCGACAGCTAGTAGCAGACGGCAAACTAGGACAGATTCGCGTTGTGCAGGTCGAATACCCACAGGACTGGCTGGCCACAAACCTCGAAGACAGCGATCAGAAGCAGGCTGTCTGGCGAACCGACCCCCAAAGAGCCGGCGCCGGTGGCTGCATAGGAGACATAGGCACTCATGCATTTCACCTGGCCGAGTTTATTTCCGGGCTGAAGACAACCGAGTTGCTCGCGGATCTCAGTTCCTTCGTGGGAAAGCGAAAACTGGACGACAATGCGAATATTCTCCTGCGCTTCGACAATGGCGCCAAGGGTAGCCTGTGGTCTAGCCAGGTAGCGACCGGTAACGAGAACGCCCTGCGCATCCGCGTTTTTGGCGATAAGGCTGGCATAGACTGGTGTCAGGAGAACCCCAACTATCTGAGCTTCATGCCCCTCGGCGGCAATAGGGAAATACTTTCCAGAGGTAGCGCCAGCATGCCTGTGGCCGCGGCTTATATGACCAGGTTGCCGGCGGGGCATCCGGAGGGATTCCTCGAGGCTTTCGGAACTCTGTATAGAGACATAGCCATTCAGTTACACGCGCGTAAGAAAAACGAATCGAGTGGCACCGATTCACTACTAGTGCCCGGTATAGATGACGGTTTGCGAGGCATGCAATTCATCGAGAAAGCGGTCGCATCCAACGCCGCTGGAAATAATTGGCAGAAACTAGACTAAGATCGCACTTCTTCAATTCCCACGACACACTGCCCCGAATAGTGATTGCTTTGCCTTTGCCCTAACCTCTATTATCGGGCAGATTGCTAACAAGAACTTAAAAGAGACGTCCGCTATGAGAGAGTTGTTTAGACCCGTTTTCAATATTCTCCTACTCCTGTCTATAGCAGGTGCCGCGTTCGGTTCCGGTAATGATGGCGATACGACGAAGGAAACGGAAACTTCGGCCATCATAAACGGTACCGCAGGCTCAATCTCAACCTATCCCTGGATTGTCTATCTCGCCTACGACACGGGTGAGCAATACTGCGGTGCCAGTCTTATTTCCCCCACCTGGATTCTCACGGCTGCGCACTGTTTTCTGAACGAGGCGGGTGACGAGATCGATATCGAAACCGGTGCACTCTCTCGAGTTTTTCTGAACACAGACACTACCACTCCTCCTGGTTCGGCAGCGATCGAGGGCGCGATTGGACAGATAATCATACATCCAAACTATCAGCCGAATATGGAGACTAGCCCAAACCCCAATGACTTCGACATCGCACTGGTAGAAATTACCGCCGCTGTTGAGTTGCAGCCTATACCTCTGCTCGCCGCCGGCGCGCCTACTATAGCCGCGGGCATAGAGGGCATCATCATGGGCTGGGGTACAACACAGGTGAATGAGGAGAACGAATCTACCGATGCTTCAAACACGCTGTTACAAGCCAGGCAGACGATAGTCGATAACGACACCTGTCTGGAAATCTATACCGATGGTATTACGGACAATATGATCTGTGCTGGCGGAAGTGCTGCGGCGCCGACTGCCGATACCTGTCAGGGAGACAGCGGAGGCCCCCTTAGCATCGCTAGTGGAACATCCTTCGTACAGGTTGGTGTAGTGAGCTTCGGCGGAATCGGCGGCCCTAGCTGTGGAGACCCAGAATCACCGGGCGTCTATGCCAGCGTCGCAGCTCTGGCCGACTTCATACAGCAACATGCCACCGATGCGAGCTTTACGACTCTGGAGGCGAATGCAGGGACGCCAGCGCCTATACTGGCGACATCGGTAGTGGGCACGACGCTTACGTTGAGTTGGACTGAGGTGCCGGGTGCAACAGGTTACATACTCTACTACGCGCCCTTCCCTGCACAGTCGCCTATAGGCAGTCTGGATGTTGGAGCTCTGATCATACTTTCGGGCGATCTCGAAATAGGTACTTCGCTATACGTTGCGGTACAACCCTATAACGCAAATGGGCCGATTGATGTATTCTCGAACGTAGAGATATTCACGATCGAATAATGGCTTGTGAAAAACCAGCCGGCAATGACGCTTGCTAGTTACTGCTACGAGTCTTGCTTACCGAATCGACCGCAGCCTCGACTCCATTGACAACGGCTCTAGCGGCTACCCAGAAAGACAGCTTTAGTCGCTGCATCAAGGGCAGGCTGCTCGACGTATCCCATCGGCGTCGCCAATAGCGCATGTCCTTATTCCTGTTAAGCATCGTATCGAAGCGGCGTGATACTTTTGCCAGCAGCAATGCGGCAAGAAACAGGAACAAGATCCCCGGAATTATCGGCAGTACAAGACCCACGAGTCCCAGAAGGACGAAGAATCCTACCAGGACGAGGCATAGCCCCTTAAACAGAATTGGCATCGGTTTATGTTTGGATTTCCCTGAGTTCACGGTGCTTACCTCCAGATATTGCAATTACACAGTATTCCTATAACCCTGAGTATTAGTAATGCAGCATCCGTACCAATATGTAAGTCGCTGATAAAAAAGAGAAAAAATATCTCTAGAACAGCGAGTCGGCTTTTGGGTGGCGAAAATGGCCAATAAATCTGCTTTTGAGTTGTCAGTCACTGAAGGCGAATGAGCCCTCAATCAATCCCTTTTCGGGCCCGCTATGAGGTAGAATAGCCGCCCATTTTCGCCAGTGTTGTAGTGAAGCAGTCACGCCATGCCCCTAGTTCGCCTTGATAAAGTCTGTCTCAATTTTGGTACTCACATTCTACTGGATGAAGTCGACTTCACGCTCAAGAAGGGCAGTAAGATCGGCTTGCTGGGTCGTAACGGAGCCGGCAAGACGACTTTTATGAAGGTTATCGCCGGCTCCATGCAGCCCGATAGCGGCGAACGCTGGCTACGACCCGGCGTCGAAATCGCCTGGCTTGAACAGTCTCTGCCCGAAGCCGACGATCAATCTGTCTACGACATGGTCGCGGGCGGTCTTGCCGAAATCGGTGAGCTACTTAAGCAATACCATCATCTGATAACCGACTATGAGAACGCCGACATGCAGCTATTAGAGCGCGTGCAGGGTGAGCTCGAGGCCAAGCACGGCTGGAGCCTTGGTCAGAAAGTCGATACGGTTATCACGCAGCTACAGTTACCCGCAGACAAACTCATGTCGCAATTATCCGGAGGCTGGCGCAAGCGCGTAGCACTAGCGCGCGCACTGGTCAGAGAGCCGGAATTTCTACTCCTCGACGAGCCTACAAACCACCTCGACGTACCGGCGATAGAATGGCTGGAGAAACAATTACAGGATTACAACGGCGCCGTTCTATTGGTAACCCACGATAGAACATTCCTGCAGAACGTGGTGAATAAGATCGTGGAGATTGACCGCGGTCATCTACATGAATTCGAAGGGACGTTTCAGAAGTTTTTGGATTTTCGTGAGCAACAACTCGCCAGCGAGGATAGAGCGAACAAGCTGTTCGACAAGAAGCTCGCGCAGGAAGAGGTCTGGATCCGACAGGGCATCAAGGCCAGGCGTACGCGCAACGAGGGCAGGGTTCGTGCACTCGAGGCCTTACGCAGGGAGCGGAGCGAGCGTCGAGAATTGCAAGGCAGTGCGAACTTCAAACTAAATAGTGCCGAGAATTCGGGCAAGATCGTGGCCGAATTGCAAGATATCAGCCATAGCTTTGGCGAGCGAGCCGTCATACGGAATTTCTCCACGACTATAATGCGCGGAGATCGCATAGGCATTGTCGGTGCCAACGGTGCCGGCAAGTCCAGCCTGTTTCAGCTGTTGCTGGGTACCCTTGCCCAGGAACAGGGCGTGGTTTCCTTGCCCGGTGGTTGCCGTATTGCCCATATGGCCCAGGAGGTTGCTGCCTCTGACCGCAGTGCCCGGGACTTCGTGCTCGACGGTGACAGCCGACTGCGGGAGCTTGAGCGGGCCCTGGCAGAAGCCGAGTTGGCGGCTGACGACAACGCTCAGGCCCGCATTCACGGCGAACTGGATATTCATGAAGCCTGGGCCGCTCCACGTCGGGCAGAAGCGCTTATCCGGGGCCTGGGCTTTGCCGAGGGCGATGCCGACCGGCCAGTGTCCGGATTCTCCGGTGGCTGGCGGATTCGCCTCAATCTGGCCCAGGCGCTGATGAAGCCTTCCGACATGTTGCTGCTGGACGAGCCCACCAACCACCTGGATCTGGACGCCTGTCTGTGGCTGGAAAACTGGCTGGCCAGGTATCCCGGCACGTTGTTGTTTATCTCTCACGACCGGGACTTTATCGACC
>CAXBLN010000175.1:0-7682 GCA_963976555.1 uncultured Gammaproteobacteria bacterium
GAACCGGCGTTAACGGAGTTGCAGTCCGCTGCATGACCACTCTGCCATCCAGCCTTTAATCATTTCATGCCTAGCAAAAGATCGCGCACTATACCAAAACTCGGGGCTTTGGGCATGGTTTGCTGCTTAAAAAACTCAAAAAACTATGCTGCTCTCATTTTGGATTAGAAACCTTCGCGATGAATCGCAATTGCGCTGAGTTTCGATGTAGGTACTACTTGTATCAATTGTGGTTAACCGATAAACGCAGGGCTTCAACATTCCTTCCCTGCTGGAGCAGTATTCGGGTATCTGCGCACTGGCGTGAGCTTCAAACTGGGGCTGAACGAGGATCTCACTTCCTGCGTAATCACTAAGCCAGCACATCCCTATTCGAATCATGACTTAGGAAAGATTCCTTTCACAATCAAGGCAGTGGAATAAACTCTTCATCGTCTTCCGGCACTGTGTCGAAGCGCCCTGCTTTCCAATCCTCCCTCGCCTTCTGAATGCGCTCCTTGCTGCTGGAGACGAAGTTCCAATCGATGAAGCGTTCGCCGAGCTTCTCACCACCAATGAGTGCAAGCCTGGCGTCGTTGCTTGCCTCGATCGTGAGTGGGTCTTCATTCTCCAACACCGCCATCGTGAATTCTTCTATGGCCGTGCCATTAAGACTTACGGACCCCTTAGCCATGTAGATTGCACGCTCTGCACATGGGGGCAGTGTCAGGCGCTGACCTGCCTTGAGATCGGCTTCGACATAGAGAGTCTCGGCAAAGGTCTTAACCGGGGAAGTCAGGCCGTAGGCCGAGCCCATCATGACCCTTAGAGTCACCCCGTCCAATTCTCTGGTCGGGAGTTGATCTGCCGGATAATGGTAGAACGCGGGTTCGATCTCCTCGCTGGCTTCGGGAAGCGCCAGCCAGAGCTGTAGGGCGTGAAGACTGTGTTTGTTCTTGCGGACTTCGGGAGGGGTGCGTTCGGAGTGGACTATGCCGCTACCCGCTACCATGAGGTTGATATCGCCGGGCTTGATGACCTGTACGCTGCCAATGGAGTCTCGGTGCAGGAACTCGCCCTCGAACATGTAGGTCACTGTGGCCAGATTGATGTGTGGGTGAGGCCTGACGTCGATGCCGTCCCCGGCATCGAATTGTGCAGGGCCCGCGTGGTCGAAGAATATCCAGGGGCCTACCTTACGCTGCTGCCTCGAGGGCAACGCCCTTCTTACGCTGAAGCCTCCAAGATCTTTCACTCCAGGTTTCAGCACTAAGTCTATGCCATCGCAGGGTTTTTCATCCCCTGCACAGTCGTCATTTCCGTTGTAGAGGTTGCTCATTTATCAATCCTTGTGATCGATTTAGGTCGTATTTTCCAGATTCACTAATCGTAGCGATGGGTTGCTCAAAATGCGAGCCAGAAACACGACTGCTCGCATAAGCGCAGCGCTATGGGCAAAAGCACAGCAAAACTCCTTGAATGCGCGTTGATTTGAGATAGAACGGAAAGATAAGCACTTATCCCTATGAAATTCATAGAGATGTTCTTTTGGAATTAGAGCTATTGTGTGGCCAAATTTGGAGCGGGAAACGAGATTCGAACTCGCGACCCCGACCTTGGCAAGGTCGTGCTCTACCAGCTGAGCTATTCCCGCGCTTTGAGGTTTAAGTATGCCCTGCGAAGCTAGGAAGTACGCTTGCTGGGACCACTACTCGAAAGAGGCGCTATTTTAATGCCTAAGTGCTCCAAGTCAAGCTGAACTCGCCTGTATTCGGCATTTCTTATGACTTCGGCTGCAGATCGGCCCAGGCGCCTCGAAAATATTGCCACATGGAACTGATACTGAGCACCGCCGCCAGATAGACCAGGCCATAACCCAGCAGCATGACCCAGTCCGGTAGGGTTGGATTGGCCAGCAGGAGAGTCATGATCGCTAACATCTGTACTGTCGTCTTAAGCTTGCCAGAGAAGGCAACGGCCACTTTGTCGCGCTTGCCCTTCCCTGCCATCCATTCTCGCAGCGCAGACACCAGCAACTCCCTGGCTATGATTATGCTGGCGGCTAACAACAATTGCGGGTAGACAGATACCAGCATGATCATCATGAGCACAACTAGTAGCTTGTCGGCGACTGGATCAAGGAAGGCTCCCAACTCACTGGTCTGGTTGAACTTCCTGGCAAGATACCCGTCCAGCCAATCGGTGAGACTCGCAATAGCGAAAAGGATAGCGGCAAGGACGTGGCTGAATTCTGTATCGAGGTGATAACAGTAGATCACCACCGGAATGAGGATGACGCGACTTACGGTAGCAATATTTGCCCAGTTCATATCGGTTTTTTACTCGTCCTTCGATACTCTCTAAATATATTATTGTTTGCTTACAGAGTGTTGTACTCTAAAAGAGAAGTAAATGAGAGCTAACATCCCAAAGTTTTAGCTTACTTTGAAATTAGCGGGATCAACTGTTATGCAAGTACGCATATATGTTTTCGGCCAATTTCTTACTTATCCCAGCTACTTTCGCTATTTCGGATTCGCTTGCCTTGCCAACCTCTTGCTGGCCTCCGAAGTAGCGTAACAGCTCGCGCCGGCGTTTGGGGCCTAATCCTGGAATCTCCTCCAATGCAGACTGTTTCCGAGCCTTGGCGCGGCGTGCCCTGTGGCCGGTGATAGCGAAGCGGTGCGCCTCGTCTCGGATCTGCTGGAGCAGGTGGAGAGCGCCTGACTCGGTAGGCATGACAATCTCCCTGAAGCGATCGCCACGAGCCAGAAACAGTGTCTCCTGCCCCGCTCGCCTGCTAATACCCTTGGCAATGCCGAGCAATTGTATCTCTGGCAGCTGAAACTTCTCCATTATCTTCTTTGCCTGCGTGAGTTGGCCTTTGCCGCCATCGATCAGCAGGATGTCGGGAATCTTCGCCTCCCCCTTGGCTAGACGCGTGAAGCGTCGGTCAAGGACCTGCTCCATAGCCGCGTAGTCGTCGCCCCCTGTTATGCCCTTGATATTGAAGCGGCGGTAATCGCTCTTCACGGCACCACTCTCATCGAACACCACACAGGAGCCCACCGTGCCCTCTCCCGAGGTGTGGCTAATATCAAAGCACTCTATACGACTCGGCATAGATTCTAATTTAAGACAGTCTTGTAACTGTTGGAAACGCTTGTAGATGTTCTGCTTATTACTCACATAGCCATGTAGCGATTCGCGGGCGTTTGTTACTGCTAGCTGAAGCCACTTAGCGCGATGACCCCGCACCCGCATGGAGAGCTTAACCTTGCGCTCGGCAACATAGCTGAGGGCCTCACATAATCCCTGAGCGTCCTCAATCTCGATAGGGACGATGATCTCTGCAGGAATGTTCGCGGCCTTGTCGTCGCCCAGATAGGCCTGTGAGAGGAACGCACTGAGTAGTTCGCCCACGTCGTCTGCAAGCTTGTAACGAGGATAGAAATTTTTGCTGCCTATGATGCGTCCCCCGCGGACATAGATCACATGAACACAGACATAGGATTGCATGATCTCGGCTGCCACCACGTCGGCGTCGTCACCCTGGTTAGCGACGATCTGATCTTCCTGCATACGCCGCAGCCCCATAATCTGGTCTCTTACCACCGCGGCACGCTCGAAATCCTCCTTCGCGGCAGCCGCTTCCATGTTCGCGGTTAGCTCCTTGATTAGTGCGTTGCTCTTACCCTGCAGAAACAGGGTGGAGTAACGCACGTCCTGAGCATAGTCCTCGGCGCTGATTGCCTTTACGCAGGGCGCCGTACAGCGGTCTATCTGGTACTGCAGACAGGGCCTGGATCTATTCTTAAAATAGCTGTCCTGACATTGCCTTACCTTAAATACCTTCTGTAATACTTGAAGTGTTTCTCGCGTCGCATGGGCGCTGGGATAGGGGCCGAAAAAGCTGCCCGAGCGTTTGCGCGAACCACGATAGAAACCCAGCCTGGGATAGGTATCGTCTTTAGTGAGTAGGATATAGGGGTAGGACTTGTCGTCGCGAAGCTGGATGTTATAGGTCGGTCGGTGACTCTTGATCAGCGTCTGCTCTAGTAACAGGGCCTCGGTCTCGCTATTGGTTACCGTAATCTCGATGTTCTGGATCTTATTGACCATCGCCAGCGTCTTGCTGGTCAGACCGGAAGCGCGGAAATAGCTGCCTACCCTATTCTTGAGGTTGCGCGCCTTACCAACATAGATCACCTTGCCCGCCTCGTTCAGCATGCGGTAGACACCCGGACGGCTGCTTAGATGCTTGAGAAAGTGCTTGTGATCAAATTCAGTGGGGACTTCTGCGGACATAATTCTGCTATGGCTGCGAAGGCAGCGGCATTGGCGGTCGATGGACTTGGAGGTTAGCCGATGCCGCGAGCAGTCTCAACCACGGATAATTATCACAGAGACTGCGCGGGGTAATGCAGGAAACTAGCCCACTATCTTAGCCAACTATCCTAACCAAATACCCTAGCCAACTATCAGAGAGAGGTGGTTCGGCAGCTGATCGTACTCACGGGTGTCGTCGGAAAGGCCGTGCTTCACTGCGAGTATGGTCAATTCTACATCGCTGCGGATGCCCAGCTTCTCAAAGATGCGATAGCGATAGCTGTAGACCGTTTTGGGGCTGAGATCCAGGTAAGTCGATATCTGGCTTACCTTTTTGCCATCGGTCAGCATCTGCGCTATTTGTAGCTCTCTGCGAGACAGCTTGTCGAACAGCCCGCCGCCCTCGTCGCCGAAGGGGTCCACAGCCAGTCGTGTCGCGACGCTAGGGGTAACGTAGTGATCTCCTGCATTCACAGTACGAACCGCCTTCAGAAGCTCTTCCACGGAAACGCTCTTGGTGATAAAGCCACGGGCGCCAGAACGAAGCATCTGCGAAGGGATGATACCGCTGGCCACGCTGGACATCGCTACGATGTTGCAGCTTGGAAAGCGCTTTAATATCTCCCGCGTCGCCTCGATGCCCCCCAGACCCGGCATGCGCGCATCTAGCAGGATAATGTCTGGCATCTGATGAGAAGAAAAGATCGAATTTGCATTCACATTCATGGCGTTAGACTCAGAATATGAGAGATATTCCAGGACTTCTTCACCACTGCCTAGCTGACCGACTACCACGATATCCGCAGCATCGCTAAGCAGCCTGGCAATGCCCTCACGAACGAGTTCGTGATCATCAACTATGAGGACCGATATTTTCTGCCGAATAATGTTTTGCACGTTTAGCTACCTTTGTTGAGGCCGAAAAGCCTTGTATCGAGTTTCTATACTGTCCATTCTTCCCACAAGTTTGCTTGCAGAACGTGATTAGTAGCATAGTGAGATATACCGCACAAATTGGGATAGGCAAAACGGGAACTGGGTCACAGTTCTCGACATAAATGCCCAAAATCCGCCTACTTAGGGGGAGAAATGGCATTCCCTAACGGACGTTCTAGACAGCAGTTCTAGACAGTCGTTCTAGACAATACGAACCTCAGTCTGAAGAGCGATACCAAATGCCTCGAGCACCGAGCTGCTCATGTCCTGCGCCAGCAGTAGAACGTCCTCTCCGGAAGCCTTATCACGATTCACCAGCACGAGGGCGTGATCCTCATGTACCGCCGCACCGCCGCGCCACTTGCCCTTCCAGCCCTTCTTGTCTAGCAGCCAGGCCGCCGGCACTTTTACCAGATCAGCATCCTCAGTATCCCAGGCCGGGAGATCCGGATAGGACTCACGCAAAACCAATAATTTGGAGCGGGAAATCAATGGATTTTTAAAGAAACTCCCGGCATTCCCTAGCAGCGCCGGATCAGGCAGCTTGCTGCGGCGGATGGCGCAAACCGCATCAAAAATGTTCTGTGGCGTTTTCTCAAGCCCCTCTAGCGCCTCGGTCAAGCCAGCGTAGGCAAATTCAGGCGCTGGCTCTCGGCTGAGCTGCAGCGTCACGGAGAGCACAACAAGCTTCTGGCCAGGGTCCTGCTTGAAAATGCTGTCGCGATAGGCGAACTCACAGTCCGATTTGCTCATATGCCGAATCTCGCCGGTCTTCAGATCGAATACTTCTAATTCGACAAAGAAGCGATCCAATTCTACGCCGTAGGCACCGATATTCTGTATCGGAGCGGCACCGACGGTTCCGGGGATAAGTGCTAAATTTTCAATGCCATACAAAGATTTTTGCAAGCAGAACTTTACCAGTTCATGCCAGCTTTCGCCGGCGGCTGCACGCAGCATGCCGCGACCGGGTAATACCTCCCTGCCGCGGTTATTCATGAACAGAATAAGCCCCGGGTAGTCTTTGACGAACAACGTATTGCTACCCTGGCCCAGCACCAGCAGCGGAAGACGCTTGGAGGCGGCGAATTCACGCGCCTGGGGCAGATCAGCGACATCCTGTATATCAGCGAAATAGGCGGCCCTCTGGCTTACACCGAAGCTGTTATAGGGAGTTAGATCGACTTGCTCTTGTATCTCCAGCGCCATTCTCAGGGCTCCTCCTTCGCGTTCCTCAGATCGCTCACCAGCTTATCGAGAAATCGCTCACAGGCGTCCTCCACGAGGTCTAGCACTCTCATGAAGCCCGCATCGCCACCGCCGAAATAGGGATCTGGCACGGAGGCGAGCGTCCCGCTCGAATAATCTAGTAGTAGCTGCAAGCGTGCCTTGCTCTGCGCGGGTGCGATGTCCTGTAGATGGCTCAGATTCTCTTCATCCATGGCCAGTATGTAATCGAAGTCATTAAAGTCGCTGAGCTGCACCTGTCTCGCTACCTGCTCGTGCAGGCTGTAGCCGCGACTCGCCGCAGCAGCGATTGATCTAGGGTCTGGGTGATCCCCCAGGTGATAGGTGCTCGTACCTGCCGAATCGACTTTAATCTTATCTCCCAGCTCTTTATTTTTTATATATTTTTCCAAGACACCATGAGCCGTAGGTGAGCGACAGATATTGCCCAGGCACACCATCAGCACGTTGATTCGGCCAGTAATTTGGGAGTTCTCAGACAAGGGCTTCGACCTAGCTTCCGCCACCCGCGAGATGTGCACGGACATGCTCTAAATCTCTCTCGGTATCGACGCCTGGAGGGATGTTTTCGCTGCAAACCGCCACATGTATGGCGATGCCGTTATAGAGGGCTCGAAGTTGCTCCAGCTTCTCTGTCACTTCCAGCTCGGACACGGGCCACTCGACGAAGCTATTTAGCACCGCGACTCGATAGGCATAAATACCGATGTGCCGATAGCAGTTCTTGGCAGAGGCACTGCCCTGCCAGGGGATGGTGGCGCGACTGAAATAGAGCGCATGGTTCCGCTTGTCGCTCACCACCTTCACGCTATTCGAATCAGATATCTCTTCTATGCCCGTTATGCACTCACACAGGGTCGCGATACCGACCTCAGGATTTTGTTGAAGATTTAGCGCTACCTGATTGATTACACTAGACGGAATCAAGGGTTCATCCGCCTGAACATTGACCACGAGATCAGCATCACCCATTTTCAGCAGACTACTCACCTCCTGAATTCGATCCGTACCGGACACGTGAGTACTCTTAGTCATGCACACCTGGGCACCGAAGGCTTCGGCCGCCTCTTGAATGCGGACGTCATCTGTGGCGATGATGACCCTGTCTGCCTCACTCGCCAATGCGCGTTCATAGGTGTGTTGCAGCATCGGCTTCCCCGCAATGTCCAGAAGCGGCTTCCCCGGCAGAC
>CAXBLN010000176.1:0-7575 GCA_963976555.1 uncultured Gammaproteobacteria bacterium
TGCCTTATACAAATTGTTAGGAGATAAGATGAAGTTGAACCCCAGAGACGCCGTAATCGTAGATGGAATACGAACACCCATGGCGAAGTCAAAAGGCGGTGCTTACAAAAATGTTCGCGCGGAGGAATTGTCAGCTCGCCTAATCAATGCGCTGTTCGAAAGGAATGCCGGCGTGCTACCCGAAGAGGTTGAGGACGTTATCTGGGGCTGCGTAAATCAGACTTTAGAGCAGGGCTGGAACATCGCGAGAAACGCCGCTCTGATCTCGGTGTTGCCGCACTCTACCTGTGCGCAGACAGTGAATCGGCTCTGTGGTTCTTCCATGTCGGCACTGCATACGGCGGCCATGGCTATCCAAAGTAATAATGGCGATCAGTTCATCGTTGGCGGTGTAGAGCATATGGGGCATGTCGGCATGATTCACGGCATTGACCCAAACCCCAAGGCGTCGAAGCATATCGCCAAAGCATCCTGGATGATGGGTGTCACGGCAGAGGTACTTGCTAAAATGCATGGCATCACGCGCGAACAACAGGATGCATTCGCAGTACGATCTCACGCCTTAGCTGAGAAGGCACGGCTAGGCGGCGGCTTCGCTAATGAGATCGTGCCTATCGAAGGGCATGATGCTCAGGGCATGAAGGTGCTTGTAGAGCACGATGAGACTATTCGCCCAGACACGACAATGGAAGGTCTCGCTCAACTGCGTCCAGTCTTCGATCCCGCAAATGGCACGGTCACTGCTGGCACATCCTCGCAGATATCCGATGGCGCCTCAGCCATGCTGATGATGAGCGCCGAGAAGGCGCAGGCTATGAACCTGAAGATTCGCGCGCGAGTCAGATCCATGGCCTATGCGGGAGTAGATCCATCTATCATGGGCTACGGTCCGGTCCCTGCGTCGCTTAAGGCTTTGAAGAAGGCGGGGCTGCGTATTGAGGATATAGACTGCGTCGAATTGAATGAAGCGTTCGCAGCGCAATCTCTGCCGGTCATTAAGGACTTAAAGCTCACTGATGTCGTAGAGGCTAAAGTAAACCTCAAGGGAGGCGCTATTGCCTTAGGCCATCCTCTTGGCTGTTCCGGTACACGAATCACCACTACTTTGCTTAACAATATGGAGGAGAACGACTCCACTCTAGGACTGGCAACGATGTGTATTGGTCTGGGTCAGGGTATAGCCACTGTGCTTGAGAGAGTTTAATCGGTATGCATAACGAAATTATCACAGCTGCCGTGCCCGGCAATGGTGAGGGGCTGCATTTGTCTGGTCGGGACAGGCCGGACCCAGGCGCCGGCAAGCACTCGTTGCTGAATCGTTCGCGTAAAAATCTGAGAAGAGACGTTGGGCGAGCGATTGCAGATTACAATATGATAGAGGATGGCGATCTGGTCATGGTGTGCCTTTCAGGGGGCAAGGATTCTTATGCCCTGTTAGATATCCTTCTTAGTCTTCAAAGGCATGCACCTATTCAATTTAAACTCCATGCCGTGAATCTCGATCAGAAACAGCCTGACTTTCCCGAGCAAGTATTGCCCAGTTACCTTAGCGAACTAGGCGTCGACTATACGATCATCGAGAAAGACACTTACTCCATAGTTACAGACAAGGTGGAGGAGGGTAAGACTTATTGCGGACTCTGTTCGCGCCTGCGTCGGGGCATTCTGTATAACCATGCTCAATCTATCGGGGCCAACAAAATCGCACTGGGACACCATCGCGATGACATAGTCGAGACACTCTTCCTGAATATGTTCTATGGCGGGAAGCTGAAGGCGATGCCGCCGAAACTGCTTAGCGATGACAAGAGAAATGTCGTAATTCGTCCGCTCGCCTACTGCAAAGAGAAAGAGATATCTCGATACGCTGAGCTCAGTAATTTCCCGATAATCCCCTGCAATCTCTGTGGGACTCAGGATAATATGCAGCGCCAGGCAATAAAGGCGATGCTCAATGGATGGGACAAGACTCACCCAGGGCGGGTTGAGAGCATTTTCCGCAGCATAGCGAACGTTTCGCTCTCGCAGTTGGCAGATACTCAGAATTTTCCGTTTGCCGAGCTTCGAGCGTCTATGCAGGGCGCGGATGAATTGAACGTCGTTGAGCTAGTTTAAGCGCCTTGAATACCTGCAGGGCTGATGCTGATCCTATTCGCTCAAGTAAAGTCGCGCTATGAATATTCCGTATCAGGAATTGGACGCTGACACGTTAACGGCCATAATCGAAGAGTTTATTAGCCGAGAAGGCACAGACTATGGGGAACTAGAATACAGTCTCGAACAGAAAGTGCAGCAAGTCTGGAAGCAGTTAGAACGAGGTGATGTCGTCCTCAACTACGATCCCGAATCACAAAGTTGTGACTTACAGAGAGTCGCCGAACGCTGAATGAGAGAATGAATAATCACAATGCCCAGCTCAACTCAACAGCCCGATGAAGAAAACAATAGCAGGCAGGCTTTAGAGCTAGACGCCTGTGGCTTGTTCTGTCCTGAGCCGGTGATGCTTTTGCACAACAAGATTCGAGATATTGAACAGGGGCAACTCCTGAGACTCATCGCGACGGACCCCTCTACGACTCGTGACGTTCCAAAGTTCTGTCATTTCCTGGGCCATGAATTGTTGGAATCTGCCGAGCAAGATGACACCTTTATCTATTTGATTCGCAAGGCTGGGTCTTGATGTCTGGCTACAGGTCCAAGGCTGCTCCCGCTGCAAAACCTGGAAGGCCGCAGTCTTGATCGCGGCAGCTGAAGTGGGTGACACCTACTATTTAGTCGATGGTTCCATCTATATATTTCAGTCCCATTTTTCACCCTACGTAGAGTGTTTCGATGCCGATGGCAACGACCTGAGCGCGGTTTACGGCTTTACGCAATTCCTTCTGCAATTCCTTCGGCGTGTAAAACCCCAACGCATTGCCGTAGCCCTTGACGAGAGTCTCTTCAGCGGCTTTCGACATGATCTCTGCCCTAACTATAAATCCAATAGGGAGTTACCCGACGAGAACCTTGCTATGCAGCTTACCGCCTGTAGAGAGATATGCTCAATTGCCGGCATGGCATCCTACGCGAGCCGTAAGTATGAGGCCGACGATATTATCGGCACACTCTCCTATAGGATGGCAGAGTTATTGCCGGGCGAGCCGACATTGTGCATAGTTTCAAGAGATAAAGACCTGTCTCAGCTACTTCGGACCGATAGAGATTATCTCTGGGACTATAGTGGAAATCGGAAACGCTATAGGTCTGATATAGAGAGCGAATTCGGCGTGAGTCCTGAACAGTTTCCAGACTACCTCGGCCTGGTGGGAGATGCAGTGGATTGCATAACTGGCGTACCCGGGGTCGGGCCCGTCAAGGCGAAGGAGCTGTTGAGGAATTTCTCAAATATAGATGGCGTGTATTCCAATTTGGAAGCAGTTTCTGGTCTAGCGCTGCGCGGCGCGGCAAGTCTCGCAGCAAAACTCGAGCTGCATCAGGCCGAGGCGAGACTCAGCCGGCAGCTTGCTACGATAGTCTGCGACGCTTCAGATAGACACGAAGGTTTCGCCAGCGCCGTGCCGAGCTCATTGGAACTCGCCGAATTCGATCTCTCGTCTTTCGAGAAGTTTCTTGGCAAGTATCAATTCACCACTGATGATAGCGCACACCTTCTGTCGATTGCAGAACGATTCTCGAAAAACTAACAGCGATTCGATGAAAATATTCGCGGACCAAAATATCTTAGCCGTAGAGAGCAGATTCCTTCGCCACGGCGATCTTCGTTGTTTCGATGGTCGCAGTATAAGGCGAGAAGATCTATTTGACGCAGATGCACTACTCGTGCGTTCGATAACCAGGGTCGACGAGACACTCCTGGCTGGTACGAAGATTAAATTTGTAGGCACGGCCACCAGTGGTGTAGATCACATCGATGTCGAGTACCTTCGCCGTATGGGGATTGATTTTGCGCACGCGAAGGGTAGCAATGCGAACGCTGTTGTCGACTATTGTTTCACAGCACTAGCCTATGCCGTCCTGCAAAGGGGCTTTTCTCTGCCGGGGATCCGAGTCGGGATCATAGGGGCGGGTGCGGTCGGCGGTCAGTTCGCAGCCAAGCTAGAAGCTCTCGGAATCGAGGTGGGGTGCTGTGACCCCATACTCGAAATTGAAGAATCGGGGCGAGAATACTGCTCTTTGGATGAAGCACTTGCATGTGATGTGGTCTCTGTGCATGTGCCATTGACCAGAGACGGCCCGCACCCTACATACAAGATGATAGGCAGCGACGAGTTGGAGAAGCTCCCCAGTAATGCCGTACTTATCAATGCTTGTCGAGGGCTAGTAGTGGACGAAACCGCACTGAAAGACTTGTTGTCGAGAAAGCCTGATCTCGTTACCGTGTTCGACGTTTGGGCAGATGAGCCAGCCATAGATGCAGAGTTGGCCGGGGCGGTGGACATAGCAACACCACATATTGCAGGTTATAGTCACGAAGCAAAATTAAATGCTACCGAAATTCTTGCGCTAGCATTTGAGAAGCACTTCGAACTGAAATCTTCGCTACAGGAGAGCGGCGAAGAGGTTTCGCGAGACCTGTTGTTCATCGAGGGTGAATCGGATTCAGGCCTTGAATTTCAAACCCTCCTGCAAGCTTTTCCGCTCCATGACTTGAGTGCGCGATTTAAGGCAGAGATCGCAGCGGGTGCCGGCGATAAGGCGTTCGATTCCTTTCGTCAGAAGCTGCTTCAGCGGCGTGAATTCAATACTAAATCACTCGAAACGAGTAAATACTCCGCTTCTCAACAGGATTTTCTCAGTGCACTGGGTTTCAGCTTCGACTAAAGATTTACTACTTTCGGTATTTCTCCAGCACCCGCGCGATGCCGGCTACGGCAGGTTCGAGTTCGTCTACTCTAGGCAAGAAAACGAGGCGTAAGTGCTGAGTGTCCTCAATATTAAACGCACTGCCTTGCACCAGGAGAATCTGCTCTTGTTCGAGAATATCAAGAATCAATGCGACATCGTTGTCTATCTTAAAAACCGCCGGATCTAGTTTGGGGAACATATAGATAGCACCTCGGGGCTTAACGCAGCTAACGCCTGGAATCTGAGTCAGCAATTCCCAGGCGATATCGCGCTGCTGCTTGAGGCGTCCTCCCGGCAGCACGAGGTCGTTGATGCTTTGATAGCCCCCTAGAGCTGTCTGCACTGCAAATTGCGCGGGGACATTCGCGCACAGGCGCATATTCGTGAGGATTTCCAAGCCCTCGATGTAGCTCCTCGCGTCTTCCTTGGGGCCACTCAGGATCATCCAGCCGGATCTGAAGCCAGCGAGTCGATAGGACTTCGAGAGGCCATTGAAGCTAACGATGAAAATGTCGTCGCACAGTGAGGCGACGGGAATATGCTTGGCATCGTCATAGATAATCTTGCTGTAGATCTCGTCGGCTAGCAGGACTAAGTCATGTTTGCGGCACAAATCGATTATCTGCAGCAAGATTTCCTCGCTATAGACTGCACCGGTGGGATTGTTCGGGTTGATGATGACTATGGCGCGTGTATTGCTATTTATTTTCGACTCGATGTCGGCGATATCGGGAAACCAATCGGCTGCCTCGTCGCATAAGTAGTGTACGGCAGTGCCGCCGCTAAGGCTGACGGCGGCGGTCCAGAGGGGATAGTCCGGAGCGGGGATGAGGACTTCATCCCCATTATTCAGCAGCGCCTGCATCGCCATAGTGATGAGTTCGCTGACGCCATTGCCCAGGTAGATGTCGTCTATCTCTATGTTGCGAATATTGAGTCGCTGACATTCCTGCATGATGGCCTTGCGCGCGGAGAACAGACCCTTGGAATCGCTATAACCCTGCGCGGCAGATAAGTTGTGTATGACATCGTGAAGGATCTCGTCGGGGGCATTGAAGCCGAAGGGGGCAGGGTTGCCTATGTTTAGCTTCAGTATCTGATGGCCTTCCTCTTCCAGCCGCTTCGCCTCTTCGAGGACGGGACCGCGGATGTCATAGCAGACATTGCCTAATTTATCGGATTGATAGACCTTGGTCATTCTTAACGCTCTCTACTGCTGGGGGGTTAATATTTGTAATCTCAAGACAATTGTCGGCAGAGACCGCCGTAGAATAACCTCTTTCTCCATAAAGAAGGCCATCTTCTTTGCGCTCTTAGGTGCTTGAGTCGCTCGCGGCGGATTCTACAGGATGGGAAGCCCTGCACCAATTTCTGGTGTATTATTAACGGCATAGTCTTAGCGGGAGTTGTGTTGTGAGTAAGATAGAAAAGACCGAAGATCAATGGAAAGATGAGCTTGATAGCGAGACCTACAGGATTACGCGTGAGGCGGGCACCGAAGCGGCCTTTACGGGCAAGTACTGGAACCTCAAGGATAAGGGAAGCTACAATTGTGCAGCATGCGGTGAATCCCTGTTCTCCTCGGAAACCAAGTACGACTCGGGCTCAGGTTGGCCAAGCTTCTATGCTCCGGCAAGCAGTGATGTGGTCGAACAGAACGATGATCACTCACATGGCATGATCAGGACAGAAGTGGTCTGTAGCAAGTGCGACTCACATCTTGGGCACGTGTTCCCAGATGGCCCTCCGGAAACTGGTCTTCGATATTGTATCAACTCAGCGTCTTTGAGCTTTGAGAAGGACACGAAAGGCGAGTGAGTCATTTTGCTTGGAGAATAATTACCTCAGCATGTGCGAGCAACAAAAAAGGGAGACGTTAGTCTCCCTTTTTTGTGTTTAGCTGCCCCATGGTTTAGCGCTCGATCGTATAGAGCCCATCGACCTGGTTGAACTGATCTAGCTGGTCGATCAGATCGAAGCCTCCGACGAACGCCTCTGCACCGGCGCCTGTGAAGACACCGCCGAGATTCGCCTCGATGGAGCTACTGATAAGCCCGCCTGGATCGGATAGTGTGCCGCCGATCGAGTTGAGGTCTACCATGCCACTATTAACAGATCCGGCAAAGTCAATTTCCCAGGCCTGTGAGCCGGCGACTTCTACCTGCAGACTACCGTTGCTGATAACGCCGGTATTGAAATCTACATCGAGACCCGCCACGACCTGGGTGACATCGCCCGCGCTACCGCTACCTATGAAGGAGGAGGCGAGGGTGCTGCCGTAGCTTCCTGATCCTGTCAGGTTGGCAACTGGTGTCGCATCTATCATGGCCAGATGATTGCTGGTTTCCAGTTCAGTCCGCCCATCGCCACCTGGGCGTGTTATCACCCAGTTGTCTTCGACCGGATTACCCCATGTGCCCCAGTCTATATCCTGAGTTTCTACCGACGAGTCAGGTATGGACAAAGTAGCTAAATCTATGCCATTTCCATCGAGAATTGCTGTGGCTGCGACAGCTTGTGCCCCGCCTGTCGCGGTTGCATTGCTGAGGTTGATGCCGAGAGCGATTCCATCTACGGAAGAATCACCGACGAAGTAACCGTCTATGGTCCCGGTAACCGTTCCGCCTTGTGGTACTACTGCAACGGGAACGGTAACGTCGGTGAGTGTGCCGCTATCAATCGTAGTGGTAATAAAGGCGCCGTTAGGATTGCCGGCTGCATCAGTAG
>CAXBLN010000177.1:0-7425 GCA_963976555.1 uncultured Gammaproteobacteria bacterium
ATTATCGGCAAGGCTCGTTTGATTAAAGACAATTTTCAAGCCGTTGTAGTTAGAAGGATTGTGACTGGCAGTCAGCATTACTCCTGATCTAATGCCGGTAGTGTGCGTCGCGAAATACAGTAGCGGTGAGGGAACCAGGCCGACACACACTACATTGCATCCGCTGGATCGTATGCCTTCGATAAGGGCGACAGAAAGGGAGGGGCTGGAGAGTCTGCCGTCATAGCCGACCAAAAGAGTATCAGTATTCTGATCAAGCGCCTCGCTACCTATCGCCTGACCAATTCGCTGTATACTGTCCTCGTTAAGTTGTTCCTCTGCAATTCCGCGAATGTCATAGGCTCTGAAAATAGAGGCAGGAATCGGTTCGTGGCTTGTTTTTGTTGCTCCATCCGTCATTTTTGCTGCCAATGATTTTGTCTTTTGTAAAATCGATGTTCTCTCAATTATGTCGAGTCGCTGCCTTCGCCTATAGCGCCAGCAATGAGTTGCAGAATATTTCTGGCTACAACATTTTTGTTTCCCGGTGCGAGTTCTGTTTCACTCGATGCGGTGAGCGCGGTTACAGAAATTGAGTCGCTATTGAATGTTTCTGTCGCATTATTAGCGAACAACATATCTAGATTCTTGCGCCCTAATTTGTCTTTGCCGTTCTCTACTATGTCGTTGGTTTCTGCCGCGAAGCCGACAACATAGGGTTTCTGCTTGAGCTTGGCGACCTCGCTAATGATGTCTGGATTCTTGACCAAGGTTAGCTGCATCTGCTCGTCGGATTTTTTAATCTTCTGAGATTCGACACTAATAGGTCGGTAGTCAGCGACGGCGGCCACGCCGATAAACACATCACAGTTCGTAAGATTTTCGAGCGTAGCGTCTAACATTTCCTGCGCAGTGATCACATCTATACGTTTTATGCTTTCCGGTGTCGGCAAATTAACCGGGCCGCTGATTAGAGTCACTTTAGCACCCGCGGCAGCAGCCTCGGCCGCTAGTGCGTAGGCCATCTTCCCAGAACTGTGATTGCTGATGTAGCGCACAGGGTCGATCGCTTCGCGAGTAGGCCCACCGGTAATGACGAAATTTTTGCCGGCGAGTAGGCCGGTTTCGAATAGACTCGCACTTAATTCGAGCAACTGCCCAGGTTCCAGCATGCGCCCAGGCCCTACATCGCCACAGGCCTGTTCACCCTCGGCAGGGCCGAATATGTGATAGCCCCGATCGACTAGTACATTGAGGTTGCTGGTAGTGCTGTCATCCGCCCACATGGCCTGATTCATCGCTGGCGCTACGGCTATCTTCGCGGAGGTGGCCAGCACCATGGTCGAGAGGATATCGTCTGCCTGCCCATGGCTGATGCGAGCGATGAAGTCTGCAGTGGCGGGTGCGATTAACACCAGATCCGCCCAGCGGGCCAATTCAATATGACCCATAGCGGCTTCCGCATCGCTATCGAGTAGATCCAGATGAACCCGCTGACCCGATAGAGCCTGCATCGTGAGCGGAGTTGTGAACTCTGTCGCCGCCCGCGTCATGCCCACTCGAACTTCGGCGCCGGCCTTGATAAACAAACGTGTAAGCTCGGCACATTTGTAGGCTGCAATGCCGCCTGTGATGCCGAGTAGGATGCGCTTGTTAGTGAGGCTTAACATGGAGGCCCAACAGATATAGGTGGTTCAAGGGATAGCTAGACTAGCAGCTAGTTTTCAGTTAATCAATTTGACGGCAAATTAAGGGTTCTGCGCCCCACCGTCTATTATTGATTAGCGAACAGGGGAATTTGCCAGTAATGGCGTAGGTCGAGAAGGAAGTAGCCTGATGAGCATGGCGCAGTGGCCACGGGGAGAACGGCCCAGAGAAAAGTTACTAAACAAGGGAGTTTCCAGCCTGTCTGACGCGGAGCTGCTTGCTGTGCTGCTGCAGACGGGAATTCGTGGCAAGACGTCTCTGGATGTCGCCAGAGACATGCTTGGCCGCTACGGAGGCCTAGCAGGGCTCATGGCGGCTGATCGGAAGAGCCTCACCGAGAATCCCGGCGTTGGCGCGGCGAAGGCTGCTCGATTTGTGGCGATGAAAGAGCTTTCTCAGCGCCAAATGTTAGAGGGAATCCAATCGAAGGATATATTGACGAGTTCGTCGGCGACTCGAGACTACCTGCGTGCTAAATTTCGAGACTGTCAGAGCGAAATATTCAGCTGCCTATTCCTAAACAATCAGCATCATGTCGTCAAGCTGGAGGAACTATTTCGCGGCACTATCGATGGTGCTGCTGTCTATCCCAGGGAAGTGGTAAAGCGCTGCCTACACCATAATGCGGCGGCAGTAATTCTCGCTCACAATCATCCATCGGGAGTGGCAGAGCCCAGCCAGGCCGACATAGCCATCACCAACAAGTTGCGCATCGCCTTGCAAACCATCGATGTCCGAGTACTGGACCATCTGGTAATTGGTAATTCGATGGTAGTCTCTTTTGCGGAGCGGGGCTTGTTGTAGGAGTCCGTCCTGCGCCGGATGCCGCCTCTACCAGCCGCGCAGATGCCAGTTTCTGCGCCGATTTTGGTGTGGCTGCGGAGTTCGCAATCCTTGATTATCTTGCTATTGGCAGATCGTTCTGGTATAAAACGCAGCTCTTTTTTGAGCCTGGTTCCTACCTGAGCCTCGGCTCCGGAAATAGCCAAAAACGACAAGTATCTAGTTAACTGAAACGAGGCAGCAAAATGTCCAGGGTTTGTATGGTAACTGGCAAGAAACCGGTTACAGGAAACAATGTTTCCCACGCGCACAACAAGACACGGCGTCGATTTTCGCCAAATATCCATACTCATCGCTTTTGGGTAGAGTCTGAGAAGCGCTTCGTTAAGCTGCGCCTCACGACCAAGGGTATGCGTATCATCGATAAGAACGGCATAGACTCAGTCCTAGCCGACATTCGAAACAATGGCATTCGCGTATAAGCGCGTCTAGGCCAAGCTAGGAATAAGGCAACGACTATGAGAGATAAGATAAAGCTGGTTTCAAGTGCCAAGACTGGACACTACTACACCACTGACAAGAACAAGCGCACCATGCCGGACAAGATGGAGATCAAGAAATTCGATCCTGTCGTTCGCAAGCACGTGGTCTACAAAGAAGCCAAGATTAAGTAAGTCCTCTGGGCTAGCTTAGCTAGCCTCAGAACTGGAAAGCCGGAATTTTCTGCTGAAAACTCCGGCTTTTTAGTGTCTGTGATTTTCGGATCAATGACGGGTGGTTCAGTGTAGCCTGCTCATTCTTCTTTTTCAGATCAATCCCACTTTTCGTGGAATCGTCTTAGGGTCAGCGCGGTATCAAGTTTCACTTTCCTTTGCTCAGTCGCTTCGTGAGTTTCTCAGTGCTGGCAACCAGCTTCTTGTCTATTTCAAATTCTTTCTTCAGCTTGCCTACGGTAGTCGAGACAGTTCCATAGCGCTTCAGCTTGTACAGCTTAGCTATGGCTTGCAGTGTCACCGCCGAGAGCTCCTGACATAGGTACATGGCTACCCAGCGCGGGACATTCTTCGACCCAGGACCACGAGCGGCCTTGTAGATACTGGCCTCTGTAACTTTAAACTCCTTGGCTACTGCAGTAATGATCTGCTTGCAAGAAGGTCTCCATTTCGCGTTTGCTCCGCGAGACACACCACGTGTAGCAGTCGCAGATTTTTTCTTCTGGGCAGATTTTCGAAACTTGTCATCGCCTAAAACGGAAGACAGGTTCTTCTTCCCATAAAAGTGAGCAATCTCGTCCGTAACGCCCTGGGCGACCAGTTTCTTATAGGCGGCCGGCCTTTTCGCAGCCGTAGTGTGGAGTTGCTTCAGGGTTTCGTCTCGATTAAACCAGACCGGAGGTTTTGCCTTGTGAGTGAAATGTGTATAGCTGGACCAGGGATAGCTATTGAGCTCGGACGCCCTGACCCTGGTATGTAGATAGCAGCTCAGCGGCAATAGGTACTTTTCAGCCTGAACCAGTACCGCCTTGTAACGGCCTCTGAACAATGACCCGTCGCTACCCTTCAATTTCTGGTACTGCTGGGTGTACAGGCCGTCAATCTGGCGCATGAAGCGGCTAAGATTTGCCTCAGGCGTCTTCACTACCAGGTGATAACTATCCCTAAGAAGGCAGTAAGCGTGTACCTCGACATTAAGTCGTGAACAGGTTTCACCCAAGCCCTCGAGGAATGCCTCAAAGTACTTCGCTGAGGGAAAGACTCGTTGCTTGTCTAGGCCACGGTTGGACACATGATATACAGCGTCGGGATATTCAATTCTTAAAGGTCGCGCCATCTTTTTGTTCTCTTTAATGTCTGGATAGAATTAGAGCTGACCCTTTAAAAGGGCAGGCGTATAGTTAGCGCAATTGATCTATCGCGTCAACAGAGAACAGGCCGAAGTAGAATGAATTCGACAAATTGAAGAAACAAGTAACTAAAAGTGGCATGTGTCACTGTAAGAGCAACCTAACCTTAAACTCTTCTATAGAAAGAAAGAATCGTGACCCCTTCACTTGACTAGGGGCGAATTGCTCTTATAACCACGCGTTTCGGAGCAGGGTACCCTTCTATCGTTACATGTGGATTAGTTTTATCCAGAGCGTCATCAAGTGAATCGTATGGCATCCAATCAGTCTTTCTTTGTTCATCTAGAGTGGTTATAGACTCATCTATGACTGAGATATCGATTAACCCGCAACGAGAGAGCCAACGGACAAGAGTTGGGATGCTGGGGACAAACCACACATTCGTCATACGTGCGTATTTTTTCTCAGGCGTCAGACAATATCCCTCCACACCATCGACGCATATCGATTCTATAACAAGCTCACCCCCAGAACGCAGACAGCTCTTAAGTTCCAAGATATGATCGATAGGCGAGCGACGATGGTAGATTACGCCCATCGAAAAAACAGTATCGAAATAGTTGAGCGACGGCGGCACTTGTTCCAGTGTTAGTGGCAAAACAAAGATAGGCGTTTCTTTGGTGAAGTGCTTAAGCAGCCAGAACTGCGCCACATAGGCGAGGTGGGGATCAATACCCAATACCAGCTCGGCCCCCGCCTCCAGCATACGATAACCGTAGTAGCCATTACCGCTTCCTACATCGAGTACCTTGCGCGATTCAAGCGGCGAGATCTGGCTCTTGAGGCGGTCCCATTTCAGATCGGATCGCCACTCAGTATCCATATCTATGCCGAATAACTCGAACGGTCCCTTGCGCCAAGGGACAAACGCTAAAAGCTGTTCCCGTAGCCGAGCCAGCGTCGTTGAATCACTATCGCTAGAGACACCTATCCTGATCTTGCTTTCGAATGAGACTGAGCTGGGCTGGATGTCGGGTAACTCAGACAGTAATTTGCGCCAGCGGGGGAAGTCACCATGGCGGATCTGCCCCAGGAATTCCTCTTGTGTATAGGGGAGCAGTGCCTCGAGTGACGAAGACTTGATCAGTTCCTGTAGCGGCTGAAGATTCATGTAGTTTTACTTAAAGGCCACCATCGAGGCGAAGTTGAAACACTGAAACCAGACATCGAAGGACTGGAAACCGATCGAGTGCAGACGGCGCGTTTCTGGCTTATCTCCAACTTACTGTAGCCCATTGTTTCCTTGAAGCTATGGTACATCTCGATAAACAACGCGTTGAGTTTCGCGTCTGGGAACGTAATCTTCTCGGAGACAATCAGGACACCTCCGGGCCTCATGCCCTCATAGATTCTAGTAAGCAGCACAGTCCGTTCAGCTAGAGGTATAAATTGTAGAGTAAAATTCAGCACCACCACTGAGGCGTCAATAATCTCAGTGTCTAGCAAGTCTTCGCAGCGGCACTCGACCTTGTCGGCAAACTGCGGCAAGGCGACGAGCTTGGCTTGCAGCTTATCGATCATGGCCACTGAGTTGTCGATAGCGATGGCGGAGAAGTCCTGACACTTGACCCTATCCACTGCCGCCAGGGTAGCTCCCCCCAGACTGCAGCCGAGGTCATAGATTCTGCTGTGTTCCTGGCAGTAATTCTCCGCCAGTACGCCGATCATCGCGATGATTGTGCTATAGCCTGGAACTGATCGATTGATCATGTCTTCGAAAACCGACGCGACCTGCTCGTCGAAAACGAAGTCGCCGGGGAGCATCTTTTCGGCGAAGACGCGGTCTCTGTTCTGAGGCTGTTCTTTCATTTAAAATTTCTTCGTCTGTCGACTGCTGGCTTGTCGCGGCGCTTAAGCCTATAAATATACAATCCCATATTGAGAATAGCAGGAGATTGTTCCATTTTACGCAGCCTATTCAGGTAAGACACAAAGAATCTGAGCTGATATTCATCTGAGCTGTCTATCTGATTTTATCCAGTGCATTATCCGTTAATCCATGACACATTCAATTGCCAATGCTGCCTCATTTCTTGTAGATAACCTCGGTCTGTTCGACAATCTAGAATTGGAGAATGGTGTACTGGATCTGGCCTGCGGTGAGGGAAGGAATGGTTTATTTTTAGTTAGCCATCATGTTCCAGTAATATTTGCAGATAGTAATGAAGCCCACTTACAATCCATTGCTCCACAACTCGATAGAGCAGGTGCAAGTGGGGAATGCAGCAAGTGCTGGAATGTAGATTTTGAAGCGGGTCAGAGTGAAGGCTATAACCCCCTGGCTGGGAAAATTTTTGATGCAATCATAGTTTTTAACTATCTGCATAGGCCGCTATTCCCAGCATTGAGAGAGGCGATTCGTCCTGGCGGTTTAATAGTCTATGAGACTTTTACCATCGATCAGCGACAGATAGGCAGGCCTAATAATCCAGATTTTTTGCTGCAACATGGCGAACTTAGGCAGGCATTTAAAGACTGGGACTGCATCGAGGACTTTGAAGGTGAGGCCTCGGCACCGGTCCGCCGAATAGCAAGATTAATAGCCAGAAAACCGGCGAATATGTGAGTGAAATGAGCAAGGCTAGAATACTCCCTTTAAATTTTGGTGGCAGAAGCAAGGCGTTGCAGCGCCCCTACGACTGCGAGATATTGCGCAGTCAGCGCAAGACGCTTACGCTCTATGTGAGAAACCAGAGGGTGGTAGTGCGTTGCCCTCTGCGTGCATCTAAAGCCGAGGTCGAGGAGTTCATCTCCGGCAATCATTCATGGATAGAGCGGCGGCTTCTCGAAGAGTCACAGCGCGAGAAGCAGGCTCTGCGAATTGAGAGAGGCGCCAAGATATTCTATCGTGCCCGAGAACGCACCATCGTTTTCAAGGAAGGACGGAAGCATCGCATTATGGTTGTGGGTGACGAATTCATCATTCAGGGACATAAGCTAACAGCCGCCAAGGCAAAGATTCAGGTAGAAGACTTTCTAATCGACAAGGCTAGTCAATATATATTGCCGAGGGCCCGTGGCCTGGCTCGCCACCTGGGAGTCGATCACAAGAT
>CAXBLN010000178.1:0-7353 GCA_963976555.1 uncultured Gammaproteobacteria bacterium
TTCGCCAGTGAGCAAGCCTGTATCGCCGACCTGACCACCCGACTCACCATAGAAGGGCGTGCTGTCGAGAAGGAGCAGTACCTCATCTCCCTCGCTTGCACTTTTGACTTCTTTCGAGTCTGCGAAGATTGCCAATAGCTTCGATGTACCCTGTAATTCTTCATAACCGATAAAATCGGTAACCGCGGCAGCGTCTATCTCGAGCTTAGCAACGGAGCCGAAATTACTCGCAGCCCGCGCCTGATCTTTCTGCACAGACATGGCCGCCTCGAATCCTTCCATGTCGAGCGCTAAGCCATGCTCTCTCGCCACATCGGCAGTGAGGTCAACGGGAAAACCATAAGTATCGTAGAGGCGAAATACCGTCTCGCCGGGAATTGTCTTTCCGTCTAAGTCTTTTATCGCCTTCTCGAGAATAGACATTCCATTCTCCAGAGTGCGGGCGAATTGTTCCTCTTCGTCCTTTAGTGCCTTTTCTACAAGCTTCTGCTTCTGGGCGAGTTCGGGATAGGCAGCGCCCATGACATCGACCAATGCTGCAACTATCTTGTAGAAGAAAACATCTGTCACACCTAGCTGATAGCCATGTCGAACCGCGCGCCGAACGATTCTTCGTAGTACGTAGCCTCTCCCCTCGTTTGAAGGCAGCACTCCGTCGACAATAAGGAATGAGCAAGACCGTATATGGTCTGCTATAACCTTAAGAGAATTATTGTTGAGATCACTAACTCCGGTTATTTTGGAAATCGCTTTCAGCAGGCTCTGAAACAGGTCGATCTCGTAGTTACTATGAACGTTCTGCATCACGGCGGCTACGCGCTCAAGGCCCGCCCCAGTATCGACGGAGGGCTTCGGCAGCGGTGTCATGGAGCCATCGGCCTTTCTCTCGTACTGCATAAATACAAGGTTCCAGATCTCGATGTAGCGATCGCCGTCCTCGTCCGGGCTACCCGGCGGGCCGCCTGGCACGTCATCGCCATGATCGTAAAAAATTTCGGAGCAAGGCCCGCAGGGTCCGGTATCGCCCATAGCCCAGAAATTATCTTTCTCGCCGAGCCGCGAGAAGCGATTCGGCTCGATCTTCATCTCGTCTAACCAAATTGAAGCAGCTTCGTCGTCGTCCTCAAATACAGTCACCCAGAGCTTCTCTGCAGGCAACCCTAAGTCGACTGTAAGGAATTCCCAGGCATAGTTTATTGCTTCTCGCTTGAAATAGTCGCCGAAGGAGAAATTACCCAGCATCTCGAAGAATGTGTGGTGCCTTGCCGTATAGCCCACGTTCTCCAGATCGTTGTGCTTGCCGCCAGCGCGGACACAGCGCTGTGAACTTGTCGCCCGATTGTAATCGCGCGGCTCATCGCCCAGGAATGTGTCTTTAAACTGAACCATGCCTGCGTTAGTAAAAAGCAGTGTGGGATCGTTGCCGGGCACGAGGGAACTGCTGGGGACGATTTGATGTCCCCTGCTGGCAAAAAAGTCCAAAAACTTCTGTCTAATCTCGGCACTAGTCATTGATGAATCCGAATCTATGGCTGCCCTGCGTGTTTACGGTCGGCAACGGTAAAAAAGCAGAGGATTATAGCGCGTAATGCGCGGATATTGCAGGGCTTTTTCGTTCAGTCAGGTGACTGGGGTCACTCAAAACACTCAGCTGTCGTCGCTGTCCTTATCGGAAGGTAGCAGGCCGGCAGCATCGTTGCCGAAATTAAATTGCTCGAGCACGGTGTCTTCCGTTACACGCAATCTGCCGTCGCTGGAGAGAATGATCGCGATGGGTCTGGTTTTTGGAAAATGACTAAGAATGATCGTTAGGATGATCAGGAACGGAACGCAGAGAAACATACCCGGGATTCCCCAGATGTATTGCCACAGACCTAAGTTGAGCAAGATAACGATAGGACTGAGGTTGAAGGAATTTCCCATTAACCTCGGCTCCAGGATATTGCCGATACAGACCTGAAGAGCACCGATACCTGCCAGCACCAGGATGAACAGAGTGTAGCCATCGGATTGCGCCAGGGCGATCATGGCAGGGAATATGGTGGCGATTATCGACCCTACCGTCGGAATGAAGTTTAAAAGGAAGATGAGCAGACCCCAGACCCCCGCGAAATCGACCTCTACGATGCGCAGGAAAATATAGCTAAGGATTCCGGTCATAGAGCTCGTAAACATCTTAATGGAGATGTATTTCTGGATATCATTGCGGACGCGGCTGATAATTTTGCGGACGTCGGTTTCGGAACCCGAGCTACTGAACAGTGCCGTAATCTTCTGGTCGAAGTTGCCCTGCTCCAGAAACAGAAAGAGGATATAGATCATGATCAGCCCGCCACTCGCCAGAATACCGGCAAAGGAGGCCGCTACCGAGGTTGCGTAGGCAGGGAGGTCGATCCAGTCGGTGATTAGCTGGTCTTGAAAGGCTGACACCACGACGAGAGGCAGATCCTGCAGGCGCTCGGTTAGATTCTCCTGGTAAACAGGAATAACCTGCATCACATCGTCAGCACGGCCGCTGAGGAAATTGATCAAGCTCCAGATCAGGAAAATAAAGGTAAACAGGGACGCTAATAGGCAGCTAAATTTGGGAAATTGAAACTGCCCTATCTGGATCCGAGAAAACGCGGCGGCTAGAGTATTTATCAAGTACCAGAGCGCAATAGCGATAACCAAGGGAAGTAACAGCGCTTCGCCGACGATCAAGAGATATATAACCAATACCACGGCGAAGGCGGAAATTGCGAAGCTTGGTGTTTTCATCACTTTAGATTCATTGCATGCGTCTCAGACAGGCTGCCTAACACTGTGATTTTGCGAAGAATATCACATTTTCGAAGGCTCACCCTCTTTAGTCTAGAGATTACAGCAATCCATCGCAGGTATTGAGAAATAGTAGGGAATTTGATGCAGTTAGATGGTTATTCAAAGTTAGTTAAAATCGGCGAAGGCGGCATGGCCTATGTCTATCGGGGCATTCAGGAGTCGCTGCAGCGTCCGGTGGCAATCAAACTGCTAATAAACGACCTCAGCCGTGACGAAGAGGCCAGGCGCCGCTTCGACCGCGAATCCTACATAATCGCAAGATTGACCCACCCCAACATCATTCATGTGATCGACCGCGGCATTAGCGCCGATGAGATGCCCTATTTCGTGATGGAGTACGTTGAGGGGGTCGATCTGGGCACCGCCTCCAAGATCAATGAGATATCCCATACCAATAAGGTCGACATCATAATTCAGCTGCTCAAGGCGCTGGCGTACGCCCATCAGAACAATGTGATTCACCGCGATATCAAACCGGAAAACATACTGATCGATGACAACGGCAACGTGAAAATACTCGATTTCGGTATCGCCCAGTTTTATGAAGAGAAGCAGGAAGTGAGCAATCAGACCACATCGGGAACGGTGATGGGCACTTATAACTATATGTCTCCGGAACAGCGGGAATCTTCGGACAATGTTACGGAGCGTAGTGACCTATTCTCAGTTGGCGTAGTCATGTACGAGCTGTTCACTGGAAAAATTCCGACCGGTGTCTTCCCTGAGCCTTTCAGGCTAAACGACAAGATCGAACCGGCACTGAATCAATTAATTCTGCGCTGCCTCAATCAGGACCCCGAACTGCGCCCGGAATCCGCAGAAGAATTAAAGAACGGCCTGCTTGCTGTCTCCCAGGGATCTCACATTGACGAGGGACAACGACTGCGAGCAGAACAGGGAATCACGAAGATGCGGTCCAAGTTCTTGCTCTTGGATGTATTGCGGGAGGACAAGTACGGCTCGGTCTATCTGTATCAGCAGAAAGATAAAAATCAGCTACTCATATTCAAGAAGAAGGTAAGTACCAGCGCGGGCTATGAGGCAAGCAACTTACTCGCATCTCTTGAGCATGAAAATATCGTAAAGACCTACGGTACTTCTCGTAACGAGAAACAGTTTGTCCTCGTGCAAGAGTATCTAAGCGGTGGCACGCTGAACGACAAACTAGCGTTCCAATTGAACTGGCAGGAGATTCTAAAGATTGCCGCGCAGATCTGTCAGGCGATGATCTTTGCGCATAACAATCGTATTGTGCACGGCCATCTGCGCCCTACCAATATACTTTTCACCGATGATGGGCGCGTGAAGCTAACGGATTTTTCCCTGGAGGACGACCTCACGAATGTGGAGAACGCACAGTTCTACCGATTGCAAGACGAGCCACGCAGCAAGTCAGCCGATATGTATGCCACCGGAGTGATCCTCTATCAACTATTCACCGGCTCGCTCCCAAGTCGCAACCAGGACACGACATTTGTGGTGCGCAAATCCTTCAACAAACTACCCAACGACATTCAGCTACTGATCGCAAATATGGTGTCAACGATTCCGGAGAATCGGGATACTGACAGCCTGCAGAAAGCTGTAGAGTTATTCCAGACACATATTCAGAACAAGCACCATAAGACATTTAGTCGCAAGGGTCCGAAACAGGCTCTCGCAGCCGAAAAATCCGGTGCCAATTCTGATCTACCCGGCTTCTTACCAGGGGACAAAACTCGATCAAACTCATCCATTTCTACGCGAATGGGATTTTTATTCGGACTGTTGCTACTGATTTTTGTACAATACCTGTATCTCTTTGATGGACAAGAAAAAATCAATCAGCTCTTTCCAGAAGTCTACGAAATGCTGGCTGATCAAATTCCAGCACTTAGGAAGAATTGATGGCGGAGACTCGAGCACTACTCAAAATCGTTGGATATACAGACACCGGAGTTCGCCGTGAGTATAACCAGGACCACATCGGATTCGATCAGGATCTCGGCATAGCAGTTCTTGCCGATGGTATGGGTGGCCACAAGGCTGGAGAAGTCGCCGCCCACATGGCCGTCAAATTCGTGTTAGATAAGCTAAAAAACTTCGCTTTGCAGGAAACTTCTGTATCGATAACTGGGTCTCAGTTATTGGAATTCGTCTCCAATACAATTTCCGCTAGTAATGCCGCTATTTTTCAGGCTCAGGAGGCTGAGGAAGCCTACAGTGGCATGGGTACTACGGTAGTGGCGGCCATGGTCGTCGGGTCACAGGCCTATATTGCCCATGTTGGAGACTCTCGACTCTATGTTCGTCGAAACCGAGACGTAAAACGAGTTACCAAAGATCACAGCCTGGTGCAGGACCTGATTGATCGCGGCTTCTATACGGAAAGAGAGGCGCGCAGCGCCAATGTTGGACACGTTGTTACACGCGCGCTGGGCACACGACAAGACGTAGATGTCGATACGGCAGAGCTGCCGTTGCAGCCCTACGATCTATTGATTCTCTGTTCCGATGGGCTAACAGATATGGTTTCGGATTGGCAGATAGCTGACATTATCGATGAGAACATCACCGACCTAGACCTTGCTGCAAAAAAATTGATTGCCTTAGCAAACCAGAACGGTGGAAAAGACAATATTTCTGTTATTCTTATGCAAACCTAGCCGGAGAATACACGCTAGCACCCTTGGGGAAAGGAATTATCATGCCAGGCAAATTGGAATTCAGTTTTAACTCAAGTCGATTGGGCGATTTCGCTCTCGATAAAGAGATTATGACTATCGGCCGCAAGGATGATAATGATATTCGCATCGAGAATCTGGCTGTCAGCGGGCATCATGCAAAACTCCTAACCATTTTTGATGATTCTTTTTTGGAAGACCTGGATAGCACCAACGGCACCTATGTAAACGGGCAGCCAATTCGGAAACATCCACTGAAGCATGGCGACGTAATCGTCATTGGCAAGCACGAGCTTCGTTATATTAACGATTCGCGCTCCACAGGGGATGATGACAAGACTGTCCTCATCAGAAGGCAACCGGGTCAAACTACAAATCCGGGTCCGAACCTGGACGAGCCGATCAACATGGCCGAATCCGCCGCGGACTTTCTCAGCGCCGCCAAATTACAAATTTTGAACGGCAAAGGCGCAGGCAAGGAAATGGCACTGGCCAAAGCATCGGTAAAACTGGGCAGATCTGGCAACGAAGTCGTGCAGATTAACAAGCGTCCCGATGGTCATTTCCTTGTGAGTCTCGATCAAGACAATCAGAACGGACAATTGACAATCAATGGCGAGGCCGTTGGTTCCCGCGCGGTCAAACTAAACAACCACGATGTCATCGAAATTAACAAACTGAAGATCGAATACTACCTCGCAAACTAGCCTATCCCTTTCGCGCTCGGCACCCGCCCAGACCTGGCCGGGGCTAGACCTCTATATCGATAATCCCGCGCATGTAAATTACAGCTTTTCCGGAGATGAATACTCTGTCTCCAAGTAGTTCGCATGAAACCTCTCCGCCCCGCTGCGAAAGCTGTTTCGCCTCGAACTTACTTTTCCCCAGACGGTTTGCCCAATAGGGTACGAGTTGTGTGAACGCGGACCCAGTCACCGGGTCCTCGTTGATACCTGTTCTCGGCCCAAACCATCTCGCGACGAAATCGTAATTCTGAGACTCGGCGGTGATGATAATACCTCTGCAATCCAGCTGCTCCAGTAGGGACATGTCAGGATCAGCGCTGCGTACCAGATCCTCGGATGAAAACACGGCGATGATGTCTGCAAACTTTAAACAGTCCTCAGGCGTAGTGTCAAACGCCGCCACTAGCTGCGAGGGAAGCTCGTGCGGGACAGGAATTTGCGCGGGGAAGTTCATTCTCAAAGATTCACCGCTACGCACGACACTCAGCTCTCCAGACTTGGTAGTGAATCGAATCTCTTCTCCCTCATAGCCCAACTCCTCGAACAGCACATAGGCCGTGGCAAGGGTGGCATGCCCGCATAGATCTACTTCCGTCGATGGCGTAAACCAACGCAGCTCATAACCATCATCATTGGGGACGAAGAATGCCGTCTCCGAAAGATTGTTCTCGCTGGCAATGGCCTGCAGTAATTGCTCCGGCAGCCACTCGCTAAGCGGACAGATTGCCGCAGGATTGCCTTCGAAGGGTTTATTGGCGAACGCATCGACCTGATAGACATTGATTTGCATTACTCAGATTCCTTGATGAGAGAGCGATCGCCATCGGGCGGCGAAGCTGAACGAGAAAAAATTGATCGGTGTCGATTAGAGGCGGCTTAGCTGCTGCATCCTGGCTGGGGTCAGGACGTGCTCTTCGACGAGATCGTAGAGGCTACCCAGATGTCCTCTGCGCGAAGGACTCGGCGTACTATCTGAGGTGGCCACGACGACGAGGCTCAGCTCCTTCACGACGAATATAAGCTGACCACCATAGCCCCACGCTACCGGTACCTGCATGCCAGCCAGATCCCGCAGCCACCAGCCATAGCCGTAGAAGCGCCCTTGACCGCGCGGCGATCGC